>DATMZU010000093.1:0-3103 GCA_035607435.1 Thermoanaerobaculia bacterium | reverse complement strand
TGCGGCCCGGGACCTATGACGTGTGGGTGGTGGCGGTGCAGGCGAAGGAGACGAACGTAGGATTTGCCAAAACGACGGTGAAAGTGACTTCCTGACCTCGGAGCCCCTTCAGCCGGGATGACGCGGGCTCTCTTCACGGCGCAACACCCGCCCGGGTTTGGCGCCGCTCGCTGCACCTCCCGCGAAGACGACCTTGCCGTTCACCCAGACCCGTTCGATACCGACGGAGAGGGCGTGCGGCTCGGTCGTGGTGGCGCGATCGATTACCTTCGCCGGATCGAACAAGACGAGATCGGCGTAGGCGCCGGGCGCCAGACGCCCGCGGTCTTTGATCCCCACGTGGTCGGCGGCGAGCGAAGTCATCTTGCGGATCGCCTCTTCGAGGCCGAGCGTTCCCTTCTCCCGCACGTAGCGCCCGAGGACCCGCGGGTAGGAACCGAAACCGCGCGGATGGCTGCCGTCGAGCTGGCCGTCGGTGCAGAGATTGGTGTGCGGCCAGGCGAGGAGCTTTTCGAGATCGCCGTCGATCATGCTGGTGGCGATGACGTTTTCGACGTCTTCCTTCCCCTGCCGGCGCAAGGCTTCGGCATCGCGGATCAGGGCGACCAACGTCACCTCGGGCGCTTCGCCGCGCTCCTTCGCGATCTCGGCCACGGTGCGGCCCGCATAGGCGGGATGCGGCAGATAGCGGCCGAGCAGCAGGCCCTCGGCCGGCGCGATCTCGGCGAGGATCTTTCGTGCCTCCGCGAGATTCTCGAAGTCGCGGTCCGGGAAGAGCACCGTGAGCGACGAGTGCCAATACAGATAAGGATAGATGTCGGCCGAAACGTCGATCCCCTGCGCCCGTGCCTGGTCGAGCTGCGCGAGCAGCCGGGGCGCCTGGCCCCAGAGGTTCCGCATCGCGAGCTTGACGTGCGAGATCTGCACCGGGAGCTTCGCCTCGCGGCCGATCGCGAGAATCTCGTCGATCGCCTCCCAGAACTTCCGGTCCTCGCTGCGGATGTGGCTGATGTACCGACCGCCGTAGCGCGCGGCCACCCGGGCGAGGTCGATCAGCTCGCCGCGGGACGAATAGATGCCGGGATCGTATTCCAGTCCGGAGGAGAGCCCGAGGGCGCCGGCCGCCATGTCCTGGTCGAGCAGGCGCGACATCCTCTCGATCTCGGCCGCCGTCGCGACGCGGCGGAAATCTTCGCCCAGCACTTTTTCGCGCAGCGTTCCATGTCCCGAGTACGAGGCGACGTTGATCGCCGCCGGGGCCTTTTCCAGCCGCGCGAAGTAGTCGCCGAGCGGAAAGAACGAGTCGCCGTCCTGGCCGCCGACCACCGTCGTAATCCCCTGGCTTACCGCGCCGAGCGCCTCCGGAATCTCGAACAGGTCCCCCGTGGCGTGCGAGTGGGTATCGATGAACCCGGGCGCGAGAACCAGCCCCTTGGCGTCGAAGACCTCCTCGCCCGGAAGCGACGCCACGTCGCCTACCGCCGCGATCCGGTCGCCGACGATCCGCAAGCTCCCCGGCCGCCCGGGCGCCCCGGTGCCGTCGATCAAGCGGGCGTTGATGATCCGAAGGGTGGGTACGGCCTCGGCGGGCCGCTCCGCCGGTTCCACCGCCCCGGATGCAGGCAAGGGAAGCTCCACACCCCCAGCGAGAACGCCGGAAGCGAGCAACGCGAGCACGAAAGCGACGATTCGACCTATCGGATTCAAGGTGCGGGAGATCGTAACATGGCGCCGCGAAAGCGGAATTCGCGCCCCGCCGCGCCGATTCGGCCGCAGATTCCAGTGGAAGCGGCCGTAGATACACTGGAAGCGACGGCCGAATGCAGTGGAAGCGGCCACAGATTCCACTGGAAGCGACGATCGATTCCAGTGGATTTTCTCCAGTTTCCAGTGGAAGCGACGATCGATTGCACTGGAAGCGGCCGCAGTTTCCAGTGGAAGCGACGATCGAATGCAGTGGAAGCGACCACAGATTCCAGTGGAAGCGACGATCGAATGCAGTGGATCCGCGCCGGATTCCAGCGGATTCGGCCGTCGATTGCGGTGGATTCGACGACCGAATGCAGCCGAACTTTCAAAGAACCAGCGGATCGAACGGCCCGCCCCCCTATGGGAGCGGGCGCGCCGATCGGATCAGTAGCTAATCCTCAGCTGGTACGTCGTCCGGGTGGATGAGAAGCGGTAGGCGCGGACGTAGACGTTGACCGCCGTGGCTCCGGTGTTGGTCCACGACGCCTGGTCCGTGGCGGTGCCGCCGTTGAGCGAGCTGGCGACCGCGCTGCCGGTGGTCGAGTTGTAGATGTAGAGGTCGTAATCGACCGTCAGGCCGTTGAGCAGTCCGGTCACCGTGGCGCCCGCGGGCAGGCTCAGGCGGAAGTAGTCGTTCTGCTGCGAAGTGGCATCGTTCAGGAACGTCCCTGAGATCTGGTTGCAATTCCCCGTGATCACCTGCGGCGCGGTCGTGGCGTTGTTCGGCTCCACGTCCGAGATCGCAGAGCAGGCGGTGCAGGCCTGGGTGGTCGCCTGCGCCTGGGCCGAGTTGACGGAGGTGCAGGCACCGTTCGACGCCTTCACCACGTAGTAGTAGGTGGTGTTGCAGGCGAGGCCGGTGTTGGAAAACGACGTCGTGGCCGAGGTTCCGACCGAGGTGTAGGGTCCGCCGCTCGTGGTCGCGCGGAAGATTGTGTACGAGGTGGCGCCGGAGACGGCGCTCCAGGAGAGGTTGATCTGGGTTTGCGAGGTCGCGGTGGCGACCAGGCCGGTCGGCGCCGCGGGCGGCGTGCAGCCGCCTCCGCCGTTGTCGAGACCGTTGACGGTCGTGGCGCCGGTGTTGCCCGCGTCGAGCCAGTTCGAGAGCCGGGTGCTGTTCGTGCCGCCGCCGGTCCACGAGACGCTGAAGCGGCCGTAATAGTCGGAGAGGTTGTTGCCGGTGGCGCCGCATGACGACGGCCCGCCGTGCAGCTGGCCGATGAAGCGGCCCGCCTGGCTGTAGAGCGGCGAGCCCGAGGAACCCGGCTCGGTCACGCCCGGCACGGTGTACGGTCCGGGGGGATCGGTCGCCCAATGAGCCCAGATGTGCGTGCCGTCGCCGGGCGAGGCGGTG
>DATMZU010000086.1:0-8573 GCA_035607435.1 Thermoanaerobaculia bacterium | reverse complement strand
CTCCGAAGCGGCGCGCCGAGAGATCTACGACCGGATTTCGGCCGAGCACTTCGCCCCCGAGCTGATGTCGATCCGAGATGTGAAGAAACGGGAGGAAGACTTCATCGAAACCCGCACGGCCGAGGAAGCGGGGCTCATGGTGTTGTTCCTGCTCGGGCGGTGGTTTGCCCTCTGGCGTCTCGCCGATCCGCCAGCGCACTCCACAGAGCGCGAATTCTGGGAGCTTGTGACGATCTCGGACGGGCCGCGCGGGCTCACGATGTCGGAGGTCTAGGGCGTGGCCGGAATGAAGGTCTCGGTCTTCAACGTCCGCGGCTCCGTCGAGCAGTCGGCGCGCTGGAAGCGGGCGGCGGAAGCGGAGGGGTACGCGAGCGCCGGTTCGTGGCTCGCGTACGCCGCGGACGCCTACTTGAAGGCGCGGGCGCGAGCGGGGCGCCCTCTGCCGCTCGCGTGGCGACGGTTCGGCCGGTTCCGGGTCGCCATGATGGACGGCGCCGAGATCGAGGCTCGCGGGGCGGTTTCCTGGCCTTTCGGGATCTTCCGAGGGTCGGGTTACGGGGCACACCTGAACCACGGCCGGGCGTTGGTACATCTCCCCTCGAAGCGGATCGTTGCCACTCTCGGAAGCACTCGGGAGTGCAAGGCGCTGGCGGCGGAGATGGCCCCCGTTCTACTCCGGGACGAAGCCGGAGCCTGGAAGCTCGCCGAGCTGCGCGAACGCGAGCGCACGTAGCATCCCGGGGCGGGCGGTTCTCGCTCGCCCCGGCTACTTTCGGGCGCAGCCCTATTGAAGAAGTCTCGGATTCTTTCGCTTCAAGCGGTGTCGATCGTAGTAGACTTGTCGCGGATGTCTGCCCTTCCGCCCGTTTTTCATGCGCAGGACTACTTGCCGACACTGGATATATCGGCCTACGTGGCCACGATGAACGAAGAGGACGGCAAAGACAGAATCCGGGCCGCAGAGCGCTATGCCCACCTCAAGCGGCAAGCTGAGGACATAGCGAGCGGCTTTGCTCGCATGGTATCCGACATCAAGCGTGAGGGCATTCTGGAAGACAACCTCGCGAGCATCCGCAGGGTCGCAGTTGAGGGGGTCGCGACTCAGCAAGCCTCTGTTGACTTCTGGGATAGGAAAGCCTCTGAAGTCAAGGCTTCTCTTCGTGATCTTCGACGCCGCAATCCGAAGGCGCGAATTCTCGCCGGTCAACATACAGCGCTACTTGAGGATGCCGAGTTCATTCGAGCCTTCAACCAAACTGCCCTCGATGCCTTTAGGGAGGGGCTGGAGGCCCTGAACGCGATAGTGCCTCAGCGGTTGACCGCAGAGCAGTTCGCGGCCATGTCTGGAATGCGGACCCTTGAAGAGGCGCTCCCTGGCCTTAAGGGTATACAGGAAGAACTAGAGGCAGAGGTTGCGCGCGTGACGAGCCGAATTGAAAGCGATGACGAGGACCGATTCAACCTGCGCAGAGCGCTTGCCATTCTAGGTGGTCTACTTGTCGGAACTCTCGCCCTTCACTTTTCTGGAGTACCTGGAGCATTGATCGGCGCGGCGGCGGGCTCAATGATTGCCACCCGATTCGCTCCTCTAATCGAGAGTCATTGAGGCGTGGACATCAATCTAGATTTGATCGGTCGAGCGTATCTCGATCATGTTGATTATCGGGTGTCCAACCTGGCAATAATGCTATTGATTGGCGTGATTGCCATACATAGACGGGCCAAGCTGAAGCAATGGGTGCCTCTGCAAGATGTCGTCAGGGCCGCCTTGGGCTTTTTAATGATTTCCACCGCCCTAACGATCTTTTGCGTATTTATGCTCACTAAGCCGCCATACCTGGAGGCACTCTCGGGCGACAACCTAAGCACGACAGCGTTTATCACTGTATTTGTCATGCTCGGTCTTGGGATTTCGGAAATCGCCAAGTTGTACCGGAATAAATAGCGTTTTTAGGCCGTCACCAGTTCCCGCACCGACCACGGCTTGCGAGCGATCCCGGCCGCCATGGCCGGAGTGCAACGAAGCGCCGAGTGCATCCAAGTGAAGTTATAGGACGCGACAAAGAGCGCGACCGCGGCGCGGAGGTTCGCATGCTTCCTGCTGAAGGCGGTCGTCAACCGGGTAAATCTCCGCGTCATCATCCGAACGTGTAGGTTGACCCGCTCGACGTGGCTCGTGCAAATCTTCTCGGCCACCGGATCGCCAGAGATGGCCCGCTTCTCGATCGCTATTATCGACGGCGGGCTGTACCGCCGGTCGCTATCCAATCCTCCGCCAACGAACGATTTAACGATCTGCCCATAGTCCACGGTGCCGCCGAGGTGCTGTTCGAAGGCGCCCGCATAGCCGTGGAACGCATCGGTCGAGATCTGGTAGCGCTGGCCGTTCGCCGGGGTGGCGGCGGTCGCCAGCTTTGCGGCGAAGATGTTCGCGTCCTCGGAAGTCCGGCGGCCAACATGGTGCGCGAGCAGAAGCTTGGACTCGCGCTCTACCGCAAGGTAGGAATACGCGTCGCCGATCTCGGCATCGACGATTCCCTTCCGAACTTTCGTCTTCTCTTTCATCGCAACGAAGCTCCACAGTTCGTCGCACTGAACGTCCTTGACCGGTACCTGATGCACGAGGCGCCCGAGCAGGTCCGAGCACTTGTCGCCGACGACGCGCAGAAGGCGGCAAATCGTGTCGCGGTGGACGCCGGAGATTCTCTCCGCCGATCGGATCGAAGATCCTTCGGTCAGGAGCGAGACGCACAAGGTCGCCTTCTCGATCGAGAGACGCATCCGGCCGAGCGGACGGACCGGGATATCGGCGAACGCCGCGCCGCAAGCCTTGCACTTGTAGCGCTGGTTCCCCGCCCGGTCCTTGCCCCAACGGATCGCGCGACCCGAGCAGCTCGGGCAGGTCGGTGCGTTGGGGGCGAAGGGGTTCATGGCTGGTCTCGATCTCTGAGAGGATCATATCCAATGGATATCCACTAGTCAAGAGGAATCTTGCGCCAATGGATATCTTTCGGCTAGCATGTACGGCATGGGCGACGAACAACCGAATCGGCGGCACTCTCAAGGCGTCTTACTCCGCTTCGAGCCGGAACAACTCGACCTCATGGACCGCGCGGCAGATCACGCGGGGCTCAACCGCTCGGGATGGATGCGTAGCGCGTTACTTCGCGCGGCGCGTGAGGAAGTCGAAGGAATGGGCGGCAAGGGGAAGCGGAAATAGATCACCCGCCGCCTCCCCCTGCCGCCCGGCCGGTATGCAGTCG
The DNA here is from genome assembly GCA_035607435.1 of Thermoanaerobaculia bacterium. Classification (GTDB taxonomy): domain Bacteria; phylum Acidobacteriota; class Thermoanaerobaculia; order Multivoradales; family UBA5704; genus DASYKS01. Next base: position 5,310 of record DATMZU010000086.1, on the reverse strand, counting down.
CGGGGCCGGCAAGGGCGTAGCAGGCCACGCTTCCAGCGGAAGGGCGGTCGCGGGCGAGCTGCGGGGCGTAGTCCTGCCATGGGCGGACCTCCGGTATTGACCCGGGGAGCGCCACGGCTTAAAGTGCGGATTGTCTAGTTGCCGCACCCGGCCGGGGATTCCCCGTGTCGGTCTCGAAATGCCCCGGTTTTGCGGTTGGCGCCGCTTCCGGGGCTTTCGTGTTTCTGGAGGTTAGGTGCGGCGGAAGCCCTTTGTCAACAAGCGCTTAGGTGGCCCGAAATGGCCCGAAAGTGGCCCGAAATCGAGCGTCACGGAAACGTCTTCGCCTTATTCGGTTTTCTTCCTTGTCTTCGAGGATGGCCCGGAAGTGGCCCGATTCGGTTTCTTCGGCTTCAGGGACCGGCGGGCTCTTTCGCGCGCGAAAGCGAGTTCAATTTCCTCTCGCACGATCCGCCGGAGGTTCTCGTTCTCCTCGCGTCGCGCCTCGATCCCGGCCAGCGCTTCGCCGAGCGACTTCGGTTGTGAGCCGTCCTTCAGTCGGAAGGGCTGCATCGAGACGTGCGAGGAATAACGTCGAGGTTCCGCGGCCATCGGTACGCCGTTCGCGGCGGCGATCATGAGGCGGTTGCGAAGCGTGCGAGGGCTGACGCCGGTTTCGACTGCCAGTCGGTCACAGGCGCCGCGGACGGTCTCGCCATCGCCTATCAAAAGGCGCGCTCGCGCCTCGATCTCCGGCCAATCCTTGCGGCGCGCCACGCACCCCCCGACAAAACATCTCGCGAAAGCATAGGAAGATTTCCGGAGATTCTACGACGCGGAAGGGGCGGGCGGGAGTAAGCTTGCCCCAGAAAGGAGGGGAAAATGGATTTGAGCGGAATACGCGGTCAGAGACAGAGGCGAGTCAACGAGGAGCGCGCCGAGAGGGTCAGGCAGTTTCTTGATATGAACTACAACTACCGCACCGACGGGACAAGCCTGGGAGGCGCGGCCCTAGACCTCCTGGTCGATCTGTTACACCTAGCCGAGAAGGATCGTCTTTCTAGCGCTGTTCAAGACGTTGCTCTTCTCGCGTTTGATCTGTACAAAGCAGAGAGACCGTGGACCGTGGACCCTGCCCTCGAGCGCCAGGAACAGGAGGAGGCGGCAGAGGCGGCGAAAGGGTTTCGTTACCCGGAGTTACCGAGCGATCCAGTTTCCGACTTATGACCCTAAGCTCTTTGAGGATTTCGTATAGCGTATCCATGATCTTGGATTTTGGGTCAAAATGTCCCTAGAGTCAAGCGTGGCGCGGCAAAATGGGGCGGCCCGAAGCGGGCAACGCTCGGCGGGCGAGAGTAGAATCAGGCGAACGGAGGACGCCATGAAGAAGAGCGCGAAGCGGGGGCCGGTGAAGGATGTAGAGGTGACGGCAGTTGCGGGCGGCGGTCACTCGGCCGTCGGCGGCAGCGGGGATGACGATCCGGGCCCGACCGTACCCGGCCATACCGGGACGGGAGGCTGAAGCACGGGCCAATATCGCCCGCCGGGCACGCCGCACCGCCCGCCGACCTCAGCACCCACACACTCCTAGGACATGACCCACCGTGGCGAGTCCTTAAGCCACAGAGCGGGCTGCTGAAGCCACAGACGAATTCGGTGAAGCCACTGAGAAATTCACTGAAGCCACTGAGAAATTCGCTGAAGCCACCGAGAAAACCCCTGAAGCCACGCAGAAATTCGCTCAAGTCACGCAAGCGACTGGCTTCGCCGACGAGCTGACCGTATTTTCCTGCCACTTTGGCGTATTTCTCAGTGGCTTGACCCGAAAGCTCGGTGATTTCTGCGGTTCGGTGTGTGGCTTCACCGCCTCCGTGCGTGGCTTCACCGACCAACTCCGTGGCTTCACCCCTCCGCTGTGTGGCTTCAGTGATTTTCTCGGTGGCTTCAGCGAATTTCTCGGTGGCTTCAGCGAATTTCTCGGTGGCTTCACCGGGCGGATCGGTGGTTTCTGAGGATTCTTGGGTAGTTTCTCCCCAATTTGCGTGACTTGGTTGCCGAACTGCGTGGCTCGCTCGGGAAGCCTCGCGTGGCTTCGCGTGACTTCCCGCGAGGCTTCGATTTTCGGGGACTCCGATCACTGCCAGACCGGACTCGCAAGCTCCATTCGCCAGAGCGGGCCTTCGGCGTAGAGAGGAGCCTCCGATTTCACGAACGCCGGGACGACTCCGCCCATGATCCAGACGTGATTGTCCGGCGGCTGCTTGCCGATCAGCGGTGCCACCAGGCCCGCGATGCCTCCCAGCTCGACTTTGATCACGTAGTGCGTGGCTTTGCGCTTTGCGCCGCCGATCGTGAACAAGTCTTGGCCCGCCGGAGTCACCTGGAGCTTCACCAGCCGGGGTTTCGGGGAGGTGGCGAGCATCGGGAGGGTGAGATTCCCGCCGCGCGGGATGTTCTTGAGCAGCGTCAAGAGAACCCCATTGGCCAGGTCCGGAGGCAGCTGGAGGCGCTCCTCGATGACCTTCGCTTTTCCGTCGTCGTCGGTGGTGCGAACGGTCACCTTGCCGCTGGCGCGGTCGACCCTGACGTCCATCGGGCGCGGAAAGGTAGGACCTTTCTGGACCAGGTGATCGGTCACCAGCTGGAACTGGTGGCTTTGGGAAAAGACCGCGGTTTCCTCGTGGAGCGAACCGTCGCGGAAATGGAACGCGAGCGTGCTGGTGATCCGACCTCCGTGCACGGTCTGCGTGAGGTCGCCGTTCGCGATCCGCTTTCCGGCCAGAGTGCTGAGAATCAGGAAACCGTGAAGCGTGCCTTCCGTCTGCCGTACGGCCACTCCGTCCGCGCGAAGCGCGCCGGAAGGGACCAGGGCCGAAAGAAGGCACGCCGCGAGACCGGCGACGCGGAGGCGGAGGAAAGCTCGCGGAGCGAATCGAGCCATGGCGCCGACCTCAGTCCTTGCCCAGCTCCCGCCAGCTCTTCTCGTTGACTTCAACCCCGAACTTCTTAGCCGCCGTCTTGATCCGTTTCCAGGCGGCGTTGCGCTCCGCGTCGCTCACGTCCTCGACCTGATTGAAACGGGCGATCGCATTGCGAACGTGCGCGGCGTCTTCGATCGGCTCTTTGCGCTGCTTGGGGAAAGCGAAGGATCGGCTCGACAGACGATCTCTCTTTTGGGTGTCCAGAGTCGCCATGATGGACCTCCTTTTCCGGGCTCGGCAGCAGAAATTTCCGAGGTCATCCGCCCGAAGCCCAGGGCATGTTCCGGAGCGGCCGGTTTGCCGTCCGGTTGGAGCTTCGTTTGTGCAGGATGCGAGCCAGTCGAAAGGAGGGGAAGATCAAAGAGCGCCGGCCGGGCGACGGGCAAGCCCTTCGCCGAAGGCAAATGGACGCGAAAGCAGGCGCTTCAGTGGGCCGAGGCGACGGCCTCGCCACTCGTCTTGATCTTTCGGATGAGCTTCAGCTCCGCAGCCTCTTCGAGGTTAGCTCGATAGAGATCCCAGCGAAGTTGGAGGTTCATCCAGAAATCCGGCGACGTGCCAAAGAACTTCGAAAGGCGAAGCGCTGTGCTCGGAGTCACTCCACGTCGCTTGTTCACCAGCTCGTTGACCCGCTGGTAGGGTACATGGATCCCATCCGCCAGGTCTCTTTGGGAGAGGCCCATGGGTTTCAGGAACTCCTCCAGAAGCATATCTCCCGGATGAGTGGGCTCGCGGTGCGTCGGGACTCGAATCATAAGTGCCTCACTATCTCAGTGGTAGTCGACGATCTCGACCTCATCCGGTTCGCTATCCACCCAGACGAAGCACACCCGGTACTGGTCGTTGATCCGGACGCTGTGCTGGCCGTTGCGGTCCCCTGAAAGTGCCTCCAACCGGTTGCCGGGCGGAAGGCGTAGATCTTCGAGGTTCTTCGCAGAATCAAGCTGGTCGAGCTTTCGGCTCGCGACCACCCACAGATTCTGTGGACAACTACGCCGAGCGTCTTTGGTGTTCCTGCCGTAGAAGATGTCATCGGTGCCCTGGGCCTTGAACGAGCGGATCACGATAGTACGGTAGCACGGCTACCATGCTACGACAAAATCTCAGCGCCCCTGCTGCCAGAACAACAAAGCCGCCATCGCGATGCCGATGCCCACCACCGCGGCGCGCGCCCGTTCGCGGCCGATGTAGCGGGCCAGGCGGGCGCCGCCGTAGCCGCCGAGGATGGCGCAGGGGAGCATCACCAGGACGACCGGCCAGACCACGGCGCCGCGGGCGATGAACAGCCCCGCGGCGATCAGGTTGATGCACAGGTTGAAGAAGTTTTTGAGCCCGTTCATCGCGTGGATGTCCGACAGCCCGAGAAAACCGAGCAGCGCCAGCATGAGAATGCCGATCCCCGCGCCGAAGTACCCGCCGTACACCGCGATCCCCAGCTGAGCCCCCGCGGCGCCCCAGAATCGTCCCGCCGGCAGGCCCACGCTCTCGCCGCTTTTGTCCTTGGGGTCCTTGCCGTCCTTGAGGTCCTTTTTGCCCTTCCGCCGAGCCAAAGCCCCCTGCACCAAAAACAACCCGGTCGCAAACAAAATCAACCAGGGCGCCAGGCGCGCGAACAGCTTCTCGGGGGTGCTCAGCAACAGCACCGACCCGGCTGCGCCGCCGATCAGGCTGGGGAGAAACAGCGCGCGCAGCCACGCGGTGTGGCTCTCCACCTCGCGCCGGTAGCCGGCCATGCTGCTTGCGGAGGCGGGCAGCAGGGCCACGGTCGAGGTGGCGTTGGCGGAGATCGCCGGCAGACCGAAGGCGATCAGGGCGGGGAAGGTGAGGATCGTGCCGCCTCCGGCGATCGAGTTCATCACCCCCGCGCCGAACGCGGAGCCGCCGAGCAGCAGCGCCTCGGCGGGCGTCATGCCGGATCAGCCTCGCGCCGGGTGGCCAGGTAGTGGCTCATTTTGCCTCCTCGCTCCTTCGGGCGCCTTCGGCAGCGGCCAGTCGCTGCGGGACAAAATGAGCCGCTACCTGCCGAGCGTATCGGCCGGGCCGGCCTTGCCGCCGGCATGGAGCTGGCCGTAGATCCGCTCGATCTCGGCGGCGAAGCGCGCGGCGGCGGCTTCGATGCCGTAGATCGCCTCCACCTTCGCTTTGCCCGCGGCGCCGCGCGCGGCGGCTTCGTCCGGATCTTCGAGCACGCGGAGCATCTGGTCCGCCGCGTCGTCGAGATCGGGCTCGGCCCAGACCGCGCCCGCGGGATACGGGGGGTGGTCGCGCTCCAGCCGGACGAGAGAATGGCCGACCGGAAAGCCGGTCGTCTCGTCGAGAAAATCGGTCACGCCGCCGTAGCCGGTCGCCA
>DATMZU010000076.1:0-8458 GCA_035607435.1 Thermoanaerobaculia bacterium | reverse complement strand
CCTGGTGGTCGAAGACGACGCCGGCTGGCGCGAGCTGCTGGAAAGCCAGATCGCGGCCGAGGGCTACGACGTGGTCGCCATGCCGTGGGAGCCGACGGCCGCGGCGAAAATCCGCGCCCTGTCCCCCGATCTAGTGCTGCTCGAAGTGCTCTCCGGGCAATCGGCGGGCTGGCGTCTGCTCGAAATGCTGGGCAAGGACCGCGGAGAGGATCAGGCGCCCGCCGTGGTGGTGGTCTCCGACCTCGACGAACGCCGCCGCGGCTTCGCGCTCGGCGCCGTCGATTACCTGATCAAGCCGCCGGTGCGCGAAATTCTGCTCGAAGTCGTCGCCCGCCACGCTCCGCCCTCCGCCGCGGCGAAGCCGGCGCCGGTCCTGCTGGTCGATCATCGGCCGGAGCGGCAACGGATTCTGGCCGCCGCGATCCAAGAAGCCGGACTGCGTCCGCTCACGGCCCGCGACGGTCCGGAAACCTTGGAGATCCTCGCCTGGGTCCACCCGTGCGCGCTGGTCATCTGTCTCGACCTGCCGGAGATGGACGGCTATCAGACCGTCCTGCGCCTGCGCGCCGACCCGGCGTCCGCCGATCTGCCGATCCTGGCGCTGATCGCCGAGGGTACTTCGACCGACAGCCTGCGGGTTCTTTCGGGGCGTTCGCGCCTGCTCGAAGTGGCGCCGGTACCCAACCCGCAGCGAATCGCCGAGGCGCTGCGGGAACTGCTGGCGGTTCCGGCAACCCCCGTATCCGCCGCCTCGTCGAGCTAGGCCCGGATCGGCGCGGTTCCGGGGCTCCGGAATCCCTGACGGCCCCCGCGGCTACTTGCGAAGCTGCGAGTGCCGGATGTCCAATCCCTCGACGTAGTAGACGACGTTTTCGGCCAGGTTGGTCGCGTGATCGGCGATCCGTTCGAGATTGCGCGCGATCAGCAACAAGTGAAGCGAACGGCGGACGTTGGCCGGGGATTCGATCATGTAGGTGACCAGGATGCGGAACAGCTGCTCGTAGAGGCGGTCGATGTCGTCGTCCTTCTTGCAGACATCGAGCGCCGCCTCGACGTTGCGATTCCGGAAGGCGTCCAGGCTCGCGCGCACCTGGCCGAGGGCGAGGTCGGCCATTTTCGGCAGGTCGAGGTAGCGTTCGAGCGGCGGCTCTTCGTTGAGCTGGACGACCGCCTGGGCGATGTTCACCGCGGCGTCGCCCACCCGTTCGAGGTCGGTCGTGCTGCGCATGACCGCGATCAGGCAGCGAAGGTCTCCGGCGGTCGGCTGGTGGCGCAGCAGGACCGCGTGGCTCGCCTCGTCCAGATTTTTCTCCTGCAGGTCGATCGAGACGTCGGCGCGAATCACCCGCTCGGCGAGGTTGGAATCGGTCTCGACCAGGGCGTGCATCGCGTCGCGCACCATTTCGTCCACCGACTGGCCCATGCGCAGCAGATCGTGGCGAAGGCGATCGAGGTCATGATCGAGCGGGCGTTCCATGGTCGAGTCTCCCCGCGAAAGGATGAGGGGAGGCCGTGCGCTTCGCGCGGCCTCCCCGAACAACTCCGAAGGAATCTACCGTTTCTAGAAGTCGTACACCGTGTAGATGCCGATTTCGTTGAACGTTCCCTTGGCGCCCGCCCGGGTCGAGCCGACGGTGCCGCCGTTGCCGGAGCTGACCGTTCCGCCCTTCACCTCTTCGTACTTGTAGACGAGGGCACCGGCGAACGACTTGTTGTAGCGGTACTGGACGCCGAGGTTGTAGTAGTTCTCTTTGAGCAGCGGCTTCAGGTCCTTGCTCGGCTTGGCCTCCTCGAACTTGCCGAAGACGGTGATTGCCGCGGTCGGGGAGAAGCTGCCCCAGACCGAGTAGCCGTCCGACTTGTCTTTGGTCGCCGCGGTGACGGTGTTCCAATTGTCCGCCTGGAACCACTCGCCGCCGAGCTTGAATTTGTCGTTGGCGTAGTTGACCAGCAGGTCGGAGCGGGTCGCCGTGTGCTTGGCCGGCGCCGCATCGGTCTCCAGGCCGCGCTTGCCGCTGTAGCCGCCGAGCGCCAAGGTCAGACCCTTGACAGGAACGAAGGAGACGCGCCCTTCGAAGTCGACCGTCTTGCTCCGCGCCGGATTGGAAAAGCCGCGGCCGTTCTGGGCCGACAACTGGAAGTTGACCTTGTCGCCGGCCGCCTTGCCCACGTAGTGGAGGCCCCAGTCGGCCGAAGCGCCGAAGCTGAGCCGGTCGGTGATCGTCTGTTCGAGGTAGCGAAATCCGTAGATTCCTTCGACGAACGGAATCCAGGCCGTGTCGGCGGCGCCGAGGCGGAAGCTCGCGTTCGGGTTCAGCTTGTACTGCACGAAGGCCTTCTTGACGAACACGTCGAAGCGGCGGGCGCCCTGATCGCCGATGTCGGACTGGAACAGCGCCGACCATTTCGCGTCGAACTCGTGGGTGAAAGTGAAGTAGGTGCGCTTGACATCCACGCCCACGCCGCTGTCGCCGCTCTTGATGCCCGTCCCCTTGTCTTTGGTTTCCCTCGACGAGGCATCGGCGTAGATGCGGATGCCGAACTTCGAGGAGGGATAAGCCGCGGGCGTTGCCGCCTTCGGCGTCGGGCGGTCGTAGGCATCGAGGTTATGGCGGAAGAGATAGAGGTCCATGGCGGTCTCGTTCTCCGCGACGATCGTCTCGCCGTTCTCGCCGCGGCCGATCAAGGTGATCGACTTGCCCATGTCGCCGGACTCCTCCCAGAGCTTCACGGTCTCGGGGGTGTTGAAGACGTAGATCCGGCCGTCCTTGGCCACCTCTTTGTAGAACAGTCCCGTGACCTGGGCGTTGGCCGCGACGGCGGCCGAAGCCATCACCAGCGCGAGCACGGCGGCCCTGAACAGAGATTTCCTGCGCATTCCGACTCTCCTTTTCCGTAGCGTTCCAAGACGGGAAACACAAAGTTACGAGGGTTTGACATCGCCAGGCGGCGAACCGCACGAGCCAGGCGCAAGCGCTCCAGGCGAATGGGCCAGACGATAGAAGCGAGCCCGGGCGACCGAGAGTCGCCGGTGTGACAGGCGTGCGACGCGGAGTGGCGGCCGGCCGCCGGGGACCGTCTGGTAGGATCGCCCGTTCCAAGGAGCCGTCATGAAACCGTTCTACGTCACGACCCCGATCTACTACGTCAACGATCTGCCCCACATTGGGCACATCTACACGACCATCGTCGCCGACGTCATCGCCCGCTACCATCGTCTGGCGGGGGAGGAGGTCCGCTTCCTCACCGGCACCGACGAGCACGGCCAGAAAATCGAACGGGCCGCCGCCAAAGAGGGGGTGGCCCCGCTGGCGCTCGCCGATCGTGTGGTCAAGCGCTATTTCGAGCTCAAGGACCGGATGGAGTTTTCCTACGACGACTTCATCCGCACCTCGGAAGCCCGCCACCAGGCCGGCGTGGCCGAGGTCATCCGCCGCATCGAGGCCGCGGGCGATCTCTACACCGCCAAGCACGAAGGGTGGTATTGCCCCGCCTGCGAACTGTTCTATACCGAGAAAGAGCTGCTCGCCGGCAACCGCTGTCCGGTCCACGAAGAGGTGGTCGAGTGGAAGTCGGAGGAGAACGTCTTCTTCCGCCTCTCCCGCTTCGAGCAGCCGCTGCTCGACCTGTACGAGCAGCATCCGGAGTTCGTCCGGCCCGAGAGCCGCTTGAACGAGGTCAAATCGTTCGTCGCCTCGGGCCTTAAGGACCTGTCGGTTTCGCGGACCTCGGTCTCCTGGGGCATTCCGTTCCCCGATCACCCGGGGCACACGGTCTACGTCTGGCTCGACGCGTTGATCAACTACGTGACGGCGCTCGGCCTGGGCAGTACGGATACGAGCCTGTACGAGAAGTTCTGGGCCGACCCGGCGGGCACGCGGGTGAACGTCGTGGGCAAGGACATCCTCCGCTTCCACGCCGTCTTCTGGCCCGCGTTCCTGCTGTCGGCCGGTCTGCCCTTGCCCTCCACCGTTTGGGCGCACGGCTGGTGGCTGCGCGACGGAAAGAAGATCTCGAAATCCTCGGGCGGCGCGATCCGGCCGGACGATCTGGTCGAAAAATTCGGCGCCGACGCGCTGCGGTACTTCCTGCTACGCGACATGGTGTTCGGCCAGGACGCCTCCTTCTCCGACGAGGCGTTCATGGACCGGTACAACAGCGACCTGGCGAACGATCTGGGCAACACCGCAAGCCGCGTGGTCACCCTGTCGCGCCGGGCGTTCGAGAATCAAACGCCGCCGGAAGCCTGCACCGACAACCCGCTGATCCCCGTCGCGGCGCAGGTCGCCGAAGAGTACCGGGCCGCGATGAACGAATTCGCGTTCTCTCGCGCGTTGGAGGCGCTCTGGCGGCTGCTCGCCGAGGCGAACCAGTACATCGTGGCGCGCGAGCCGTGGAAACTGATCAAGGCGGAAGACCAGAAGGCGACTCTCTCGCGCGTGCTCTGGAACGGCCTCGAAGCGGTGCGCATCGTGGCCACCGGTCTGCTGCCGTTCATGCCCGAAGCGGCGGCCCGGGTGCTCGCCGCCGTGGGAACGGACCTGCCGGGAACGAGCCTCGACGCGCTCGCCTGGGGCGGAACCCCCACGGGTGCGCCGCTCGCGGAGATTCCGCCGCTGTTCCCGCGGATCGACAAGGCCGTCTATTTTGCCGACACGCCCGCGAAGCCGGCGGTGGAGGCAGGAGCCAAGGAAGAAAAGAAAATGATCTCGATCGACCAATTCTTCGAGACCGAGCTCAAAGTGGCGACCGTCCTGGCCGCCGAGCCGGTGCCGAAGTCGAAGAAACTGATGAAGCTGACCCTCGATCTCGGTGAGGAAACCCCGCGCACCGTGGTCGGCGGCATCGCCGAGGCCTATAGCCCCGAAGATCTCGTCGGCAACCAAGTGGTCGTGGTCGCGAACCTTCAGACCGCGAAACTGATGGGCCTCGAATCTCAAGGCATGGTGCTCGCGGCAACCGTCGAGGGCCGGCCGGTCCTCCTGCGGCCGCTCCAGCCAGTACCGCCGGGGACGAAGGTGAAGTGAGCGCCCGGGAATGCTGATCGATTCCCACTGTCACCTGCAGTCGCTCAAGGAAGAGGGCGAAGCCGAGCGGGCTCTCGACGCCGCGCTAGAGCGCGGCGTCAAGGGTTTCCTCGTCCCAGGCATCCGGCTCGACCAGGCGGAGGAGATCCTCGCCCTCTGCCACCGTCACCCGGACGTCTGGTGCGCGCTCGGGGTCCATCCCCACGATGCGTCTTCCTGGATGGAAGGCGACGAAGATCGGCTCCGGGGATTGCTCGCCGACCGGAAAGCGGTGGCCGTGGGGGAGTGCGGGCTCGACTTTTTCTACGACCACGCCCCGCGCGACGTGCAGGATCGCGTGATGCGGGCGCAATGGCGGATCGCCTGCGAGCTCGATCTACCGGTCGTCGTCCACAATCGGGACAGCAACGAGGCGATGCTCGAAGTCGTCCGCGATCCAGAATTCGCAAAACTCCGCGCCGACTTCCACTCCTACGCCGGGGGCTTGGACATGGCCCGCGAGCTGATCGACCACGGCTTCTCGCTCGGCCTCTCGGGCATGATCACCTTCCCCAAGGCCGACAACGTCCGCGAGGTGATCGCGATCCTCCCGCCCGACCGCGCGCTGGTCGAGACGGATACGCCGTATTTGGCGCCGATTCCGTATCGCGGCAAGCCGAACCGCCCGGCGTATGTGGTTGAGATAGCGGAGCGCTTGGGGAAGGAAACGGAGGAGACCTTGGAGCAGGTGGCGCAGCGGACGGGGGCGAACTTCTTCCGGCTGTTCGGCAAAGCGGCGGGCTGAGCCTCCCGGCGAGAGGGGGTGTACTCAAATCATGGCGCTGGCACCGTTCGACGACACCCCGGCCTTCCCCCCGTTCGATCTCGGGCCAGATCGGCTTGCCGAGTACGAAGAACTACCGCTCTATCGCTCGCCAGTATTTCCCGAGATCCAGTTCGATCTCGAAGCATTCTGGCGCGAGGTGGATGAAGAGTTAGCGCTCGCCTGACCCCTCCCTCACACCGGATTCGGCACGTCGATGAACTCGACCTCCAGCCCAAATCGCTCCCGCAAGTGCTCCCCGAGCGCGATCACCCCCAGCCGTTCGGTCGCGTAGTGCCCCGCCGAGAGGTAGTGGATGCCGGCCTCGCGGGCGACGTTCATCACCCATTCGGAGACTTCTCCGGTGATGTAAGCCGCGAGCCCTTCTGCAAGCGCTACGTAGACTTCTTTCTGAGCGCCGCCGGAGACGATGCCGAGAGTGGGTACCGCGTCCGGGCCGCCCAAGAAGGCGAGCGGCGCCTGGCCGTAGATCGTGGTGCAGCGGGCGACCAGCTCTTCCGCCGAGATCGGCTCGGGGAAACGCCCTTTAAAGCCGGTCGGCAGCCCTTCGTGGGGCGCGAACGGTTCGAGATCGACCAGGCCGAAGGCGCGGGCGGCGACCGCGTTATTGCCGACTTTCGAATCCCGGTCGAGCGGCAGGTGGTAGGCGATCAGGTTGATCTCGTGACGGATCAGCTCGGCCACGCGGGCGAAGTGGAAGCCGGTGAGCTGGCGCGGCATCCAATCCCAGAAGATCCCGTGGTGCACCAGGATCGCGTCCGCCCCCGCGGCGTGGGCTCGTTCGAACAGCTCCAGGCAGCCGGAGACTCCCGTGACGATCTTCCGGATCTCGCGACGCCCTTCGACCTGCAGGCCGTTCGGACCGTAGTCGCGGCCACGTTTGGCGTCGAGGTATTGATCCAGGTAGGCGACCAGGTGGTCGCGGTCGATCGTGGGCGTGGTCATGCGATCTACAGGGTGCGGGGCAACGCGAAACGCTCGCGAATAAGGTCCATGACGTCGCGCGTCTTTTGACCTTCCCGCTCCTCCAGGTGGGTGACGCGCTCGTCGATGCGACGGTAGAGAGGAGTCACCAGGGTCCGCAGATCGTCGAGCTTGAGATTGAGCTCTCTCTCCGTCCGCTCCATGACGTGATTGAACCCCATCATTCCTTCGGCGAGCAGCCGGGTCTCGTCGCGACTCCCTTCGACCAAGACGTGGAGATGGCGGATCTGTTCGTCCACCTGCTCGAATCGCTGCCGGGTCTCCTCCCTCAAGGTTCCGATCTCTTCCCGGAGAGTTCCGACCTCTCCCCGGACAGTTCCGACTTCTCCCCGGAGAGTTCCGACCTCCCCCTGGAGGGATCCCAGCCCCTGTTGAAGGCCACCGATCTGCGCTTCCATCCGCTCGAAGCGCTGGCGTGTTTCGTAGAACTGCCGATCGAGATAGGTCAACAGCTCCTGATCCATGGTGCCTTCGTCCTCCGGAGACCAAGCTCCTGCGCGGTCGGTAAGGCTAGCACAAGAAAAAGGGGCGCGAAGCCGCTCGCGCCCCTTTAAAACACCTTTGAAGCGAAGTCCTACCGGCGCGGGCCGCCGCGACCGCCGCGGTCACCGCCACTGCCGCCACGTCCGCCACGATCACCACCCCGACCCCCGCGATCCGAACGCTCGGGGCGCTCGCTGGAGGTCACCGACATCTCCATCCCCTCGTACTGAGCGGGATCGTAGTCGGGCGACTCCATGATCACGGCTTTGCGGGAGAGGCGGACGCGGCCGGTCTCGTCGATCGAGACGACCTTGACCGTCATTTCGTCGCCTTCCTTCACCAGGTCGGCGACGTTCGCCACCCGGTAGGGGGCGAGCTCGCTGATGTGGACCAGGCCGTCGGTCCCCGGCATCAGCTCGACGAAGCAGCCGTAGGCTTCCACCCGGCGCACCTGGCCGGTGTAGAGCTTGCCGATCTCCGGCACTTCGGTCAGCCGCTCGATCATCTGGATCGCGCGCTTCGCGGCGGCGCCATCGGGCGAGGCGATGATCACCTTGCCGTCGTCGTTCACCTCGATCTCGCAACCGGTCTGCTCGATGATCGAACGGATCGTCTTGCCCCCCGGTCCGATGATGTCGCGGATCTTCTCCTTGGAAATCTGGATCGTATGCAGCCGCGGCGCGAAGCGGGAGATATCGCCGCGCGGGATCGACAATCCTTTTTCCATTTCACCGAGGATGTGGAGCCGGCCGGCGAGCGCCTGCTCCAAGGCGACCTTCATGATCTCGCGGGTGACGCCCGTGATCTTGATGTCCATCTGGAGGGCGGTGATGCCTTCGCGGGTGCCGGCGACTTTGAAGTCCATGTCGCCGTAGTGGTCTTCCTGGCCCGCGATGTCGGTCAGGACGGCGAACTTCTCGTCGCCCTTGATCAGGCCCATCGCCACGCCGGCAACCGGCGAGAGGAGCGGCACACCCGCGTCGAACATCGAGAGCGAGGCGCCGCAGACGGTGGCCATGGAGGAGGAGCCGTTGGACTCCAGGATGTCGGAGACGACGCGGATGGTGTACGGGAACTCGTCCTCGGCCGGCAACACCGGCAGGAGAGCCCGGCGGGCCAGCACACCGTGACCGATCTCACG
>DATMZU010000040.1:0-2309 GCA_035607435.1 Thermoanaerobaculia bacterium | reverse complement strand
CCGCTTGACGTGATCCGCGACCTCCCGGAACGGCAGGGCGCCAAGCTCGTGCTCGTGACGGCGATGACGCCGACACCCGCGGGCGAGGGTAAGTCGACGACGACGGTCGGCCTGGGCGACGCGCTGAACGACATCGGCAAGAAGGCAGTGATCTGCCTGCGCGAGCCGAGCCTCGGGCCGTGTTTCGGCATCAAGGGCGGCGCGACGGGCGGGGGCTACGCCCAGGTCGTGCCGATGGAGGACATCAACCTCCACTTCACCGGCGATTTCCACGCGATCGGCGCCGCCAACAACCTGCTCGCGGCGCTGGTCGACAACCACGTCTATTGGAGCAACGAACTCGGCATCGACCAGCGGCGCATCACCTGGCGCCGCGGTCTCGACATGAACGACCGGGCGCTGCGCGAGATCGTGGTCTCCTTGGGCGGCTTCGGCAACGGCTTTCCGCGCCAGGACGGATTCGACATCGTGGTCGCCTCCGAGGTGATGGCGATCTTCTGCCTTTCCACCTCGCTCGCCGATTTGAAGGAGCGCCTGGGCAACATCGTGGTTGCCTACACCCGCGACCGCAAGCCGATCCACGCCCGCGACTTGAAAGCCCACGGCGCGATGACCGTGCTGCTCAAGGACGCCCTCCAGCCGAACCTGGTGCAGACGCTCGAAAACAACCCGGCGATCCTCCACGGCGGGCCGTTCGCCAACATCGCCCACGGCTGCAACTCGGTGATCGCGACGAAGGCGGCCCTCAAGCTCGCCGATTACGTCGTGACCGAAGCCGGCTTCGGCGCGGACCTGGGCGCCGAGAAGTTCATCGACATCAAGTGCCGGAAGTCGGGCCTCCGCCCCTCCGCCGCGGTGGTCGTAGCGACGATCCGCGCGCTCAAGTACCACGGTGGCGCCGACTTGAAGACGCTCACCACCGAGAACCTCGAAGCGCTGGAGAAAGGGCTCGTCAACCTCGAACGCCACGTCGAAAACGTCCAGAACGGCTACGGACTCGGATGTGTCGTGGCGATCAACCGCTTCTCCTCCGACACCCCCGCCGAGATCGCCCTGGTCGAAGAGAAGATGGCGAAGCTCGGCGTCAAGGTCGCATTGGCCACCCATTGGGCCGACGGAGGAGCGGGGGCCACCGACCTCGCCGAGATCGTGGTCGAGCTGTGCGAGCGCCCCTCGACCTTCCGCTTCGTCTACGAGGATTCCGACACCCTGATGGAGAAGGTCGAAAAGATCGCCCGCACCATCTATCGCGCCGACGGCGTCACCGTCGACAGCAAAGCCCGCACCCAAATCGAACGCCTCCAAGCCGACGGCTACGGCCACTACCCGGTCTGCGTGGCGAAGACCCAATACTCCTTCTCGACCGACGCTACGAAGCGCGCGGCCCCCACCGGCCACAAGCTCGACATCCGTGAGGTGCGCTTAGCCGCCGGAGCCGAATTCGTCGTCATGGTCTGCGGCGACATCATGACCATGCCCGGCCTACCGAAGGTCCCCTCCGCCCAGGCGATCGACCTGGACGAAAACGGCAAGGTGGTGGGGTTGTTCTAGGGCGGCTCGTAGGGAACCCGTGCGCCTCCGAAGATCGGAGGCGCGCGATGCTTTTTCCCTGGGGGCGCCGAGCTCCAGCTCGGCCCATGGCTGAAGCGGACTCAGGTACCCACCGCAGGGTTCCGCCTTCCGAAAGCGCGAAACCGAGGCGGTCGCCCTCTCTACGGCGTCGCCGCCAACTCCAACCGATACACCCCCTGAACCGGGCTCGCGGCGTAGAGCAGGTTGGGGTGTTGCGGATCGAGCGTCACGACTCCGGCGAAACCTTCAAGCGGCAGCCCGTTGTTGATCGGGGTCCAGCGGTCGCGGTCGGCGTTCCATTGGAAGACGCCGCGATTCGCCGATCCGACGAAAAGGCGAGAGGGATCTTGCGGGTCGATCAGGAGGGATTGGATCGCCGCGGTCTCTATGCCGCGATTCATCGCGCGGAAAGTGGCTCCGCCGTCGGTGCTGGCGAAGACTCCTTGGGTCAAGGTACCGACGTAGAACTTGTCGAGGTCTTGCTCGTCGCGGGCCATGACCGGGGGAAGACCCCCTTGAGGACAGAGCGACTTGGGGAGGCCGCGCCCGAATTTTCGCCAGGTCTTGGCGCCGTCCAGGCTGCGTTGCAGTCCGGTGCAGGTGATGCCGTAGAGTGTGTCGGCGCGGTCGGCGTCGACGATCACCGTGCCGAGACGGTGGAGCGGGGCGAGCGTCTCATAGGTGGCGAAGCCGTCGGAGCTGCGCAGCAGGAAGTCGCCGAACCCCGAGAAGTGGAA
>DATMZU010000039.1:0-2624 GCA_035607435.1 Thermoanaerobaculia bacterium | reverse complement strand
GCAGGCCGTTGTCCGAGGTGAAGACGATCACCGTCCGTCCGGTCAATCCGCGCGCTTCGAGGGCGGCGAGCATTTCGCCCACCGCGCGGTCCATGCCGGTGATCAGCCGGTAGTAATCCTTGCGCGATTTTTGGTCCAGCTCCGGCGTCACGAACTGGTCGAACCAGCGAGCCCGCCCTTCCGATTCTCGAAGGAATGGGGGGAGCGCGGCAAACGCCGCGTCGGTCGCGGTGTGCGGCTTCGGAATCGAGATCTCGTCGTAGAGATGCAGGTCTTCCGCGTCCGGCGGCATCGTGCAGGAGCAGCCGCCGTCCTGGACGTGCGGCGCCTTGAACGCCAGGGTGAGCTGGAACGGCTCGCGCGCGGTGCTTACGAATTCCGCGGCCTGGTGCCCCTGGCGGCGGGTCAGGTGCTCGGGAATGCCCGGCTCGTAATAGTTCCCCTGGCCGGCGAACCCCTGCCAATCGTCGAATTCCTGCTCCGGCAATTCGCCGCCCAAGCCCCATTTGCCGATGAAGCCGGTGAAGTAGCCGGCTTGGCGCAGCAGGGCAGGATAAGTCTGGGTGAATGCCTCGGGCGAGAGAAACTCCTCGAAGCTGTCCACCCCGTGCCGCCGGTTGTACTGGCCGGTGTAGAGCGTGGCGCGGCTGGCGTAGCAGACCGGCGTGGTGCCGAAGCTATTGGTGAACATCACTCCGCGCGCCGCGAGCCGATCGAGGTTCGGCGTCTTCACGATCGGGTTGCCCGCGGCGCCCAGGGCGTCCCATCGTTGGTCGTCGGTCAGGATGAAGACGATGTTCGGCCGCTCGGGCGGGGTGAGGGAGCCGGCGGGGCTCCCCGAGCCGGCGGCGAGCGCGGCGAGCGATCCGAGGAGAAGAGCGAACCTTCTCTGGCTGTTCATGGTTCGCGAACGCTACCACGCGGGATCGCGGCGGGATGTTAAGATTCACACCTTCCTGGAGGCCTACGCCCATGCCGAAGAACCGCCGCCCCCTGCTTCGCACCCCGCTCGCCGTCCTTCTGGCCGTATTCGGCGTTCTCGCCGCGTCTCCCCCTCGTCCGGCCCATGCGGGCGGCGACTGGAACGACGCCGGGATCGCCTGGCGCTCCTACGCCGACGGCGTCGCCGAGGCGAAGAAGGACGGCAAGCCGATCTGCCTGATCGCCTTTACGGAGTGGTGCGGACACTGCAAGAACTACAGCGGCGTGTTCCACGACGCGAAAGTGGTCGAGATGGCAAAGAAGTTCGTCATGATCCGGCTCGACCAGGACAAGAACGCGGACCTGCTCAAAGACTTCGGCCCGGATGGCCAATACATTCCCCGGACCCTCTTCCTCTCCTCGGCCGGCAAGCTCGACGCGGATCTCCGCACGCCGCGCGAGACCTTCCGCTACTTCTACGACGAAAGCCGGGGGGACGGCGCCTCCGGCGTGCTCGCCGGCATGCAGCGCGCATTGGACAAATTCGCCGTCAAGTAGAGACGCCCCGGTACCCAAACACGATCCAATCCGGGTGCTGGCCATCGGGGCGTCTCCTCGGCGCCCCAAACGAGCAAGTTTTCGATAGCCCCCTCTGATCCCAGGTCTATACAGTCCGGCCGCGCCTCTCTTTCGAGCGGCGTCGCGGCAGTCCCGGAACCGAGTCTCGGCGCCTGGGACGCGGCGATCCATATCGGGGCGGGCCGGTGTCCGCCCTTCGAGGGTTCGGGGCGCGGGGTGCTCTCTCCACGCGGCTCGGAGCCTGATCCGGGAAGGCAGAGGAGGCATCCGTGCGCGACGAGCAGACGTGTCTGGAACCCCGTGTCGGTTCGTCGAAATTTCCCCGGCTGGTCCGGTCCGGCTGGATCGGCCTCGCGGTCTGGGCCTTCGGAGCGCTCGGTGCCGGCCCCGCGGTCGCCGCCTCGGCCGACTTCGTCCTCACCAGCCCCGCCTCTCCGGCCTATTACGCCTACGGCGCGCTCGCCGGGCGGAAGGTCCAGCTCAAGGGAACGGTCGAGGTCGTCGGCAACGTCCACTCGAACGACCAGGTCCACCTCCAAAACGGCAGCCGGGTGACCGGTAACGTCTCGGCCTCGGGGACCGTCCAGAATCAGGGGACGGTCACGGGGACGGTCCGCTCCGGCGCTCCGCAGGTGGCGCTGCCGGCGCTGCAGTCCGAGGCCGAGCTGCGGGCGCTCGCCGATCGGGTGATGAACGGTCCGGTGACGCTCGAAAACGCGACGATCGACGACGTTCTGTTCGTCCAAGGCGACGTCGAGATCCGCGGCACCCTGCGCGGCACCGGCACGATCATCGCGATTGGACAGATCGTGCTCAAGGAGGTTTCCTCCTCGACGTTGCCGCCCGCGTCCGAGCGGATCTCGCTGATCGCCAAGAAAGACGTGAAATTCCAGAAGGGGCGCGCGTTTCGCGGCGCCATCTACGCCGCGGGCGACGTGGACGTCCAGAAGGACTCGAAGCTCGCGGGCGTGCTGATCGCCGGCCGCGATCTGACGATCGACAAGAACACCCGGCTCGATTTCAACCGGGTGGACGCTGTCGCCCCTTCCATCCGATTGCTGGCGCCCCTCGCCGGCTCGACCGTTGCCGACCCGCGCCAGCGGATCGAGGTCGGGCTGTCGGAC
>DATMZU010000033.1:0-13355 GCA_035607435.1 Thermoanaerobaculia bacterium | reverse complement strand
TTTCCTGCGCATTTTCCCCCGATGGAAAGCGCCTGGCCTCGACGAGCGGAGACGACGGCACCGTGCGGGTCTGGGACGCAGAGTCGGGCCAGGAGATCGGCCGGATTGAGATGCTGCCGGACGGCGAATCCGCCAGTTTCTTCGGCCCAAGCCTCGCCCTCACCTACGCCTCCCCCGGAGCCTGGCGCTGGCTCGGTTGGCTGGCGCCCGATCCGGAAACCGGGGTGATCACGCGCTACCCGGCGGAGATCTTCGGACCGCTGCCGGGGCCGGACGCGAACGGGGGGTTCCGCGAGCGGTGACCGGCACCTTCGAATCGAGGTCCGCAGAGGCGGCATCGACCGAAAATTCGCTGGAACGGACCGTCCGATCCACTGCATTCGACCGCCGGACCCGGTGCATTCTGCGGCGCGTTCCGGTGGAAACCGCGGCGTTTCCACTGGAAGCGACGATCGCTTCCACCGCAAGCGATCGCAGAATCCATTGCATTCTGTCGCTGCTTCCACTGGAATCTGTCGCCGCTTCCACTGGATTTTTGGCAGAATCCACTGCATTCGACGATCGCTTCCACTGGAAACTGCGGTCGAATGCACCGGGTTCCGGGGTCCGTTCCACCCTGCCGGGCGCCCGGTTCCAGGCCCCCTGAGGCCGTTCGCCGCCTCCTGCTAGACTCCGCGCGCCATGGCGAGCACCCTAGACCTCCCCGCCCCCTCGGTTGCCCCTGTTTCCGATTCGCGCGTGCGCCTGTTGCGCTACGCCTTCATGAAACTCACCCGCGATTTCGACGCGCGGTTCGAAAACCTGCTCAAGACCGGCCGGGTCTCCAAGTGGTACAGCGAGGTCGGCAACGAAGCGACCACCATTCCGGCGGGTTTGGCCCTCGGACCCGGCGATGCGCTTTGCACTCTCCACCGCGACCTCGGCGCAATCCTGCCGGTCTATCTCGACCCGGCGCGGATCTTCCCCGGTTTCGGCTTCGGGGAGCCGGACGGCCGGCGGCCCGATCCCGACGAGATCATGACCCGGCTCGCCTGCCAGTTGCTGGGCAAGGCCCCCGGCTTCTCGCAAGGGTTCGAACGCTCGTTCCATTACGGCTATCTCGCGCCCGAGCACGGGATTTTCCATGTCGGGATGATCAGCCACCTGGGCGCGATGATCCCGGTCGCCGCGGGCTGCGCGTTCGCCTTCAAGCAGGACGGCTCCGACCGGGTGGCAATCAACTTCATCGGTGAGGGGGCCACCTCGACCGGCGATTTCCACGAGGGCCTGAACATGGCCGCGGTGTGGAAGCTGCCGATGGTGCTGGTGATCGAAAACAACCGCTACGCCTTCTCCACTCCCGCCTCGCTCCAGTACGCCGCGGCGAAGCTCTCCGACCGCGGGATCGGCTACGGCATACCGGCCGAGACGGTGGACGGCAACGACCCCGACGCGATGGCCGAGGCGCTTGGCCGGGCGGTCGCGCGCGCCCGGGCGGGCCAGGGGCCGACGCTGATCGAAGCGATGCTCGGCCGCATGCGCGGCCACAGCGAAGGAGACGACTCGCTGAAAGTCGTCCCGCGGGAAGAGCTGAAGACCTACCTCGACGCCGATCCGGTGCCCACCTACGCCCGCCGCCTCGCGGCCGAGGGGGTGCTGACGCCCGAGATCCGCGAGCGGCTCGAAGCGCGCATCGCCGAGTTGGTCGAGCGGGCGCTCTCCCAAGCGCTCGAAGCGCCGGCCCCCGACCCCTCGACGGCGCTCCGCCCCGCGCTGGCCCCGACGCTCGAGATCTTTGCCGCCGCCGGTCCGCCCGCGGAGCGCGAGATCACCTACGTCGATGCGATCAACCAGGCGCTCGGCGAAGAGATGGAGCGCGATCCGTCGGTGGTTCTGATGGGGCAGGACATCGGCGCTTTCGAAGGGCCGTTCCGCACCACCAAGGGGCTTTTCGCCCGCTGGCCGAAGCGGGTGCTCGACACCCCGATCGCCGAGAGCGGCACGATCGGCATCGCGATCGGCGCCGCTTTGATGGGCTACCGGCCGGTGATCGAAATGCAGTTCGGCGATTTCGTCTCGTGCGGCTTCAACCAGCTGGTCAACGTCGCGGCCAAGCTCTACTACCGCTGGCAGGTGCCCTGCCCGATCGTCGTCCGCTGCCCGTCCGGCGGCGGCGTGGGCGCCGGGCCGTTCCACTCCCAGAACCCGGAAGGCTGGTTCGCGCAGACCGCCGGCATCAAAGTCGTCTGCCCGGCGACCGCCGCCGACGCGCGGGCGCTGCTCAAGGCGGCGATCCGCGATCCGAACCCGGTCCTGTTCTTCGAGCACAAGTTCCTCTACCGGCGGATCAAAGAGCGCCTGCCCGAAGGGGACGACGCGGCGCCGCTCGGAATCGCCCGCGTCGTCCGCCCCGGGCGCAATCTGACGCTCGTGGGCTACGGTGCCACGACCTGGACCTGCCTCGAAGCCGCCGAGGCGTTGGCCCAGGACGGGGTCGAGGCCAAGGTGATCGACCTGCGGACGCTGATCCCGTACGACGAAGAGACCGTGCTCGCCTCGGTCAAGAAAACCGCCCGGGCCTTGATCGTCCACGAGGCGCCGGTCACCCTGGGCTTCGGCGCCGAGGTGGCGGCGCGCCTCGCCGACGCCGCGTTCCCCTGGCTCGACGCGCCGATCCGCCGCGTCGCGTATCCGGACCGCCCCGTCCCCTACTCGAAGGTGCTCGAACAGGAGCTATTGCCGAGCACGGCGAAGGTGATCGCCGCGGCGCGGGAGCTGGTGGCGTACTAGGAAGTAGAGCTTCAGCCTTCTACCCAGGCCGTTGGCCTGGGCTGCCGGGAGACGGCCTTTCAGGCCTAAAACCAAAGACGCCTGTACGTTGCGTGCGGCCTGAAGGGCCGCGTCACGCTAGCCCAGGCCAACGGCCTGGGTGCGCAACGGGCCTGGTCGCCAACCACCTGGGTACATCGAGGGCGGCGACGGGGCGCCGCCCCTCGGCGGTAGAAGCCCCTACCTCTTCTCCAGCAGCTTCTCCAGCTCGGCGATGCGCTTTTCGAGCTCCTTCATCCGGGTTTCGAGCTCGGCTTCGCGCGGTCGCCAGAAGGGTCCGCGCTCGCGGTCCAGCGGGCGGATGACCCTTTCCCCCGAACGGCCGCGGTGCTCGGGGTCGAGCTCGATCACCACGTCTTTGCCGTCCCGCCGCTTCAGGAACATCGGTGCCAGGTCCAACTCGGCCCGCTCTCGTTCGGCGATCGTTGCGGTGAGGGTCTGCAGCTTTCCCTTGCGCCAGAATTCGACCGACGCGGTCTCGCCCGCATCCTTGCCGCGAACCTGGCGTTGTACGTCCCAGGCCGAGTCCACCGCCGTGCCGTCGATTTCGGTGATCACGTCGCCCACTTCGAGGCCGGCTTTGTCCGCCGGACTGCCGGGCTCGATGCGGGAGACCATGACGCCGGCGCCCGCTTTGACGTCGAAATGGTCGAGCAGCTCCGGGGTCAGCTCGATCAGCTCGATGCCCAGGTATCCCTTGCCGAAGGGCTGGATCAGCGGGCCGTCGTGCGGTCCGCGAATCTTCAGGATTTCCACGCGGCGTTCCGGCGTCGAGGCGGGCGGGGCCTCCTCGGCGCGCAGAACGGCAGGGTGCCAAGAGAACGCGAGGGCCAGAGCGAACGCGCTCGGGGCAAAAGCGATTCGGGTTCGGTGCTTCATGTTGTTCTCCTCTAAAGCGGGGGGTCAGGAGCGATTCCGCAGAACGGCGGGAACGGAGTGGGTGATTTTCGGCTCGTCGACCCGAGTCAGATCGACGAAGTAATCGGCGTGGTCGTCGCCGCCGAGGTAGAGAACGCCCCGCTCACGATCGGTGGGCAGTTTCTCGATTTCCTCCGCGATCGCGCGATGCTCGGTGCGAATCTCGGCCAGTGCCCGGCGGACTTCGGCGACTTTCCTCTGTTCATCGAACGAGCGAAATCCGATGACGGCGACGACCAGAACCGCCAGGCCCGCCGCGACCGACGAGGGGACGAGCCATCCGCCGCGCCGCCGGGGGCGTTCGTCCAGGCGCGCGGCCACCCGGGAGGCGAAGCCGGGCCGGGCGCGCTCGCGAGGCAGAGAGCCGAGCAGCTCGCTCAGACGTCGATCGTCGAAAGGGTCGCCGGGGGTGGGTTCTCTTCGTTCGATCGCCATGATTTTCCTCCGTGCCAATACGGTTCGAGCCGGGTGCGCAACGCCAGCCGGCCCCGATGAATGCGCGACTTGATCGTCCCTTCGCTGCAAGCGAGATGGCGGGCGATCTCGGCATAGGGCCAGCCCTCGATCTCATGGAGCACGAGCGGCACCCGCAGCCGGAGCGGCAGATCGGCGACCGCCGCGGCCACTTGAGTTTGGACTTCGTCGCGCAGCAGGCCGCGGGGGGCGGCCGGCTCTTCGTGCTCTTCCGGAGCGAAGAAAAACGACAGCAGGCGCCGTTGGCGTTCCCGCCGCTCTTCGCTCCGCAGCAGATTGGTCGCGATGCGAAACAGGTAGGCGAGCAGGTGCCCTTCGCCCCGATAGCGCGCGCGGGCTCGGTACAGCCGGAGGAACGTCTCCTGGCCGAGATCCTCCGCTCGATCGCGCGATCTCGCCAGGCGGACCAGGTAACCCACGACGGCGTCTTCGTGGCGCTCGACCAGCTCGGCGAAGGCGCGCCGGTCGCCGGCCACCGATCGAGCCATCAGCTCATCGTCGGTCGGAAAAGGCTCGGGTCGAAGGCTCGGGTCGCTCATGCGCTCGCCAATACCGAACATAACGCGGCCGGCGCCCGAGAGTTCCCTCGCCCTTGCTGGTTTCTTGCTTCTCGGCCTTCCCCGGACCGACTCCCAGGTGCCGGCCCCGGGAAGGCTGCCGGCCCTAGGCCTCCGTGGCGCGGCGCAGGAGGCGGCCGGCGTCGCGCAGGGCGGTGCTGCCCGCGGCTTCGAGGACGAGAGCGAGGCTCGCGGGCGATCGGGTGAGGAAGGCCGCCACGTGCAGCGCCTCTTCGAGCGGCTGGTCGAAATTCCGTAGGTACCCCTCGACCTCACCGCTCGGTCCGCGGAGCGCGAAACCGGCGGAAGAGTCGTCGGGATCGAGGCGGAGCAGCGGATCGCGGCCGGTCGCCGGGAGGACGGCCGCGGCGAGCAGGGCAAGCTCCCGGCGCTCGAACCGCGCGACCGGGTGGCCGCCTCGCTCCACGCCGAGAGCGGCGTGGAAGACGCCCCAGCTTTCGATGCCTCGGCGGCTCAGCTCCTCGACGCGCCAAGGGCCGGAGGCTTCGGCTTCGGCGGAGCTGATGGGCTCGTCGGACCGGTCCAGCTCGGTGAGGAAGGATTCGTCGAAGGCGTTTGCCGGTTGGGCCTGATGGATTTGGCGGCTCATGCGCGGTTCTCCGGGAGGTTGGTGATCGTCTGAAGAGTAGGCGCTAATTGGGCGTAAGTCAAGCATCCTCTCGCTCGCTACGGCCACGCAAACGCCGCCGCCTCCGCGGCTTGAAAAAGGATAGATTTCCGCGCTCGGTGAGTCGCCAGGTCAAATTTCCGAAGGAGCGTCGATGAGCGCAGAAGTCTTGTTGGAGGATCGTTTCGTCGCGGTGATCGCCCGCGAGATCGGCTGCCGGCCGCAGCAGGTGATCGCCGCCGCCGAGCTGTTCGCCGAGGGGGCGACCGTGCCGTTCGTCGCCCGCTATCGGAAAGAGGCGACCGGCGGCCTCGACGACCAACAGCTGGAGGACCTGCACAAGCGGCGCGACTACTTCCTCGATCTCGCCGCCCGGCGGGACGCGATCCTCGCGAGCATCGCGGAACAGGGCAAGCTCACGCCGGAGCTCGAAGCGGCGATCCGCTCGTCGCTCGCCAAGCAAGAGCTGGAAGATCTCTATCTGCCCTACCGGCCGAAGCGGCGCACCCGCGCCCAGATCGCCCGCGAGCGCGGCCTGGAGCCGCTCGCCGATGCGCTGCTCGCCGCGGCGGCCGGATCGGCTCCGCCGGCCGAGTTGGCGGCGCCTTTCGTCGATGCGGGCAAAGACGTGCCGGACGCGGCGGCGGCTCTCGCCGGAGCGCGCGACATCCTGGCCGAGCGCCTCGCCGAAACGGCCGAGCTGCGCGCCGGGTTGAGGCGCTCGCTCGCGCGCGACGGAGTGCTTCACGTTCAGGTCCTGCCGGGCAAAGAAAAATCCGAGGAGGCGACGGTCTACCGCGATTACTTCGCCCACACCGAATCCGCCAAGGACATCAAGTCGCATCGCCTTCTCGCGATCCTCCGCGGCGAACGGGAGGGCTTCCTGATCTCGGACCTGACGATCGACGACCCGGTGGAAGTCGAACGGCTCGGCCGCTCCTGGAACGTGCCGCTCGATACGCCGTGCGGCCGCGAAGTGGCCGCCGCCACCGCGGACGGCTACAAGCGCCTGCTGCGCCCGTCGCTCACCAACGAGGTCCGCTCCGAGCTGCGCGAGCGGGCCGAAGCCGAGGCGATCGCGGTTTTCCGCGCCAATTTGGAATCCCTGCTGCTCCAGCCGCCGCTCGGCCAGGTGCCGGTGCTCGGCCTCGATCCCGGATTGCGGACCGGCTGCAAGCTCGCGCTGGTCGATCGCACGGGGAGGGTCATGGCGACCGACGTTCTGCGTCCGCTGGCGCCGCAGGCCGACGTCGCGGGCTCGGCGCGGACGCTGGTCGGCTTGATCGCCAAGCATGGGGTGAAGGCGGTCGCGATCGGCAACGGCACCGCGGGCCGGGAGACCGAGCTGTTCGCGCGCGCGGCGATCGCCGAGGCGGGGCTCTCCGGGGTGACGGTGGCGATCGTTCCGGAGACGGGGGCGTCGATCTACTCGGCTTCCGGGGTGGCGCGCGAGGAGCTGCCCGACCTCGACGTGTCGCTGCGCGGCGCGGTGTCGATCGCCCGCCGGCTCCAGGATCCGCTCGCCGAGCTGGTCAAGATCGAGCCGCGGTCGCTGGGCGTCGGCCAATACCAGCACGACGTCGATCAGAAAGCCCTCGAATCCGAGCTGGACGCCGCGGTCGAAGGGGCGGTCCACCGCGTGGGGGTCGAGCTGAACACCGCGTCGGCGCCGCTGTTGCGCCGCGTCTCGGGCCTGTCGGAGCGCCTGGCGCGTTCGATCGTCGCCTACCGCGATGCGCAGGGGGCGTTTCCCTCCCGCCGTCAACTGCTCGAAGTCGGCGGGTTCGGCGCCAAGACCTTCGAGCTGGCCGCCGGCTTCCTGCGGGTCCGAGAGGGGACGAACCCGCTCGACCGCACCGGCGTTCACCCGGAGCGTTATGCCACGGTCGAGAAAATGGCGGCCGAGCTTGGCGTGCCGCTCGCCGAGCTGGTCGGCAGCCCGCAGCTGGTGGCGAAGGTCAATTTCTCCCATTTCGCCGACGCCGAGCGCGGCCTCGGCACCTTCACCCTCGCCGACATCCAGGCCGAGCTGGCCCGCCCGGGCCGCGACCCGCGGCCGGATTTCGTGGTTCCGGAGTGGCGCTCCGACGTCACCTCGATCGAAGATCTGGTCGCCGGCATGGTGCTCGAAGGCCGGGTCAGCAACGTCACCAACTTCGGCGCGTTCGTCGATGTCGGCATCAAGCGCGACGGCCTGGTCCACGTCTCCGAGCTGTGCCATCGCTTCGTCGCCGATCCGCGCGAGGCGGTCAAGGTGGGCGAGGTCGTCAAAGTCCAGGTGATGGAGGTGGACAAGCCGCGCGGCCGGTTCGGCCTGTCGATCAAGGCGCTCCAGCCGCCGCCGGCCCGCGAGGCCCGCCAGGCGGCCGGCAGCCCCGGCCGGTCGGCGTCCCCGAAGCCCCCGCAGCGGGGGCCGGCGCCGGCCCTTCCGGCCGCTTCGAAGCCGCAACGGCCGCAACCCCCGCGATTCAACCGGCCGCAGCCTTCACCGCCGCCCGAGCCCGCCGCGACGCTCGACGAGCTGAAGAAGAAATTTCGCCGGGTGTAACGGCCCGGGAGCGCGAGGGCTCAGCGCACCAGGCGCTCGGTGGTGCCGACGCGCGTGAGCCGCACCGAGGAGCGCGTCTCGTGGCCGGAGACGTCGGTGGCCACGGCGACCACCTCGATCGCTTCGTTGCGGTGAACGCTGGGCGGAATCTCGACCACGTAGCGGAGCCGGCCGATCTTCTCCGCCTTGATGCGCCGCTTGCCGGCGAAGATTTCGACGTTCGCGACCTGGAAATCGTCCCGGACGGAAAACGCCAGAGTGGCCACGGTGCCGCGGAAGAACCGGGTGTCGCCGGAAGCCTCGATCACCGGCGGGTTCGCGTCGATCCGGGCGAGCAGGTCGGTCAGTTTCTTCTCGGACTCGGCGAACTGCGCCGCAAGGTGGGGTGTCGGAGTGAATTTCTTCAGCTCCGCCAACCCCTCGTCCGGCCGGCGGCGGCTCAGGTAGCGCGGCACGTTGGCGAGAAAAGCTTCCTGGCCCGCCTCCAGGCTTTGCGCCTTCTGATACCCGGCCACCCGTTCCCGCAGGCCCGTGCGGTTCGGCCATTGGTTGAGCAGAGGGGAAAGATCCGCCTGCGCCTGAGGGTATTCGCCGTTTTTGGCGTGCTCCTCGGCCTGCCGCTCGATCGCTTCCGCCGCCCGCTCGCGCAGGCCGAAGGCGGGGCTGTCCGCGGGCAGCAGCACGGCGAGTGGCGCGAACCGTTCGAGCACCTCCGCGGGCCGTCCCGCCGTCGAGGCCTGTTCCACCTCGGAAAACATTCGAACGATCTCGCGCGCCCGGGCGAGGTCGGCCGAAAAGGCCGGGCCGACATTGGGGAGCGCGGCGGCGTCGGGCACCGCGGCGAGGATGCGCCGCAACAGCTCGATGCTGCCGGTTTCCAGGCCGCTCGCGAGGTCGGCCGGCAACTGTTCGGCGGCGATCTTCGGGATCGTCTCGGCGAGCACCTGGAGCTTGATGCAACCCTGCGGTCCGAGCGCGGCCTGGTCCGCGACGTCGAGCGAGGCCAGCAGCTCATGGGCCCGGCCGTAGTCGCCGTCCGCGAGCGCGCGCTGCGCCGCTTCCAGCCGCACCGCGGCGGGTTCCTTCGCCGGCTGCGGAGGGGCGACCGGAGCGGCGGGCGCCGGCTGCTGCGGCGGCTGGGGCTTGGGCAGAAACCGCCAGGCGAACAGCCCTCCCGCGAGCAGCATTGCGGCGACGCCGGCCGCCCAGGCCCACCGCGGAACCTTGAGCTTGGCTTTCTGGCCGACCGCGGCGGACCGGTACGGCCCGCCGGTCTGCGGCACCGCGGGAGGGGACGCCGCGCCGGCTGAGGCTGCCGCGCCCGTTGTGCCGGCCGCGCCGGCCGCGGCCGCCTCCGCCACAGCGGCCGGAATCGGCGCCGGCCTGGGGGTGTAGTTGCCGAGCACGGCCGGTGGCCCCAAGGCGTCGAAGTCGATGTCGGGCAGCAAACTTCCCGCCGGGGCGTCGCGTCCGTCGTCGGGCGCGGGCTCAAGCGCCGGGGGCGGGGGTGGCTGCGCCGCGAGCGGAACGGGTGCCGGCAAAGGAGGCGCGGGCCTTGGGTCCGGTGTTTCCGGAGTCATCAGGGCCGCGGGGGGAGCCAAGGGTTCCGGCTTGGGCAGCGGCGCCGGTTCCGGCAGCGGCCTGGCCTGGACCGGCTGGGTCTTGTCGAGCAGCGACTCTCCGTCCGACTCGGCGTCGATCGCCGACAACAGCGGCACGGATGGCTCGGACGACGAGACCGGTTCCGCGGCCTCCGCTGGCGGGGACTGGGGCCGAGGCTGCACCCGCGGTCGGGGAGTCCACGCCGGTTCGGGCTCGAAGCCTTTGCCCAAGGCGGAACGGAGCGCGCGGCGGACCTCGTCGGCGGATCCCGGCCGCTCCGCCGGGTTCGCCCGCAGGCACGAGGCGATGACGTTCTGCAGCAGGTCGGTGCGCTCGATCTCGAAGCTGAAAGGAAGCGTCACCCGCGGCGCCGGACTTTCCGAGTCGGCGATCTCCGCGCCCAGCACCTCGGCGAGCGACCGCGCCAGTCCGAACAGGTCGCCGCGCAGGGTCGGCAGGCCTCCAGCGACCTCCTCGGGCGCCCGAAAGCGCGCGCCCGGCGAAGTGTCGCGCACGCCGCTGCGCCGGAAACAGGAGGTGCCGAGACCCGCGAGCCGCAGCCGTTGGCCGGCTGCGCCGGGTGGGATCTCGACCAGCAGGTTCTCGGGCGAGAGATTGCCGTGCGCGACACCGTGCGCGGCGAGCGCTTCGAGGCCGCCCAAAGCTTGCGTCGCGAGCGAGGCGATGCGCCGGTGCGAGGTGCCGGCGAGCCCGGCGAAGCTGCGGCCGTCGATCAGCTCGAACACCAGGAACGCGAATCCGTCGGTGGTGAATCCCCAGTCGGAGACCGCGGGGATCGTCGCCGTTTCGATCGATTCGGCCGCCGCGGCAAAGGCCGCGAAACGGCCAAGACCGGCCGGATCGGAGCCCGGATTGAGCAGCTTGACCACCACCGGACGACCGGCCTCGGTATCGACGGCGCGGAGCAAGGTCGCCAAGGGACCCGACTTGAGGATTCGCTCCAGGCGGTAGCGGTCGGCGATCTCGCGCGGCGGGCGGGGCAGGCTCATAGTTGTTTCTCGATGAACGCAAGCGGAGTTTAGCCGAAGGTGGCCGGACGGGCGAGAGTCGCGGTTTCACCCGGGCGAGATCCCCTCCGCGCGGGCTCGAATCCCTGTGTTACGCTGGGGAAAAGCTATGTAGGTCTCGTCCCAAGGAGGGTGACATGTTGGAGAGGTTTCCTCAGGAGGTCGTGCTGCGCAACGGCACACGTCTGCTTTTACGCCTGTTCAAAGAGGGCGATGCCGAGGCTTTGTTTCAATTCTTTCAGCGCTTGCCGGTCGATGTCCGCCGCTTCGCCTGGGACCGGATCGACAACCGGTCGCTGGTCGAACGTTGGGCGGCCGAGCTGGACTATTCGAAAGTTTTGCCGATTCTCGCCTTCGACGGCCAGAAAGTGGTCGCCGACGCGACGCTTCATTTTCGCGACGGCGGGCCGTTGCGCCTGGTCGGCCGGATCAAATGGCTGATCGACCCGGCGTACCGCGGCCATGGCCTCGGCACCGTCCTGGTCAACGACTTCATTCGCATCGCCCGCGGCAACGGTCTGCGCCATCTCACCTGTATGCTGATCTCCGATCTCGAAGCCGATGCGGTCGAGACCCTCGGCAGCCTCGGATTCCAGAGCCACATCGTCGCCGGCTACGGCACCGACCCGGACGGCAACCAGCACGACATGACCAAGATGGTGCTCAAGCTCTGATCCACGCCGCCGTCCGAACGAAGGGTCGAAAGAGGAGAGGGGTCGCGAGCGGCCCCTTTCGGCGTTTCAGCAGGCCGCTCGGGTAGAATCCCCCGCCCGCGAACCGCACACCGCGCGGCACCGCATCCCGAAACTCCGAAGGAGCACCATGTCCGACCAATTCATCTATGTCATGAAGGACCTGCGGAAGATGTATCCGCCCAACCGCGAGGTCTTGAAGGGAATCTGGCTGTCGTTTTACCCCGGGGCGAAGATCGGCGTCCTGGGCGGCAACGGCGCCGGCAAGAGCACCCTGCTCAAGGTGATGGCGGGCGTGATCACCGAATTCGGCGGCGAGGCCTGGCCGGCGAAGGGAACCAAGATCGGCTACCTATCGCAGGAGCCCCAGCTCGACCCGACCAAGGACGTGCTCGGCAACGTCGAGGAGGGGGTCGCCGAGACCCGCGCCCTGCTCACCCGTTTCGACGAGATCAACGCCAGTTTCGGCGAGGAGATGTCGAGCGACGCGATGGACAAGCTGCTCGCCGAGCAGTCGCGGGTGCAGGACGCGATCGACCACGCCAACGCCTGGGAGCTCGATCGCACTCTGGAGATCGCGATGGACGCCCTGCGCTGTCCGCCGCCCGATTCCGCGGTGGACACGCTGTCGGGCGGCGAGCGCCGCCGCGTGGCGCTCTGCCGGCTGCTGCTCTCGCGCCCCGATCTGCTGCTGCTCGACGAGCCGACCAACCACCTGGACGCCGAGTCGGTCGCCTGGCTGGAGCACCACCTCGCCGAGTACCCCGGCACGGTGGTCGCGATCACCCACGACCGCTACTTCCTGGACAACGTCGCCGGCTGGATCTTGGAGCTGGATCGCGGCGAGGGGATTCCCTGGAAGGGCAACTACACCTCCTGGCTCGAACAGAAGGAACAGCGGCTGGCGCTCGAAGAAAAGCAGCAGTCGTCCAAGCGCCGCTCGCTCGAACGGGAGCTCGAATGGGTGCGCATGAGCCCGCGCGCCCGCCAGGCGAAGGGCAAGGCGCGTCTGACCTCGTACGAGAAACTGCTCGCCGAGCAGAACGAATACGAAAAGCGGGCCGACCCGAACGAGATCCGCATTCCCCCCGGGCCGCGCCTGGGAGACCTGGTGGTCGAGGCCACGGGGCTCAAGAAAGCGTTCGGTGACAAGCTGCTGTTCGAGGATTTCGACTTCAACCTGCCGCCCGCGGGGATCGTCGGCGTGATCGGCCCGAACGGCGCCGGCAAGACCACGCTGTTCCGGATGATCGTCGGCCAGGAAGATCCGGACGGCGGCAAGCTCCGGGTCGGCGAGACGGTGAAGATCGCCTACGTCGATCAAAGCCGCGAGGATCTCGACCCGGAAGCCCAGGTCTGGGAGGCGATCTCGGACAAGCGCGACATCGTGATGCTCGGCAACCGCGAGGTCCCGGCTCGCTCCTACGCCTCGATCTTCAACTTCAAAGGGGCCGACCAGCAGAAGCGGGTGAAAGACATCTCGGGCGGCGAGCGTAATCGTCTCCACCTGGCCCGCACGCTCAAGGCGGGCGGCAATCTGCTGCTGCTCGACGAGCCGACCAACGACCTCGACGTCGATACCCTGCGGGCGCTCGAAAACGCGCTGCTCGAATTCGCCGGCTGCGCGGTCGTGATCTCCCACGATCGCTGGTTCCTCGACCGGATCGCGACCCACATCCTCGCCTTCGAGGGGGACTCGAAAGTCGTCTGGTTCGAAGGCAACTACGAAGGCTACGAGGCCGACCGTAAGCGCCGCCTCGGAGCCGAGGCCGACCAGCCGCACCGGATCAAGTACAAGCCGCTCACGCGCGGCTAGGGTCGGCTTCGGCCTTCGGTTTTCTCGCCCTTCTCGGTTTTTGGGGTGGCCCGCTCTCCTTCTCCGGCGTCTTCGGGGAGAGGGAGTGGGCCGCGAGGAGCGCTTCGATCAGAGACGCCGGTTCGCCGCGGCCGAATCGTCTGATCAAGGGCTTGAAGATCTTCGTGGCGATCGAATGCCCCAGCTTTCGGTAGCTCTCGAACTGCGACTCGGTGAAGAACTGGTCGGCGGTGGATTCCTGCGGGAAAATCGGATGCCGCGCCTTGTAGTCGAGGATGTCGGAC
>DATMZU010000024.1:0-2171 GCA_035607435.1 Thermoanaerobaculia bacterium | reverse complement strand
GACGGTCTGGGCTTTCGCCGCGGCGGCGGCGGGGGAGTCCCCGGCGAGGCCGAAGGTCCGGGCGACGTGCTGGACGTAGGCGTCGCGGATCGACTTCGTGTGCTCGTCGGCATCCAGGTAATAAGAACGATCCGGGAGCCCCAGGCCGCCGGCCGAGACCTGCGGCATCACGCGGTTCGCGTCGTCGGCGTCCTGGGTCGAGTCGAAGGAGAACAGCAGGCGGCGGGCGAAGCCGTTCGGGTGAAGCTTGCCGAGCAGCGCCGCGATCTCCCCTTTGGATTGGAGAGCGGCCACCGCGGCGAGATCGGGGCGCACCGGGGAGAGTCCCGCCTTCTCGATGCCGGGAAGGTCCATGCAAGCCTGGAAATAGTCGCCGATCAGCCGCTCGGTCGGGGTGCGGCCGGGGGTGTCTTTCGCCGCGGTTTCGAGCAGACCCCAGAGGAAGCGCTGGTTGTCCTGGGTCACCTTGGCGTAGACGCTCCAGCTCCCCTGGTCGGAGGGGATCGGGTTGCTCTTTTCCCAGCCGGCGCAGGAGTAGGCGTAGAAATCGACGCACGGATCGATCGAGCGATCCATCGCGGCGACCGAGAGCGACGGCGAGTAGGGGAGCGCGGTGAGCGGCGTTTCGGTTTCGGCGCGGACCGGAACGAGAGCGGCGAAGGCGACCAGGAGGGCGGCGAGGGCTTGTTTCATCGGGAGGCTCCGAAAGGGGAGGGCGTTGGGCGGAAGAAACCGTAGCCTACGGATACGAATGGGCGGGCCGAAAGTTCTTCCGGCCGACGGGTCAGATCTGGGTGAAGGGTATGCCGACGAGCAGGATCGCCACCCCGACCCACTGCCAGGGGGCCACCCGCTCGCGCAGGAACACCGCGGCGAGCAGGACGGTGACGGCGGAAAACATCGAAGTGAGCACCGTGGTGAGCGTCACGTCGCCCTGGGACAGGCCCCAGGTGGAGGCGAGGAACGCGCCGGTGTCGAACAGTCCGACCACCGCGAGAAGACCCCAGATGCGCCCTTTCGGCAGGGCGAGGCCGCGGCCCAGCGGCGCGGCGAGCAGAGCGAGCACGAACGGCGTCACCAGGCGGAACAGCCAGACCGGCAAGATGGGGCCGAACGCCGGGGTGATCCGGTAGCCGAGCAGCCAGAACAGGAGGCTGAACGAGGCCGAGCCGGCGAACGCCCAGGCGACCCCCGGCGGCAGGCGACGCCAGGACCGGGTTTCCCCCTCGGGAGTCCGCCCGGTCGAGGCGAGGACGACGCCCACCAGGACGACGGCGATCGCGATCGTCTTGGCCGCCCCCAGGCGCTCGCCGGAGAGGTAGGCGAGCGCGCCGGTGAGCGCGCCGTAGCTCGCGGCGATCGGCGAGACGAGGGTGAGCAGACCGATCTCGAACGAGCGGAACAGGGCGAACGAGGCCAGGATGTTGAGCGCGCAGCCGAACGCCATCCAGCCCCAGGCGGTCGGGCCGATCGCGACGAGGGCGGCGAACTGGCCGGTCGCGGCCAGGTAGACCGAGATCGCGGCCAACCCCAGGAATTGGAAGTAGAACAGGCTGCGGAAGGCGCCGATCTCGCGGGTGACGAAGCGAGAGAGGAAATCGCCGACTCCCCAGCCGAGCGCCGCCGTGAGCCCCGGCAGGGCGCTCAAGCGTGGGCTCCTCGGGTGGAGGAAAGAGGGAGTTTTGGGGGGGCCATGGGGGGCAGATCCTACCGCGTTGCGACTTTTTTCCCTCTTGTTTCAGTCTTGTGGATCGGATTGGTGCCCGAGCTGCACTCTGATCTTTGAGGTGACTCAAACTTTGGCCGCCCGAGAGGTCTCGGAGATCCGACGATGCTTGCCCTCGCCCGTCCTTTGCTGCGCCTGTCGCCCGCCGAGGTGACGTTCGCCAAGCGCCGGTTCCACGACCCGGGGCCGGAGCTGCGCCAACGGCTCGAAGGGGTGGGCGAGGCGTTTCGCGCCGGCTACCACGCGGCGCTTCAGGAAGACCGGCCCGCGCCGCTAGGCGCCCGGCTGGACGAAATGCCGGCGGGTCTGCGGGGCTTCGCCTACGAAGGCGCGGGGATGTCCCTAGCGCTTCAGGACGCGCTGTCGCTCTTCCGCCGCGACCGGGTGGAGCGGTTCCTCGCCGGTCCGGGCGACCCGCACGTCTACCTGGTGATCGTCGGCGCCG
>DATMZU010000018.1:0-24276 GCA_035607435.1 Thermoanaerobaculia bacterium | reverse complement strand
CAGGGCAGGAACGGCCTTCACCTCTCAAGAACCGGACCGAGATCGAAAATACATGAGCTTCGCGCGAGAAGGCTGGCCCTTCGTCCTCCCGTTTCTGTTCCTCGGCGGATTGCTGCTTCTGCTGGGTCATCCGCGGACCGCCGCGGGCTTCCTCGTGCTGGCCTTTCTCGTCCTGCTGTTCTTTCGCGACCCCACGCGCCATTTCGAAGGGCCGGGCGACGTGATTCTGGCGGCCGCCGACGGCAAGGTGATGAAGGTGGACGTGATCGAGGCGCCGGAGATCGGTCCCGGGCGCTTCCACCGCATCGCCACGTTTCTCTCGGTGTTCGACGTCCACGTCCAGAAGGTGCCGACGGCGGGCGAGGTGGTCAAATCGACCCTCACCCGGGGCAAAATGGTCCCCGCCTACCGATTGGATGCGGATTTGAAGAACGAGAACCACCTCTCGGTGCTCAAGCGCCCGAACGGCGACCTGGTGGGCGTGCGCCAGATCACCGGCCTGGTCGCCCGCCGGATCGTCTGCTACCTGAAGCCGGGCGAGCGAGTTCACCGCGGCCAGGCGCTCGGGCTGATCAAGTTCGGGTCGCGCGTCGATTTGCTGGTGCCCGAGAGCTACGAGGTGAAGGTCCGCGTGGGAGATCGGGTGAAGAACGGCGAGACCGCCGTCGCGGTGCCAGCGGCCCCGGCAGACACCGCGGGAGCGAACCCATGAGCGCACCCTCCAATTCACCGCTCGACGAAGGCACGCCCCTCGCGACGACACAGGCCAAGCCGGTTTTGCGCCGCGGCGCCCGGTTGCGCCGGGGCGCCTACCTGCTGCCGAGCCTGTTTACCATCGGCAACATCGTGATGGGGTTCTACGCCGTGATCTCCGGCCTGCGCGGCGATTTCGGCAAAGCCGCGGCGCTGGTCTTCATCGCGGGAGTTCTGGACGCCTTCGACGGCCGGATCGCCCGGGCGTTCGGCACGGAGAGCGACTTCGGCAAGGAGTACGATTCGCTCGCCGACGTGCTGACGTTCGGCGCGGCGCCCGCCCTGCTCACCTATCTTTGGGGCATCGAGGCGCTTTCGCCACGCGATGCCTGGCTGCTGCCGCTGCTCTATCTGGTCTGCACGGCGACCCGCCTTGCGCGGTTCAACGTCCAGCACAAGATCGTGGACGTCCGCTATTTCGTCGGCCTGCCGGCCCCGGCCGCCGCGGGCGCGATCTGCTCGATCCTCTTTTTCGTGCCGGATTTGAACCCCGACTACCAGCGCCCGCTCCAATGGATCACGGCGGCCGCCCTGGTGGTGATCGGCCTGCTGATGGTCTCGACGTTCCGCTATCGCAGCTTCAAGGCGGTCGGCAAAGGCAAGCGATGGAGCTACCGCGCGCTCGTGCCGATCGCGGTGATCGTACTGACCATCGTCTACCTGCCCCGCGCGACGTTCCTGGCCATCGCGATTCTCTACGTCATCTCGGGGCCGCTCGCTTCGCTCTCCGGGCGCCTCTGGCCGAAACGGGAAACGCCGCCCTCGGACCCTCCTCCGTCGAGCGGTCCGGTCGAGGGCGCCTCGGCGTGAGCAAGTACTCCATCCTCCATCCCGCGACGATGTTGGGCAAAGAGCTGCGCGAGCGGCTCAACCTACGTCCGGCGTTTGCCGCGCGCGATCCTCTGCTGCTCACCACCG
Source organism: Thermoanaerobaculia bacterium (assembly GCA_035607435.1). Taxonomy (GTDB): domain Bacteria; phylum Acidobacteriota; class Thermoanaerobaculia; order Multivoradales; family UBA5704; genus DASYKS01. Next base: position 22,605 of record DATMZU010000018.1, on the reverse strand, counting down.
ACGAGGAGGAGGTCGGCAACCTGACCGACGTGGCGGGAGCCGCCGCGTTCGTCGGCCGCTGGCAGGAGGGGGAGCTGGACAGTTCCGAGCTGGCGTTCTTCTGCGGCACCGCCAAGGAGACCCGTGAGGTCCTGAAACATCGGCCGAGCGCAACCACCGCGATCGTTCTGTCGCCCGATGCGGAGGCCAACTCGGGGCACACCGTCGTGGCGGGCGTCAATTCCGTGGCGCTCAAGCCGGGCTCGGTCTTTCTCTCGCCCCACCCGGCGGTGATCCTGCTCGCCCACCTTCTCCAGCCGCTGCGCGCTTTCGGCATCGAAGAAGCCGTGGCGACGGTGATCCAGCCCGCCTCCATGCACGGCCAGCCGGGGCTCGAAGAGCTGTTCGAGGACACGCGCCGGATCTACACCCTGGGCAGCCGGAAGAAGACGCCGATCTTCGGTCAGCAGCTCGCCTTCAATCTGCTCCCCGCGCGGCACGAGCCGGATCTCCTCGCGGCTCAGCTCGGCGAGGTGCTGGCGGGCGAGCCGCCGGTGGCGCTCGAAATCATCCAGGGCGGCGTGCTCCACAGCCTCTCGGCAAGCCTCTGGGTGCGCATGGCGAACGATCCGGGGGGGCCCGCGCTGCGCAAGGCGCTCGGCCGGCACCCTCACCTCGTGCTCTCGGACAACCCCAAGCTCCTTGGGCCGATCGACGCCTCCGGCGAAACCGAAATCCTGGTCGGCAACGTCCGCCGCGACGCCGGACCGGCGGGCGGAACCTGGATCTGGGCGGTGATGGACAATCTCACCCGGGGCGGCGTGATCAACGCGCTGGAAATCGCCGAGGCCGTGCTGGAACCACAAAACCCGCCCAATTGAGACTCCAGTCCGTACCTGCCACAATTCCGTAGGGGCGCAGCGCCCTCGTCGCCCGGCCTCTACTTCCCAGGGCGCAGCATGCTGCGCCCCTACAAGGTACCTGCATCGATGAGCTCTCGGACTCGAAGCACCCTCGCCGCACTCTCCTTCCTTTCGGCTCTCGCCGTCCTTCCCGCCGCAGCGCAAGACGACGACCGCAGCGCCTGCGCGGCGGTCGCGAAGTGGAAGCCCGGCCCGGAAGCCGTCGCCTCCCCGGCGGACGCGAACCTGTTCAAGTCCGAGACCTTGGGCTGCACCGACTACCTCTACGGGATCAACGGCCAGACGAAGAATTTCGATCTGGCGCGGCGCTGCCTCCTCACCCGGGGCGACTTCCCCCAGTTTCTCGCGATGATCTTCGCGAACGGCTGGGGCGTCCGCCGGGATTACGACGCGGCCACGTACTTTCTCTGCAAGGCGGAAGAGGGGGTCGCGCCGGCCGAGGTGACCGGCATGCTGGAGCACCTCGCCGGCATGCGCACCGCGAAGGCACCCGAAGACCTCGACTACTGCGCGGAGCTCACCAGCGGTTTCGGCATGAGCGTCTGCCAGCAGCTCGACAACGACCGCGCCGCCCCGGCGCTCGAAGCGCGAATCGCGGCGGTCGAAAAGACCCTCGACCCGGCCGGAAAGAAAGCGCTCGCCACGCTACGGAAAGCCGCCGACGCCTTCGCCGAAGCGGACTCCTTGCGCATCGCGGAGGTCAACCGGGGAGGCACGATCTACCCTTCGGTCGTCTCCAGCGCCACGCAGGAAATCTCGACGGCCTTCGTCGCCACGCTCGAAAACTACGCCAAAACGAGGGCAAAGACGGCGGACCCCGCCGCCGCGAAAGCCGCCGACGACCGGCTGAACCAAGCCTTCGGCACGGCGCGCCAAGCGTTCGAAAAGTGCGACTACTGCCAAGAGACCGAAAAGATCCGGCACGAAGAGCTGCGCGACGCCCAACGCGCCTGGATCGCCTACCGCGACGCCTGGAAGACCCTCTACCTAGCCCGCTGGAAAGGCGCCGCCCCACCCGAATCGCTCGATCGCGAGATCGTGACGGCGTTGTCGGATGCCCGGACTCAGGAGCTGCTTGCGATCGGGAAAGAGGAAGAGGGGGGTAGGCAGAGCCTGGAAACCGCCGCGGAACCCGGTGCATTCGACGGAATTTCCAGTGGAAGCGGTCGTAGTTTCCGGTGGAAGCGACGATCGATTGCAGTGGAAGCGACCGCAGATTCCACTGGAAACGGCGCAGATTCCAGTGGATCCGACGACAGAATGCAGTGGATTCCGCGATCGCTTCCAGTGGATCGCGTCGTCGAATGCAGTGGAGCCGGGCCGGTTTCCACCGCATCGGACGGTCGAATGCAGTAGGTACTCCCTCCGTTACAGCCCTCTGACCCTCACCGCCACCAGCAGCAGGCCGAAGCCGATGATCCACGACCACATCGTGACCTGGCCGGTGATCTGGGAAACGATGTGGAAGGTCCCGGCCAGGGCGATCAAATAGAGGACGAGGCAGATGATCCAGGTGATGTTCTTCGGAGCGTTGCCAGTCGTTGCGGCCATGATGCGGTCCCTCCTCGGGAGAAAGATTCGAATGGAGCACGGCTCCCTCTCCACCACCACCACCGGAGAGACGGGTGCCATGCGGGCTGATGCAGGAAAAAGGCTGGCGGAGCCTAGAAGGGCCGGGCGCCGCTGTCAACGACGCAGAGCGGCATAAGAAAAATCGCTTCACGCCGCCGTGCGGCAATTCACCCATCCCCACCCCTCAAAGCGCTTCCGCCACCTCTGCCCAGAACGCCGCCAGATCGATCTCCACCCCGGCGAGCGCGGGCGAGCGGTAGGTGGCCCCCTGCGGCAGAACGACCACGAACGCCCCGTCTCGGTTGACCAGGAACTCGATCTGCTGGGTGGTCCGATCGACGATCCAGTACTCCCGAACTCCAGACTGGGCGTAGAGCCCGAGCTTTTCACCTCGGTCACGGTGCGCGGTACCGTGCGAGAGGACTTCGACTAGAAGGTCGGGTGAGCCGGTGATGAAATCGCCGACGATCCCTAAGTTCTCCGGAGTCACGTAGACGACATCCGGCTGGACCACCGAGTGATCGGCCAGAGTCACATCAAGCGGAGCAATGAAGGCCTTGCCGCCGGTGGCGCGAGCGATCCCGTAAAAGAGGCGGCCCAGAAGAAAGACAACGAGCTGATGGGAGGCGGTAGGACTCGGCATCAAATAGAACCTTCCCAGGATCAGCTCGCATCGCGGCTCGTCGGGCAGCGCGGCGTAGTCCTCAGCCCGGTAGGGGCCAAGGCCGATAGGCAGGTAGCTCGGTGGCGGGTCGAAGAGGGCAACGGACATGGCGAAAGTATATGCCTCTGACAGGCGTGAACAATCCCCGCCGACGCTTTGGAGTGCGGCGACGCGTCGCCGCTTTGGACCGGAGTCGCTACTTCACCACGATCGTCCAAAGCGCCGACGCGTCGGCGCACTCCAAGGGGGGTTCTGCCCGAGCGGGTCTGGTTGGCTGGCAGCCGCGTGATCGAAACCCGAAGTCGAAGCCAGCCGCCATCAAGTGGTACCGTTCTCCCCTCAGATGAGCTTCGGAGATCCTTGATGCCCACGGCCCCCCTCACCCAGACCGAGACCCGCAGCCCCGAGGTGCTTCGCCTCGGCGATCGTTCGTTCATTCAGCTGGAAGCGCCGAGCTTCGCGGCTCTTTCCCTTTCGGAGAAACTCGTCGCCTGGCATCTGGTGCGCGCGGCGGTTCAGCTCGATCCGATCTATTACGACCAGATGGCGGACTATGGACTCTCCGCCAAGCGGCTGCTCGGGGCGCTGGTTGAAGTACCGGAGCGTCTGCCGCAGACGTTCAAGCGGCCGATCCTCGATTACGCGAGACTCTTCTTCGCCAACGGCGGCAATCGGAACGAGGCGACGGGGCGAAAGTTTCTGCCCGATCTGACAGCCGCCGACCTCGCCTATGTGGCAAACCACGCTCGGGCGATGGGGGCGGCGCTCGGAACCGGCGAAGAGCTGGACCGCCGCCTGGCCGAGCTGGAAGCACCCCTGTTCGATCCGGCGTTCGCCGCGATGCTGACCGAGAAGAACCCGCCCGAAGGGATGGATCGTCTGGAGGCTTCGGCCACCAACCTCTACTCCGGCGTGCGGCTTGCGGATCTCGACGGCTTCGCCGAGCGCTATCCGCTCAATTCCCGGTTGGTGAAGCGCGAGGGAACGTTGGTCGAGGAGGTCTACCGCGCGGGAACCGCCGATGGGAAAATCCCTCCCGGGCTCTACGCCGAAGAGCTGGCCGCCGCGAACCGCGAGCTGCGCGCGGCGGCGGAGCACGCGCCGAAAGCTCAGGCCGAAGCGCTTCGCGCGCTCGCTCATTTCTTCGAGACGGGGGCGCCCGAGGACTGGCTCGCCTACAACACGCTTTGGTTGGAAAGCGACGGCGAGGTCGATTTCGCTTCGGGTTTCATCGAGGTCTATCGCGACGCGCGCGGTGCGAAGGGATCGGCGCAGATGGTGGTTGTCGTTCGCGACCGGCATCTCGACCCGCTGATGCGCGGCATCGCCGCCAACGCGCTTTATTTCGAGCATCGGATGCCGTGGGACGACCGGTGGAAGAAGCTCGAAGTGATTGCCCCGGTCGGCAAGGCGGCGGAGACGATCGTCGCGACCGGCGATTTTCATGCCTCGGCGATCGGCGTCAACCTGCCGAACGAAGAGGAGCTGCGCGCGACGCGCGGCTCGAAGAGCATGCTGTTCTCGTCCTCGATGGCGGCGATCGGCGCGGTCCGCGGCGCCCGGGTCGCCGAGGAGTTTTCGCCCGAGCCGGAGCAGGTGGAGGCGTTTGCCACCTGGGGCAAGATCTCGCACGAGCTGCACGTGGCGCTGCACGAGATCCTCGGCCATGGTTCCGGCCTCTGCGAGGTCGAAGGCGATCCGAGCGTCCATCTCGCCGAGGTCTATTCGACGCTCGAAGAGACGCGCGCCGATCTGGTCGCCTATTGGCATTGCTTCGACCCGAAGCTCGCGGAGCTCGGCGTGGAGAATGTCGAAGAGGTCGGCCGCGAGTCGTATCGCCAGCTCGCCCGGTTGGGGCTAAGCACGCTCAACCGCTACCCGGAAGGCGACACGATCGAGGAGGATCACGATCGCAATCGTCAGTTGATCGTGAGCTATCTGATCGAGCAGGGCGCGTTCGTCCGCTTCGAGAGAAACGGTCACTGGTACATCGACATCCGCGATTTCGAGGCGGCGCGCGCCGCGGTCGGCCGACTGCTTTCCGAAGTGATGCGGATCAAGGCGACGGGCGACGTCGAAGCCGGCCGTCGGCTGGTCGAGCGCTACGCGATCCGCTTCGATCCCGGCGTTCGCGACGACGTGATCGCCCGCTATCGCCGGCTGGAGATCCCGACCTATTTCGCGGGGGTCTACGCCGAGCTGACGCCCGTTCGCGACGGGTCGGGCGAAATCGTGGACGTCGAGATCGCCTATCCGCGCGATCCGCTCGCCCAGCAGCTGGGGTTTGCCCGCGAGAACGGAACGCTGGGGTTTTAGGGGCCTGGCCCGCATCAAGCCGGCAGGCTGTGCTCGTACGGGCAGGTGCCCGGCGCGCAATGGACGAGGCCGCGCGATTGGTATTTCGTGTAGCCGTCGGGAAAGATCGTCGCGACCGTCGGGAAGCGCTCCGCGAGCTTTCGGGCCGCGAGGTAGTTCGCTCCCGCCGAGACGCCGACGCAGAAGTCGTGGCGCGAGCGGATGTCCTGCGCGGCCGCGAGGGCTTCGGCGGTCGAAATGCGGATCACCTCGTCGATCAGCGGATGGATTCCTCCCCGGCCGTCGCTCGCGAGCGCCGGGATGAACCCGTCGCCAATCCCCGAGATGCCGTGCGCGCCGGGCGCTCCTCCGCTCATCACCGCGGATTCCGCCGGCTCGACCGCGACGATCCAAACCCGCGGGAAATCGCGCCGCAGGCGCCGGCCGACGCCGATCAACGTTCCTCCGGTCCCGACGCCCGCGACGAACGCGTCGATCCGCCGGCCCTCGGTCTGGCGGACCAGTTCCTCGCCCGTCGTCTTCTCGTGGCACTCGGCGTTCAAAGGGTTCGAAAACTGATCCGGATTGAACCAGCCATGCTCCGCCGCGAGCCGGTCGCGGATGTCGGCGGCCTCCGTGAAGCTCCCTTGCGCCGAACAGAGGATCAAATCGGCGCCGAGGGCGCGGATCATCTCCTTCCTCTCCTCCGTCATGTCCTCGGGCATCACGATCGTCACCGGATACCCCTTTTCGCGCGCGAAGTAGGAGAACGCGATCCCTGTATTGCCGCTCGTCGCCTCGATGATCCGCATTCCCGGCCGCAGCAGTCCGCGCCGCTCGCTCTCTTCCAGGATGTAGCGGCCGATCCGGTCTTTGATCGACCCGCACGGGTTCGCGCATTCCAGTTTGGCGAGAATCCCGTCCACCTCGACCAGGGGAGTCTCGCCGACGGATCCCGGAAAGAGCGGCAGGGGCGAGGTGAGGGTGGCGAAGGCGCTTTCGGAACGGTCCATGCCCCGCAGGATAGGCAATGAGGGCGGAAATTCCGCCACCCTTTCGGGGAGGAACCCGTCGCCCGCCCTGATATCCTGCCGCCTTCGATCACCCGCCGCCCGAAGGAGAATCCCGAGATGACCCCTCTCGAACCGTTGATCGCCTGCGTCGGCGAGTGGCACGGCCCGAGCGTTCTGTTGGACCCGCATGCCGGCCTCAAGGAAGAATGTGCCTCGACCGCCCGGGTCGTGCCGCTCCTCGGCGGCCGGTTCGTTCGTTTCGACTACAGCTGGAGCTACCAAGGCGCGCCGCAGGAAGGTTCGATCCTGATCGGCTACGAGAAAAAGGCCGAGGTCGTCACCGCGCACTGGATCGACGGTTGGCACATGAGCGACAAAGTGATGGCCTGTCGCGGAGCCCGCCCGAGCGGCACGACCTTCTCGGTGCTCGGCAGTTACGAGGCTCCTCCCGGGCCGGATTGGGGTTGGCGGATCGACCTGACGCCGGAAGAAGACGGTACGCTTCGTTTCGCCATGTACAACCGCTGGCCGGACGGCACCTAGGAAGACTTGGCGGTCGAAGCGATCTATAAGCGTGGCTGAGGAGGCACCGATGAAAACGACACCCCTGGCTCTACTCGCGATCCTCACCTTGGCCTTGATCGCGCCTCCCGCCCGCGGCGACCACGCCTCCGCGCGCGCCCAGCTCGAAAAGGCAGGCCTCGCGTTCACCGGCGAATCGTTCTTCCAGACGATCGCCAAAGGCGACGCGGAGCATGCGGCGCTGTTCGTCGAAGCCGGAATCGACCCTTCGACTCAGAACGGCTCTCACCGTACCGCCCTCTGGGTGGCCACGGAGACGCGGCAGCTCGAAGTGTTGAAAGCCCTGCTCGCCGCGGGCGTCGCACCGAACGAGAAGAACGCGCCGCCGGCCGAAGCCGGCAAATCGATCGTCTTCCAAGCGGTCGATACCGGAGAGGCATCCTACGTCCGCGCGCTGGTCGAAGCGGGAGCCGACGCCAAGCGGGCCAACGAATACGGCGTGCCGCCGCTCGCCGAAGCCGCCCGCACGGGCCAGTTGGAGATGTGCGAGATCCTGCTCCAAGGAGGAGCCGATCCGAACGCCGCGCCGGGCGGGTTTCCCCTCCTCTACGGCCCGATCAACGAGAAGCATCTGGACGTGGTGAAGCTCCTCCTCGCGTCCGGAGCGAAGCTCGGCGAGCACAAGGCCGAGCTGCTCGATGCCGCCACCGACCCGGAGATCCGCGCCGTGCTGGAGGCGGCCGAGTAGGACGCCGCAAACTGAAGTTTGCACAACTCAACCAAGATTTCGCTAAGATCTCCTTCGCTTGAGATCTTCGAATCCTCCTTCCGACCCCGAGCAGATCGTCGCCGAGATCGCGCGCGATCCGGCGCAGGTGTTTACCCGGTTTCTGCCCTTGATCGGGCGGATCACCGCCTGGATCGGCAAACGTCAAGGGCTTACTCCGCAAGATGTCCAGGACTTGGAGGCCCAAGTCCACCTTCGGCTGATCGAGAACGATTACGCTCGGCTGCGCGCCTACAAGGGGCGTTCGAGCTTCGAAACCTATCTGTCGATCACCATCCAACACCTGGCGCGCGATCTGCGCGATAAGGCGCTGGGCAGCTGGGAGCCTTCCGCCGAGGCGCGACGGATCGGCCCGCGCGCCGTCCGGCTCGAAACGCTTTGGGTTCGCGACAGGCTGACACTCGACGAATGCGAGCGGACGCTCAAGCCGGTCTTTCCCGATCTTACGCGCCAAGAGATCGAGGAGATCGCCGTCCGTCTCCCCGTCCGAACGCGGCGCCGCCAGGAAGGGGACGATGGGCTGGAACGTCAACCGGCGGCCACACCGACCCCGGATCAGCGGATGGAAGACCTCGAAGGCTTCGCGGCTCTGCGGGAGGTCTTGGCGGCGCTCCGCGAAGAGCGGGCCAAGCTGCCTGCCGAGGACCGCCTGCTGGTTCGCCTGCGCATCGACAGCGGCCTCAAAGTCTCCGAGATCGCCCGACAATGCGCGCAAAGTCTAGGGATTGATCAGAAGGCGCTCTATGTTCGATTCGATAAGATCTTCGCGACCCTCAGGCAAGGCCTTGAGAAGCGCGGCATCCGACCTGAAGACGCCCGGACGGCCCTGCGCCTCGGCGGGCGGGACGAGGAGGAATTGCCGTGATTTGTAACGAATTTTCCCGGCCGCAAGGGAACTTCCCCGATTACGTCCGTCCAATTCCAGCGAGCCCGATGCACTCCAAGATGCAGGAGCCACTCGTTCGCCCTCGGGGGATCCACCGTTGAACAGCCTTCCACCATTCGCCGCCGCCAACACCAATGAGAGCGACCACCCGGCGCTCGAATCGATCGCCGCCTACCTCGACGGCCAGCTGCCCGAGGCCGAGCGTCCAGCGCTGGCCGCACATCTCGACACTTGCGCCCCCTGCTACGAGATCTATTCCGAATCGTTGCGTTTCCAGAAAGAGGAAAGCGCGGAAGCCCGACGCGGAGTTCTGCCGTTCAAGCGGCGGAAATCTTGGATCCCGCCGAACCTCCTGCGCAATATCGCCCTCCCCGTGGCCGCGCTGCTCGTGGTGGGCGTGGGGGCCGGGGTCTGGCGCCAGCTTCACCTGCCGCTCAAGCAGAGGAGTGTCGACAGCTTCACGGCGCGACTTTCCAAGCCAAACGCACTGATGACTGAGAATCTTGGTCCTTTCGATACAAATCGTGGCGTGCCGGAAGTACCTACCGTCAACTATCCTGTCGTTGCGTTCCAGTCCGGAGCGACGCTGGTCGATCTCCGAGTTGCGATCGAAGCCAACGATCCGGAGAAGATCGGCCTGCTCGCCCAGAACCTGGGAGTCCTCTACAACAACGGCGTGCTGTTCCCGGAAGAGAAGGAAAAAAGGGAAGTTGAGGTTGCGGTCAACCGTTTTCAAGAGGGCGATACTTCCCCGAAAATGAATGAGGTGCGCCTTAGCGCCCTCCATTCGCTCGAAAGGATCCTGCGCTCCACCAATCCTGAACCTCTCGCGCCTCATTTCCAGTTAGGCGCCTGGACCGAGGCCGGGCGGCTTGCGGTCTACGGAGAGAAGACGGAATTTTTCGCGGACCCGGAGAATCGGAAGTCGCTCCAGTGGTTCCGACGCAATCCTCCGAAGCCGGAGGTCAAGGCGGCGCTTGATCGAATCGAAGACGCTTGGCCGGAGGGTTCATTCACTCCTTCCGTGAAGGAGAACCTCACCGAGCAGTTCGACGAGGTGATCGTCCCTTATAACGTATCGCTGACCTTGGAGTGACCAACTCTGGCGCCGACCCGTGCCGCCAGATCTTCCAAGCCGCGCACGACCTCCGTTCGGCGCACCCGCAGCTCCCGCTTGAGATCTCTGCGGGTCCGCAGCACCAGAAACGCCCGCGCCTCCCGTAGGAAGCGCGAGCCCCCCTCCAGGAAGCGCAGCGCGCTCCAGCCGGCGACCGGTGCGGCGACTCCTGCCGCGAGCGCGGCCACCGCGCCCCAACGCCATCCCGCGAAAGCAGCTTCCAGCCCCCAGCAGAGAGGATAGAGAACGATCGAGCCGAGAAGCTTGTAGGTCGCTTCTTGATCTTCGGCTTTTCGGCCCTCCCGATGGGCGATCCAGCCGACCACCTGATAGGGCACGATGTTCAGCAGGATGCCGACCGCCGCGAGCGGCAGGTGGACCAGCAGTTTTCCGATCGATCCGAGGACGAAACGGAACGCGGGTGAAGCGGGATAGTCGGTCGCGACCTGCGCGTCCGAGAGGCGGCAAACGGAGAGCAGCCGGTCGTAACGCCGCACCGCCTCGGCCACCGCGGCCACCCGCTCGGGCTCGCGGGCCGACAGGTCGCGATATCCCGCGGCGAAAGCCCGGCGGAGCGGCACCTCCTCGTCGAGCGGTCGGCCTCGCGGCGGCTCATCGGCAGAGGGGCGCGCCCAGACTTCGGCGGCGCGGGCGATCAGGCGCGCCTGATCCCAGGAGGGCAGGCTGAGCGTCACCGAGCGGAGCGCCTCGTCGATCCGTTCTGTCAAGGCGTAGACGGCGTCGCGGCTTTCGCCTCCTGCCGCGAGGTAGGCGGCCACTTCATTCGCGGGATCGACAGCCTCCCCCACCATCACGAAGGCGCGCGAGCGGAACTTGTGCTTGCGATCGAAATGGAGCCCGACCGGCACGATCCGCACGCCCAAACCCGGCGTCCGCCGCTCGGCTTCGAGCAGAATCCGCGCGGCCCCCGTCTTGAGCGGCTGCAGGTCCGGCTCGTTGTGGCTCTTCCCCTCCGGAAACAGCGCGAGCGCCCCGCCTTCGGCGAGCAGCTCGTAGGCTTTCGCAAACGCCTCTTCGTTCGCGCTCTTCCGGCTGCCCGGATCGGCCTCGCCACCCGCCACGTCTTGCTGGCGGATCACGGGAATCACGCCCGCGAGGGCGAGAAACGGCCGGAGCAGCGGGATCTTCCAGAGCGTATTCTTGCCTAGGAAGCGCGGATAGACCGGCAGCGGCCCGAGGATCAGCGCCGGATCGATCAGGCCGTTGACGTGGTTGGCGACCAAGAGCAGCGGCCGGTTGCGCGGAATCTTCTCCGCTCCGGCTACGTCTACGCTGCGAAAGAAGACCCCGAGCAACCAGCGCGAGAACGCGGCGACCCGGTCAGGCCTGGGCTGCATGCCCGGCTTCTTTCTCCGCATGCCACGCGGCGACCGCGGCGCGACCGCGAGCTTCGGAAACGAACTGCATGCCGACCAGCCCGAGCAGGAAGAACGCCCCGGTCGAAAGCATCGCCGTCCGTTGGGAGCCGGTCGCCACCGAGATCTGACCGAACAAGAACGGTCCGATCATGTAGGCGCTTTTTCCGGCCAAGCCCCAGAAGCCGAAAAACTCGCCGCTCTTTTCGACCGGAGCGAACAGACCGACGAGGCCGCGCGACGCCGACTGGAGCGAGCCGATGCCCGCTCCGGAAAGCATGGCGACCGCCCAGAACAGCTGCTTGCCCGTGAGTCCCGCGAACACGACTCCCGGTCCTCCGCCGCAGGCCCATGCCCCGAGACATACGGCCACCCAGAGAACCAGGGTGAGTCGAATCGTCGCCGTCGCTCCCAACCGGTCCTGAATGAAGCCGAACAAGAATGCACCCGCGGCGGCAGAAAGCTGAAGCAAGATGAACAAGACGATCAATTCGTCGGAGGTGAACCCGAGCGTTCGTTCGGCATAGATTCCGGCGAAGGCAAAGACCGACGACAGGCCGCAGGAGTAGACGAAAAACACGGTCAGGAAGCGGCCGAGCTCCGAAAACCGCCGAATCGATCGCGCGGTTTCGGCCACGCGGCCAAACCCGGCGCGCACGTAAGAGCTCAGCGACCCCGGTCCGCGCGGTGCCCGCTCTTTGAGAAACAAGAAAGTCGGAATGGCGGCAACGAGAAAAAACGCCGCGGTGGCAAGCCAGGCGAGGCGCAGGTCCGCAAGATTCGATAAGACGAAACCGCCCTTGAGCAGGGGTCGAACCAGAAGTAAAGAGCCAAGACCCCCGAAGTAGCCGAGCCCCCAGCCGAGGCCGGAGATCTTGCCGATGTTTTCCGGTTTTGAAATTTCAGGCAGGAACGCCGCTGTCAGATTCTCGCCGAACGAGAAGCCTACGAAGGAGAGAACGAACAGGACCAGGCCGAGCGCCACGTGCCCAGGCGTCACGAACCAGAGCAGCGCCGTCCCGACAACGCAGGTGGCGTAGGTCGCGAACAGAAACGGCTTCTTCCGCCCCGAGTCGTCGGCCACCGCCCCGACGATCGGCGAGAGCAGCAGGACGAAGAGGTTGGCGAGCGCAATCGCGTTGCCCCAGAGGGCGTCTCCCCGGCCGGCCGGCGCGATCAGCTTCGAGAAGAAGACGCCATACGCAACCGTGACGATGATCGTCGTGTAGCTCGAATTGGCGAAATCGAACATCGCCCAGCTGAAGATCTCGCGCGGGCGGACCGGAGGAACCTCTCGGGGGGTTGGCATCGGCGGATACTATCCTCAGGGCATGGCGTCGAGCGCGGCGCGGACTTTCGCGGGATCTGCCGCGATTTCGGCGCCGTGTACCAACCAGCGGCGCGCCTCGGTCTTTTCTCCTCGTGCGATGAAGCTTTCGGCGAGCGCCAGATAGCCTCTGGTGAAACGGGGATCGATCTCCAAGGCTTTCCGGTACGCGGCCTCCGCTTCGGTCCTTCGGTCGAGCCGGGCGAGCGCTACGCCGCGATAGAACCAGGCGGCGACCTGGTTTCCGCGCAGGGCGAGCGCCCGGTCGAGATCGGCGAGCGCTTTTTGCGGATCTCGTTCGACGCGCAGGAGCCCCAGGTTAAAGAGGCTCTCCGGGCGAGCCGGGCTGCCTTTCTTCTCGCCGGCCGCGAGGACCGCGCGGAGGGTGGTGATCGCCTCGTCGTTCTTGCCCTGGCCCGCGAGTGCGATCCCGAGCCATTCGAGCGCAAGAGGCCGCCCGGGGGAGCGACTCAGAATGCCGCGAAGGGTCTTCTCCGCAGCGCCGAATCGCCGTGCGCCGAGTTGGCCTTCGGCGAGATCGAGGTAGGGCTCGATTTCGGCCAGCTTGGCCGTCGCGAGCAGCGCTTCCAGCCGATCGAGCGCCGAGGTGCTGCGGACCGCACGGACCGCCGTCGCCGCGCGGTAGATCTCGGCCGACGCGCCGGGGAGCTTCTCCGGTTCGAGCAGTCGCAGGCCGGTGATCACCGGGTCGGTCTCCCCCCGCGGCGCGAGGAAATCGACTCCCGCCTTCGGGATCTGGATCTTGTGATCGGTCATCACCGCATGCACCACGTCGCTCGGACGGCGCTTCGGCATGTGGCAGGACACGCAGTCCTTGGGATCGATCGTCCGATCCGACCCGGCCGGCGCTGTCGCCCCACCAATCCCGCAGGCCTCCGGCTTGTGCCCCTCGTGGCAGCCCAGGCACGCCGACGCGTAGTGCGCGGCGCGCTCCGCGGCCGGAACCTTGACGTGCGGATCATGGCAGGTGAGGCAGGAGAGGTCGGCGCTCTTCAAATAGCAGCGGCTCTGGCGCAACCGATAGGCCTGGTGGTTGATCTCGAAGCGATCGCCGGGGGCGACGCCCTCTTCTTCGACATCGACAGCCACCTGATACTCCGCGAGATTCTGACCGGGCCGGAACGACCAATCGCCCACCCCATAGCGGCGCAGTCCTTGAAGGGCGACCGAGGGCTGGAAGTGGCATTCGAAACAGACGTCTTCCATCCGCGGCTTGGAGAGCGCCCCCGGATCGACGATCGCGGCGCGAATTGCGGCACCGGCCTTCGGTGCCGTCAAAGCCCGCCGGACGTGCTCCGCTCCCGGCCCATGGCAGCGCTGGCAGCCGATCCCTTCCGGCAATTTTTCGGGGTAGATCTGCGGTGCGTCGTGGAGATCGCTGCCTTGGGGCGCATCCGGGTAGGCGTTGTGGCAGAACATGCATTCGCGGCGAACCCGGCGTAGCACCCCCTCGTGATCGGGGCGATCGAAGCCGGGGGCCATTCCCCACTTGGCCTCTTGCGTGTACCAGGCGATCGGCAGTTGGTACAGCTCACCTCCCTCGGTCCGATAGAGATAGGTGCGCGCGTGGTTGCCCGAGCCGAGAATCCAATCGACCTCGTGCTCCCATACGTTGATCGGCTGGCCCGCGGCGTCCAGCTGCTCGCGGCGAAAGAACAGGCGGTCGCCGCGCCAGGTCATTTCGAAATTCTGCTTCGACGCCGCGTGGGCGAACGCGCCGCGCGCGAAGTCCTCGATCTTTCCCGCCGAACCCGGCCGAGCGAACGAGCGCGCCATGCCGACTTGTTGGTAGGTGGTCCAGATCTCGCGGTGGCATTCCGCGCAGACGCGATCCTCGAGATAACCGGGAGCCGCGCCCCCGGTCACGGCGATCCCTCGGGAAGCGAGCGGATCAATCCTCGGAGCCGCCGCGCCGATGGCCAGCAAGGCGAGACAGAGGCCGGCGAGTCGAGTGGAAAGGGCTCGCGTCTTGCCGTTCGAACGGGGTGCTTCGCTCATGGGACCTCGAAGATTCGATCCCTATCGTACCGCCGTTGACGACGACGGCCCTTGCCCCCTACGCTCTCGTCCGATCTTCTGGGAGAGCGCAGCATGGGCAAAGGCCGTCTCGAAGCTTTCAGCGATGGAGTGATTGCCATCATCATCACGATCATGGTGTTGGAGCTGAAGGTGCCGCACGGCGCGGATTGGGCCGCCCTCTCAGCGCTCTCCCCGGTCTTCTTGAGCTACGTGCTGAGTTTCATCTATGTCGGCATCTATTGGAACAATCACCACCATCTGTTCCAGGCCGTCCACAAGATCAACGGCCGTATCCTGTGGGCCAACCTGCACCTTCTGTTCTGGCTGTCGCTGACCCCGTTCGTCACCGGTTGGATGGGCGAGAACCACTTCGCGCCGCTGCCCGTTGCGCTCTACGGCGTCAACCTGTTCATGGCCGCGATCAGCTACACGATTCTGGTGCGCGCTCTGCTCGCCCACCACGGCAAGGACTCGACTCTCTCACTCGCCATCGGCAAAGACTTCAAGGGATACCTTTCGCTCGCCCTCTACTTCGTCGCAATCCCGCTCTCGTTCGTCAATCCATGGATCGGCTTCTCGTTCTACGTCCTGGTCGCGATCATCTGGTTCATACCCGACCGGCGGATCGAGAAGCAGATCGCGGACTAAACGCCGGCTCAGGAGCCCGGTCACGCTTCTCGAAGTCAGCGCACATCCTAAGATAGGGCCTGACCCGATCCGGTTCGGTGGCGACGTCGGCCCGAGGAGACGGCGATGAAGAAGAGGAAGCTTCACCTGAACCGAGAGACCGTAAAGGCGCTCGCGGCGCCCGGCGCCATCCACGGAGGGCGGCCGGATCCAGCGACCAGCCCCACGCTCTGCTTTACCTGCCCCTGTCCGCCGTCGATCTTCACCGACTGCGGTTTTTGAGGCGGCGACCTGGCTCTTTGCAGGGGCAGAAGGTTTGCCCCGCACTCAGGACAAGGCACGTCTCGTACCGTCGGCGGCGGCCAGGCGGGCGCGGAGCGCGATTGCTCTCTGAGCCGGCGCATCGCCTTGGCCGAGCAGCAGCGCGGCTCCTGCGAACGCCCCCCGTTGCCTTTCCGCCGCACTCGCGGTAGAACGCTCGGCCATGCCTTTCCCCGCGACCCGCCTCCGCCGCTTCCGCCGGACCCCGTCCCTTCGCCGCCTGGTCCGCGAAACTCGGCTTTCGCCCGATGATTTCGTCCTCCCCCTGTTCGTCTGCCCGGGCGAAGGGGTCCGCCACCCCGTGGGCTCGATGCCCGGAGTGTTTCGCGAGTCGGTCGATTGCCTGGTCGAGACCTGCCGCGCCGCTTGGGATGAAGGGATTCGGGCGATTATCCTGTTCGGCATTCCGGAGGAGAAAGATCCGATCGGCAGCAGCTCGTGGAGCGATGACGGGATCGTCCAACAGGCGTTCCGCGCGCTGCGCACCGCGCTGCCCGATCTGGTGCTGATCGCCGACGTTTGCTTGTGCGAATACACCGACCACGGCCACTGCGGCGTGCTGCACGGCGACCAGGTGGCGAACGATGAAACGGTGGCGAACTTGGCGCTTCAGGCGGTTTCGCTCGCCAAATCCGGGGCCGACGTGATCGCCCCGTCCGACATGATGGACGGCCGGGTTGGCGCGATTCGGCAAGCGCTCGACGAGGCGGGATTCGGCGAAGTGGCGATCCTGGCCTATGCGGTGAAATTCGCGAGCGGTTTCTACGGCCCGTTCCGCGAAGCGGCCGGTTCTACTCCCTCGTTCGGCGACCGGCGCGGTTATCAGATGGACCCGGCCAATGGCCGCGAGGCGATGCGCGAGGCGGCGCTCGACGTCGAAGAGGGGGCCGACGCGCTGATGGTCAAGCCCGCGCTCCCCTACCTCGACATTCTCGCCGAGCTGCGCCGCCGGTTCGATCTGCCGCTCGCGGCGTACCACGTGAGCGGCGAGTACGCGATGATCAAGGCAGCGGCCGAGAAAGGCTGGATCGACGGCGACCGGGTGATGATGGAGAGTCTGGTCGCGATCAAGCGGGCGGGCGCCGATTTGATCCTCACCTACTGCGCCCGCGACGCGGCGCGGCTGCTGCGGGAAGGTTGGGTGGAATGATGGTGAGCCTGTTCGAACGCGCCTCCCGCGTGCTGCCCGGCGGCGTCAACTCTCCCGTGCGGGCGTTCCGCGGGGTGGGCGGCGATCCGGTGTTCGTCAAATCGGCCGAGGGGGCCTGGCTGGTCGGCGAAGACGGCCGTCGCTATCTCGATTTCATCGGCGGGTACGGACCCCACATTCTGGGCCACCGCCACTCGGCGATCCTGGAGGCGGTGAGCGCGGCGCTCGGCCGGGGCACCACGTTCGGCGCTCCGACGCTCGGAGAGGTCGAGCTGGCGGAGCGAATCGTTGAGGCAATGCCCTCGGTCGAAATGGTCCGGATGGTCAGCTCGGGCACCGAGGCGACGATGTCCGCTCTGCGCCTCGCGCGGGCCGCTACCGGCCGCTCAAGCTTCGTCAAGTTCATCGGCTGCTACCACGGCCACGCCGACCCGTTCCTGGTCGCCGCGGGCTCGGGCGCTGCGACGATCGGCGTGCCCTCTTCGCCGGGGGTGCCGGATGCCGTGACCGCCGACACGCTGCTTGCCCCGTACAACGACCTCGCCGCGGTGGAAGAATTGTTCGCGAAGCGCGGCGGGGAGATCGCCGCGGTGATCGTCGAGCCAATCGCCGGCAACATGAACCTGGTGCCGCCTCTCCCCGGTTTCCTCGTCGGCCTGCGTGCCCTGTGCGACGCGCACGGCGCCCTGCTGATCTTCGACGAGGTGATGACCGGCTTCCGCGTCGCCTGGGGGGGAGCGCAGGAGCTGTTCGGCATCCGCCCCGATCTCACCACGCTCGGCAAGGTGATCGGCGGCGGGCTGCCGCTCGCGGCCTACGGTGGCCGGCGCGACCTGATGCTCCAAATCGCCCCCGCCGGCCCGGTCTACCAGGCCGGCACGCTCTCGGGCAATCCCCTCGCGGTGGCGGCCGGGGCCGCGGCGCTCGCCACGTTGAGCCGGCCCGAGGGCTGCGCCTACGAAAAACTGGAGTCGATCGGAGCACGGATCGAAGAGGGCCTCCGAGCGGCGGCCCAGCGCCACGGGATGCCGCTCACGGTCCACCGCCAAGGCTCGATGCTCGGGATTTTCTTCACCGACCGGCCCATCCACCGCATGGAAGACGTCGAAGCCACCGACCGCGCGCGGTTCACCCGGGTCTTCCATCGCCTGCTCGAATACGGCCTCCACCTTCCCCCTTCGGCCTACGAGGCTTGCTTCCTCTCTCTCGCCCACGGGGAGGAGGAGATCGCATTCGCAATCGATGCTTTCGACCGGGCGCTCGCGGCGGAGTAAATCGACCGACCGACTCGGTAGAAAGACCCCAAAGCACCCGCTATGCTACGTTTGCGGAACCCGGATCGGTATAAGATTTTCCCGCGGCGGGAGGACTCCTCCCTCGCCAGAATTTGCGGCCTCGAGGAGGGCTTCGAATGACGCACATCATCATGGAACCCTGCATCGGCGTGAAGGACACGGCTTGCGTCGATGTCTGCCCGGTCGATTGCATTTACGGCAAGAACGAGGATTGGGAGATCCTCTACATCCATCCGGAGGAGTGCATCGACTGCGGCCTGTGCGTCGATGCCTGCCCGGTGCAGGCGATCGTTCCGCTGGAAGAGGTGCCGGACAAGTGGAAGGCGTTCATCGCCAAGAACTACGAGCACTTCGGCTTCACCCCTCCGTAGGCCGATAAGCGGCCGGCTCCCGGCCCAGAGCGCGAAGATCGATGAAAGAGACGCGGGTGACCGCGTCTCTTTTTTTCTCAATCCCCAGAAAGCCCCCGGGAATGACAAGATCTGCGCGCCGGTTCTATAACCTGAGCGCATCCCGCTCAAGATTGAAGTCCGATCAGGAGGGTATGCCTTGGAGTTCAAGGACTATTACGAGACGTTGGGCGTCAAGCGGGACGCTTCCCAGGAGGAGATTCAGAAGGCCTACCGGAAGCTCGCGCGAAAGCTCCATCCGGACGTCAACAAAGACCCCAAGGCGGAGGCCCGCTTCAAGGAGATCGGCGAGGCGAACGAGGTCTTGAAAGACCCCGAGAAGCGCAAGAAATACGACCAATACGGCTCGGCCTGGAAATCGGCCCAGCAGACCGGCGCCCCCCCTCCGGGCTGGGAGGGCTATGACTTTTCGGGCGGAACCGGCGGTTTCAGCGGATTCGGCGGCGGCGCGGAAGGGTTCAGCTCGTTCTTCGACATGCTGTTCGGCGGCGGCGCGGGTGGCCGGCCGGGGGCGCGAGGGGGCTGGACGACGCAGGGGAACCCCGGGGCAGGTTTCGGCCGCGATGGGGAAAGCGCCGAAGTGGCCCTCGAAATCACCCTGGAGGAGGCGCTCTCCGGCGGCTCGCGGGATCTCCAGCTGACCGATCCGCGCACCAAGCGGTCGCGGATGGTCTCGGTAAAGATCCCGAAGGGCATTCGCGCCGGGCAGAAGATCCGCCTCGCCGGCCAGGGCTCCCCCGGCGTAGGGACCGGCCAGGCGGGCGATCTCCTGCTGCGCGTCGAGCTGGGCGCCCACCCACGTTTTCAAGTGGACGGCACGAATCTGACCGTCGCCGTGCCGCTCGCCCCGTGGGAGGCCGCGCTGGGCGCCGAGGCCGAGGTCGAGACGCTCGACGGCACCGTCCGGCTGCGGGTACCGCCCGGGACCTCCTCGGGACGCAAGGTCCGCCTGCGCGGCAAAGGGCTCCCCCAGGCCGGCGGCGAACGGGGCGACTTGTACGCGGAATTCAAGATCGTGATGCCGGAATCGCTCACCGACGGCGAGCGCGCTCTGTTCGAGCAGCTCGCCGCGGAATCCGAGTTCCGGCCCAGGGGATAAGACACCTCCGGAGGAGAACCCACTAGAACCATGGACATCAATCGGCTGACCCAAAAATCGCAAGAGGCGCTCCAGGGCGCCCAGACGAAGGCGCTTCGCTACGGCCATCAGGAGACGGACGTCGAGCACCTGTTGCTCGCCCTGCTCGAACAGCCCGAAGGGCTGGTGCCCCGGTTGCTCGCACGGCTCGAAGCGCCAACCCAAGAGATCCACGCCGAGGTGGAGCGCGAGCTCAATAAGCGGCCGAAGGTCTCCGGCGGCGGCGCCGAGTCGGGCAAGATCTACCTCACCGGCCGCCTCCAGCAGATAATGCTGCGCGCCGAGGACGAGGCAAAGCGGCTGAAAGACGAGTACGTCTCGGTCGAGCATCTGCTGCTGTCGATGATCGACGAGGGGAAGGCCGGCGCGGCGGGACGTGTCCTGGCGAATGCCGGGGTCGCGCGCGATGCGTTCCTTACCGCTCTGTCCGCCGTTCGCGGCAACCAGCGGGTGACCAGCGCGATGCCTGAGGTGGCTTACGAGGCGCTGGAAAAATATGGCGTCGATCTGGTGGCCCAGGCGCGGCGCAACAAGCTCGATCCGGTGATCGGCCGTGACGCCGAGATCCGCCGGGTGATCCGCATCCTGTCGAGGAAGACCAAGAACAATCCCGTCCTGATCGGCGAGCCCGGGGTCGGCAAGACCGCGATCGTCGAAGGGCTCGCGCAACGGATCGTCCGCGGCGACGTGCCGGAGTGGCTCAAGGACCGTTCGGTCTTCTCGCTCGACATGGGCGCCCTCCTCGCCGGGGCCAAATACCGCGGCGAATTCGAGGAGCGCTTGAAGGCGGTGCTCAACGAGATCAAGCAGAGCGAGGGCCGGGTCCTCCTGTTCATCGACGAACTGCACACCATCGTCGGCGCGGGAAAGACCGAGGGCTCGACCGACGCGGGCAACCTGCTCAAACCCATGCTGGCCCGGGGCGAGCTGCATTGCATCGGCGCCACCACGCTCGACGAATATAGGAAGCACATCGAAAAGGACGCCGCGCTCGAACGGCGCTTCCAGCCGGTCACCGTGGACGCCCCGAGTGTCGAGGACGCGGTGTCGATCCTGCGCGGATTGAAGGAGCGCTTCGAGGTCCACCACGGCGTGCGGATTCAGGACAACGCGCTGGTCGCGGCCGCCGTGCTGTCGAATCGCTACATCTCGGACCGGTTTCTGCCCGACAAGGCGATCGATCTGATCGACGAGGCGTGCGCCCTGATCCGCACCGAGATCGATTCGATGCCCCAGGCGCTCGATGAGGTCACCCGCCGGGTGATGCAACTGGAGATCGAAGAGGCCGCCCTCAAGAAAGAGAAAGACAAGGCGAGCCGCGAGCGCCTGGACGACCTGAGGAAAGAGCTGGCCGATTTGAAGACCCAGATGAGCTCCATGCGCGCCCAGTGGGAAGGGGAAAAAGCGGCGATCCAGGTCGTCCGCAAGATCCGCGAGCAGATCGAGCAGACCCGTCAGGAAATCGAAGCGGCGGAGCGCGACTACGACCTGAACAAGGCCGCGGAGCTGCGCCATGGCCGGCTCCCCGACCTGGAGCACAAGTTGAAGGACGAGGAGACCAAGCTCACCGACGAGTCCGGCGGAACCCGCCTGCTGCGCGAGGAGGTGACGGAAGAAGAGGTGGCCGAGATCGTCTCGCGCTGGACCGGCATTCCGGTCACCCGGCTGGTCGAAGGCGAGCGCGAAAAGCTTCTGCGGCTCGACCAGATCCTCCACGAGCGGGTGATCGGGCAGGACGAAGCGGTCCAGCTGGTGACCGACGCGGTGCTCCGCGCGCGTTCCGGAATCAAAGACCCGCGCCGGCCGATCGGCTCGTTCCTCTTCTTGGGGCCTACCGGCGTCGGCAAGACCGAGCTGGCCAAGGCGCTCGCCCAGTCGCTGTTCGACAGCGAGGACAACCTGGTGCGGATCGACATGTCGGAGTACATGGAGCGCCACACGGTCTCGCGCTTGATCGGCGCCCCTCCCGGCTACGTCGGCTATGACGAGGGGGGCCAGCTCACCGAAGCGGTGCGGCGGAAGCCCTACGCCGTGATCCTGTTCGACGAGGTCGAAAAAGCGCACGGCGACGTGTTCAACGTCCTGCTCCAATTGCTCGACGACGGCCGCCTGACCGACGCGCAAGGCCGGACGGTCGATTTCAAAAACACGGTCGTGATCATGACCTCGAACATCGGCTCCCACTTCCTGCTCGAAGGGCTCTCACCCGAAGGCGAGATCACCGAGCAGGCGCGAGACCAGGTGATGGGCGAATTGCGTCGCCATTTCCGGCCCGAGTTCTTGAACCGGATCGACGACGTAGTGCTGTTCCGGCCGCTCACCCTGCCGGAGATCGAAAAGATCGTCGATCTCCAGACGTCGGATCTCCGGAAGCGCCTCGCCGACCGCCACGTCCGTCTGGAGCTTTCTCCCGCGGCCCGCACCCTGGTCGCCCGCGAAGGCTTCGATCCGGTCTACGGCGCCCGGCCGCTCAAGCGCTTCCTGCAGCGCCAGCTCGAATCGAAGATCGGCCGAGCCCTGATCGCCGGAGACATCCACGACGGCGGAGCGCTGCGGGTGGACGTCGAGGGCGGGCAGCTGACGGTCGCGATCGAGAATCCGGCAGTGGTGGCGGCCTGAGACTCTTGATGTGCCCGGCCCGAACCGGCGAAGAGACCTACTTCGCCGGTTCGACCACCACCGCCGTGCCATAGCAAAGCACCTCGGTCACGCCGTCCATGACCTCGTTGGCGTCGTACCGGACTCCAACGATGGCGTTCGCGCCAAGTTGCCCGGCGTGCTGGGCGAGCAGGCTGAACGCCTCGGAGCGGGCTTTCTCGCACAGCTCGGTAAACAGGGTGATGTTGCCTCCGACGAGGGTTTGGAGCGTACCGCCAAGGGTGCCGACGATCGATCGCGACCGGACGGTCAGGCCGCGCACGATGCCAAGATTCCGGATGATTCGATAGCCCGGCAACTCGAACGCGGTGGTGGTCATTTCGAGGTTCATGGTCGTTCTCCCAGTGTGAGGGTGTGCTTCTCTTCCGTACGAGAGAAGAGCGCCCCTTGTTCCGGAGTGCGGGAGCCCTCGCTTACGGCGCCCCCGGAACCTTCAGCAAAGTCAGCGCGGCAAGAATCGCCACCAGCCCGGCGTACTGGAGGAAGGCCAGCCGGTCTCCTTCAG
>DATMZU010000596.1:0-6520 GCA_035607435.1 Thermoanaerobaculia bacterium | reverse complement strand
CCGGCTCGGCCAGCCGGCTGGTCTTGCGCGCCCTCTCCTCCCGGCGCTCGTCGGCGGAGGAGCTGGCGGAAATCCGTGAATTGTTGGACCGGCTCGAAGGAGAGACACGATGAACGGCATCGCCACGTTCGCAACTAACCCGACGGTTCAGGCGATCGCCTGGGCGCTCGTGCATTTCCTCTGGCAGGGCGCCCTCGTGGGGCTCGCCGCCGCGACGGCTCTGCGCCTCTTGAAGTCGCGTTCGGCTTCCGCCCGCTACGCTCTCGCCGTTGGCGCGCTTTTCACCATGCTCGCTCTCCCGGTCGCCACGGCGATACGGATCGGCGGAGCGGCCGGCACGGCGCTTGACCCGACCGGAGCGTCCACCGCCGAGCCGGTTTCGGGAAGCGCAGGGGGCCTGGCGGACGCCGGCCCGCGTTCCGGTCTCGCCGCCGTCACGAGCGTGCCGTCCGGACTCGACCTGTCTTCCGTTCGCGCGGCGCTCTCTCCCGGGCTCCCTTGGATCTTCGGGCTCTGGCTCGTCGGCGTCGCCCTGCTCGCGCTCTACCATCTGGGCGGCTGGCGTCAGGCGTTGCGCCTGGCCGGCAGCGGCCGTCCGCTCCCCGCCGATCTTGAAGCGCGGGTGCTCGATCTCGGCCGCCGGCTGGGGGTTGTCCGCGCGGTTCGGCTGCTCGAATCGAGCGCCGTTTCGGTGCCGGCGGTGATCGGCTGGCTCAAGCCGGCGATCCTGGTTCCCGCGAGCTCACTGGCCGGCCTGTCACCTTGGCAGCTCGAAGCGGTGCTGGCCCACGAGCTGGCTCACGTGCGGCGGCATGACGCGCTGGTGAATCTGCTGCAGGCGGCGGTGGAAACTCTGCTGTTTTTCCACCCCACCGTCTGGTGGGTCTCCGGCCAGGTGCGCGCCGAGCGAGAAAATTGCTGCGACGACCTTGCGGTCGCAGTTTGCGGCAACCGGCTGAGCTACGCCCGGGCGCTCGCCGATCTCGAAGGGCTGCGCGCTCCCCTGCCGCCTCTCGCTCTTGCGGCAGACGGCGGCTCGCTGCTCGACCGCGTTCGCCGCCTGGTGGGAGCGCCGGCCCCTCCGGCAGGACGCTCCTGGCTCGCCGGCCTGCTCGCGCTTTCGATCCTGCCGTTCGGCCTGACCCTCCAATGGGGCGGGGGCACGCGGGCCGCGGCCGGCGATACCGGGGCAGCGGTTCGGCAAGCCCCGCAGCGACCGGCCGCCGCCGGAGGCACCCGAAGGAGCGAGGAGGCAAACCAAACCCCTCCCGGCGCCGGAGGCTCCGGCCAGGCCACGAACGTCGACGCGCGGCGCGGCGATTGGACCGCGACACGCCAAGGCGATCGGGTCAATCTCGAATCCACGATGAGCTGGGAGTCGGTCGGCGAAAGCCACCGCTGGCACGTCGGCGAGACCTACGAGGCGAAAGACCTGGTGGGGTTGACCGCCGGCCCCGACGTGCGCTTCGAGCTGCGGCGCGAGGCGGGAACCTTTCTCTTCGAGGGACGCTTCGACGGAACCAAGGGCTCCGGAACCTTCACCTTCCAGCCCAACCCCGCCTATCCGCGGGAGATGGCCGCGCTCGGTTACACGGTCGAACCGGCGCGGCAGATGGAACTGGCGATGCAGGACGTCTCGGTCTCGTTCGCCCGCGAGATCCAGTCGCTGGGTTTCCGAGATACGACGCTCGATCAGCTGATGCAAATGCGCATCCAAGGGGTGACGGCCGAATATGCCCGCGCCCTGGGCGGTCTCGGAATCGCAGGCCTCTCGGCCGACGAACTGATCCAACTCAAGATCCAAGGCGTCTCGCCGGATTGGGTCCGCGGCCTCAACACCGCCGGCTATCGTGACCTCTCGGCCGATCAGTTGGTGCAGCTCAAGATCCAAGGCGTTTCCGCCGAATGGGTCAACGGGCTCACCGCCGCCGGATTCCGCGATCTTTCCGCCGACGAGCTGGTCCAACTCAAGATCCAAGGGGTCTCGGCCGAGTGGGTGCGCGGCCTGGCGGATGCCGGGTATCGCAACCTCTCCACCGACCAGCTGGTGCAACTCAAGATTCAGGGCGTCTCGGGAACCTGGGTCCGCGAGCTCGCCGACGCCGGCTTTCCAGGCGGCTCGGCGGACGAGCTGGTCCAACTGAAGATCCAAGGGGTCTCGGGAACCTTCGTCCGCCAAGCGGTCAGTCGCTACGGCAAGCTCTCCGCGGACGACCTTGTGCAGCTGAAGATCAGCGGAAGGCTCGATCGGTAGGGCCGCCGTGTCCCGGCCACCGGATTCCTACCGATGGCCGGGACATTGGGCGGGCCTGAGACCTACTCGCACTGTTCGATGCCGCTGTCGAGCCGGGACGAGTAGTACGTCTCCCAACACCCCTCGACCTCCCGTCGAGACGAACCGGCGCGGTGCGCCGCACCCCTTTCTTGTGTCCCGGCTGTGCAACTCCGCCGCCACTCTGTGCGCAATCGGCAGAAATCACCGGTGCTCCGGAACTGCAACGCACAGACGAGTGAGTGTTCTGTGCGAATCCATTGCACAACACCGGTGCCGAGACACTCGGCACCTCCTCTCACCGAGAAACACGTACAGGATTTCTTCCGTCCTGCACATCGTCGAAAGCGCCGACCCCTTTCTGGCATCTACCCACCACGCGCCGACACGGAAAACCAGATCTCTCACCCAACTCCGCACAGGGCAGGATGCGACTCGCACATTTCTCATTGAGAAAACGACTCCCGCGACTCGCGGCCGCACGGGTGCGCCTCCGATTCGCACAGGCGGCGATCGCGAGAGCGGTCGGTGCAGGGAGAGAAGTGGTTACAGCGCTTCGCCTCGCACAAGCGGGGAACAGGCTTGCGCATCCGATGGACGGCGGAGGCATTTCGGGACCTCGCAGATCGACGACGAGCGAGCCCCGCGAGCAGTTCAATCTCTCGCGGGACTCGGCTTACCGCAACGGCTGAGGCGGTGATCCCCGAATGCGGCCGGCGCCCCAGTCTGCTAAACTTCGCCGAAAGGAGAATCCCCGGTGACATTCACTTCTCAACCCTCTCGCGAAGACATCGCCCATCGTGGTGATGAGATTTTCGAGCGCGTAATCCTCCCAAGACTCGGCCCGAGCGATCAGGCCAAGTTTGTTCTTATCGATGTCCGAACAGCTGATTACGAAGTAGACCAGGATGAGATTGCAGCGTCGGATCGTCTCCTGGCTCGCCGGCCGGACGCCGAGGTTTGGATGCGCCAGGTGGGTTCGCCGTACGCACGCCGCTTCGGACCTCGATTCGCAAAAGCGGCTGCTTGAGCGCCGAAACATCGAATGATCTTCGGCAGGGTTAACGCCTTCCGCGAGGCGATCGTTACTCTCGTTCTCCGAAGTGCCGAAGGACAGGACCAAAATATCGAGGCGGTCGTCGATACTGGATTCAACGGTCACCTTACCTTACCGCCAGATGTTGTTGCAGCTCTCGGCCTACCCTTCCGCCGTTCCGGCCGAGCCCTCCTTGGCGACGGCCGGGCAGTGACCTTCGATGTTCATGAGGCGGTCATCCTCTGGGGAGGCAGCCCTCTACGAATTCCGGTCGACGTGGCTGACACAGATCCACTGATGGGAATGGGTCTTCTGTACGGTCATAGCCTCAGCATTCACATCATTGAAAACGGCGAAGTGACCGTCCGCGCTTTGCCGGTGTCCTAAGCCGGTCGGCGTACGCCACTGCCGAGACAGCGACTCCCAGAATCCAGCGACCGAAGGGACCTCCCCATCTTCTATTCCGCCCCTCTCCGATAAAACGACAGCGCAATCTCTCCATACCGCCGCACATCCGTCCGAACCAACTCCCCCACCTCCCCTGCCAACTGCACGCGGGCGGAGTGCTCGATCACTACCTCCCCCTCTTCGGCAAGAAGCGGCGCGATTCCCTCCAACAACCCGGTATAGGCGTTGAACGCATACGGCGGATCGGCAAACACCAAATCGAAACGCTCCCCGGTCTCCACCAATCGTCCCAACCCCGCCGGCAGCGTCATCTTGCGGATCTCGATCAACCCATTGCCGAGCTTCGCGGCGTTCGCTTCGATCGTCTCCAACGCCTGCGGGTTCCCTTCGACCGCGACGGCTCGCAAGGCTCCGCGCCCGATGCTTTCTAGCGCCACCGCGCCGCTTCCGGCGAAGAGGTCGAGGAGGCGGGCTCCTTCGAGGCGCACTCCCCAGATCGAGAACAGCGCTTCGCGGACTCGGCCCTCGCTCGGGCGGGCTCCTTTGGGCACCGCCAGGACGCGGCCGCGGAATTCGCCTCCGGAGAGGCGGACTCCCGGAGGTCGGGAGGGCTTCAAGGGGCGCGGGTTCCGAAACGGGGTTCGAGTTGGATGAAGAGTTGGCGCAGATCGTCCTTGAAGACGTACATCGCGAGCGGCTGATCGACCGCGCGCAGCTCGACGCCTTTGCCGTCGTCGGTCAGGTTTTGGATCTCGAACAGGACGCCGTCGGCGCGGCGCAGGCGGTCGAAACGGGCGGGCTCGTAGCCTTCGGGGAGACGCTGGTCTCCTTCGAGGAGAGTCACTTCCGCGGCAACGCTCTCGGTCACCGCGACGATGCGCGAGAGGGCGAGCGGCAGGGCGTCTTCTTTGCCGAAGTGCAGCTTCTGCACCGGCCGGCCGGGGATCGCGAGGTCGAGGGCGCAGCGGGGAATCCAGGCTCCGGTGAGGGTCTGCGGCAGATTGCCGATTTGGGAGAGGTCTTCTTCTTCGAGCCGATGGATGGCCCCGTCCAGGCGGTCGGGTCCCAACTCCGCGAGGCCCATCCGTTCGCGCCCGGGGGGGCCTAGACGCAGGCGGACCGTGCCGCTGGCGAAGAGCGTGACCTCCCGGCGTTCCAGCTCGCTTTCGCAGTCATAGCGGAAAATTTGGACTTCGCGCGGGTCGCCCATGACGATCGGGGCCGGGGCGTGCTCGGTCGCCTGAGCCGGTGCGTCGGCGGGCTCTATGCGGACCGGTTCGAGGGGGACGGAGACTTGGGGTTCGGTGGATTGGGCGAGGGTGGGAGAGGGGGAAAAAGCAAGAAGCGTCAGGGAGGATAAAAGCAGCGTTGCGGCGAAGCGCCCGGCAAGTCCAGGCCAGAAGCGTCTCATAGCATCTCCCCCACTTTCGCGACCGGCACAGTCCTCAAAGCAAACACCATCTCCGTATCCCGCCCGGGCGCCAATTCGCCATCCTGCAACGCGCTTCTGACTGCCCGGAGCGCCGAGCCGAGCGCCGGTCCTTCCGGAACGCCCGCCGCGATTAGATCCGCTCCGCGGATCGACGGCTCGATCGTTCGCAGCTCGGCGAGATCGCGCCGAATCCAGGTGCGGCCCGATTCGTCGGTTGCGGCGAAGACGAGCAGCAGCTCTTCGCCGGGGAGCCCTGCGAGCGCCGCGGACACTTCGCTCGGCCGGGCGTTTTCTTCGAGCGCCGCGAGCGCATCTTTTACGACCTCCGCCACTCCGAGGCGGCGGGCGCGGGGCATGCCGTTCAAGGCCAGCCGATCCGCGAGTCGTCTTCTCGCGTCGAGCGGCAAATCGATGGCGAGCGCCAATCCCAACAGCTCGGCGAGATCGACGGCGGGTTCGGCCAGGCCTTCCAGGCGATACCAATCCCAGGCGGCGAGGGCGGCGCGGAGGCGGGTTTCCGCTTCGGGGGCGAGGGCTCGATCGTGGACCAGCTTCGGCTCGATGGCCCCGAGGACTCCGAGCGCGGCGAGGCGTTCGAGGCCGGGGAGGGCGACCGCCGGTTCGTCGAGCAGGAGATCGAGCTCCGCGCGGAGGCGGTCTCCCGACAGCTGGCCGAACGCCCCTTCTTTGAGCGCGATGCCGATCAGCCGCTCGGTTTCGGGGGCGAGGTGGAGGCCGAGCCGGCGCTCCAGGCGGACGGCGCGCAGGGCGCGGGTGGGATCGTCGAGGAAGGAGAGGCTGTGAAGGACGCGCAGGACCCCCAGCTCCAGATCGTGCCGGCCGCCGAACGGATCGATCAGCTCGGGGGGGCCTTCCGGCCCCAGGCGAATCGCCAGGGTATTGACGGTGAAGTCGCGGCGGTAGAGATCCTGCCGCAGGGCCGAGGTGGCGACTTCGGGCAGCACCGCCGGGGCGCGGTAGAACTCGCTGCGCGCCGTCGCGACGTCGATCTCGCCGGCCGGCGTTCGGATCACCGCGGTGAGGAACGCCTCGTGAACGCGGACGGGCGCGTCGAGCGCCTTGCCCAAACTTTGGGCGAACGCCGGGCCGTCCCCTTCGACGACCAGATCGAGGTCGCGATTCTCGCGGCCGAGCAGCAGATCGCGGACGAAGCCGCCGACCAGGTAGACGGGCACCCGCTCGGCGCGGGCCACCGTGGCGATCCGATCGATCGTCTCTCTCGTGACCGGATCGATCGATCGGGCGAGCAGCTCGGCCGCTTCGCGCCGGGCGGCGCGGTGCCATTCCGGATGCCCTTCGCGCGCTCCGGCGACGCGCAGCGCTCCCGGCGGAGTGCCCGTTTCGGTTTCGA
>DATMZU010000593.1:0-2777 GCA_035607435.1 Thermoanaerobaculia bacterium | reverse complement strand
GCGCGCTTCGAAAACTACGAGCACCTCGTTCCCGGCGCCCGGCAGATTCTGATCTCCACGACTGGCACCTGGGCGCCGGGAGACCAGCGGAAGACGTATCTGGAAATCCTTCCCACCCAGGACGTGCACGACAGCCGGCTGAGCGTGGCGGAGATCGCGGCCATCCCTCTCGCCGCCGAGCTCGTGACCCTGGCGGCCTGTGACACGGCGCGGGGAAAGACACGGCTGAGCGACGAGAGGCTCGATCTGACACGGGCCTTCCTGACCGCCGGGGCCGCGTCGGTGTTGGCGACGCGCTGGAAGGTGCCGGATGAGCCTGCGACCACCCGCTTCCTCCTCGACTTCTACCGCGCCTACCGGCAGGGCGGCCCCGACGGCCAAGGTCTGCGGAAGGACCAGGCCCTCAACCGGGCGCGCCGCCGCGCGCGCGAGCGGGGCGACCCCGCCCAGGTCTGGGCGGCGTGGGTGCTGGTGGGGGATGCCCGGTAAGGCAGGACCGCGTTCCGAATCGCCTCCGAGTCGGGTAACCTCCAGGCAAACGACGCCCGAGCCCGGAGGTTCCATGCCCCGCTACGACTTCCTTCTCGACACCTACGACACCGAGCGCCTGAAGACCCTCTCGGTCTGGTCGCAATTCGCAGAAGAATGGATGGAGCTCCGCCCCGCGCCGCTCGCGCGGTCGCCGCGGGAGCAGATGGTCCACCAGTGCCTGAGCGAGGATCTCTGGATGATCCGGATGCTCGGCGTCGAGACCGGTCTCTCCGCGCTTCCGGCGACCGAGACGCGTCGGACGTTTCTCTCCCACTACGCCGAGGCCTCCGGGCGGCGCCTCGCGGTTCTTCGCGCGAAGCCCGACGAGTGGTTTGAAGAGCCGACGACCTTTTTCGATGTCGTCCGTCCGCGCAGCTGGGTGCTGGTGCGGCGGATCGCCCACTCCGCCCACCATCGCGGCCAGCTCACCGTCGCCCTCCGCCTGCTGGAGCAGCCGCTCTATTCGACCTACGGCCCAACCGCCGACACGGGTGGCCTGGCCCAGAATCGCGCCCCGGTGATCTACCGCTACGAATCGATCGAAGATCTCCTCGCCGCCGAGGCGGATGGGGGGCGATTCGCCGAGCTTCCCGGTCCGGGAGTGGCGCCGCCCACGGAGCGCCCTTGAGGCGGCGCTCGTCTACCGCAAGGTTTTTAGCACCCCGGGGCTGAGGTAGCAAGCTCCAGCGACGGCTCTGAGCAAGTGGCCAATTCGGGCTCTGCCAGAGGACTACACTCACACCACATTGTTTTGATGAGGGAATTCCCATGAAGGCACCGCTCGCTCTTCTTGCCGTCGTAGCTCTGGCCGTCCTCGGCGCCGCCTTCGCAGACGCGAGTCAGGAGGTTCGGGCGTGTCGAATGGTCCATCTTTGGTATCGGGTGGAGCCCGGCCGCGCGTTTTATAACGAGGTGACAGTGGAAGATTCCGCCCATGGCACTTACTTCGCGGCCTGCGGGTGGAGCAGGGGTTACCTCGGCATTCAGGAGCTGGCTGACGGGAAAAAGGTGGTCATCTTCTCGGTTTGGGATCCTGCCGCCGGCGACGATCCCGCGGCCGTCCCCCTCAAGATGCAGGTCAAAATGCTCTACAAAGACCCGAAGGTGCGCGCAGGACGGTTCGGGAACGAAGGCACCGGCGGCCAATCGTTCTTCGACTATGACTGGAAGCTGCAAACGACCTACCGCTTCTTCGTCACCGCGAAGGCGGAGGGGCCGGATCGCACCGCCTATCGCGGATATTTCTACCTCCCGGAAGAGAAGGAATGGAAGCATCTGGCCACGTTCTCGACGTTGACCCCCAAGGGGGAACTGCTGCGCGGCCACTACTCGTTCGTTGAGGACTTCCTGCGGAACAGGGGGAGCGTAACGCAGGCGCGGAAAGCCACTTTCGGAAACGGGTGGGTCGAGTCCGCGGCGGGCGCCTGGGTGTCCCTCAGGAAAGCCCACTTCAACGCGGACCCGACACCCGCCCTCAAGAACATCGACGCCGGTCCGGCCGGTTCGGGGTACTTCTTGGCGACAGGCGGGACCACCGTGAATGCGACGACTCGTCTCCTCGAGACGATCACCCGTGGAACGAACGGCAAGCGGCAAGCCGATTTGCCCGAGGCGGAGTGACGAGGAGGCCTCGGCGGCGATCAGATCTTGGACTTGGATCCGAGTTTCGCCGCCGCGGCCTGCCGGCTCTTCGCTCTTCCCACTTTTCGGGCGCCTCCTTCGGCAGGGGCGCTAAAGGGCGCCAATTTCTGCGGCCTCGGTTTCCGGCCTTTGGGCGCGATCGGCTCGATGCCGATTCGCACCTTGCCGCCGACCGCGAGCGCGAGCTTCGCCAGGCTATGGAGGGTGAAATTCGCGTTGCCACCGAGTACCTTGGTGACGTATGCCTTCGAGGTTCCGAGTCTCCGCGCCAGCTCGGCGCGCGAGACTTTCTCCTCCTCCATCCGCGCCCAGAGGGCTTCGGTGAATTCGAGGATCGCTCCCTCGGCCCAGAAGTCGGGCGTCGCCTCCGCCTCGGCGACCATTTTTTGAAAAAGCCCCAAGTCGGTGCTCATGATGGCCATCCCTTCGTGCTCACGATTTTGATTTCGTTTCGCTCCACCGCCGCCGAATACTGTCGAGCGACCAGCCTGGAGCGCTCGATCTCGATCCGGGGGGTGGTCTCGGCCTTGACGAAGGCGGTTGCACAAACGACGACGCGCCCCACGCCATAGAACCAGATGATCCGCAGCTTCTTGCCTTTGGGC
>DATMZU010000592.1:0-3441 GCA_035607435.1 Thermoanaerobaculia bacterium | reverse complement strand
ATTGGATCCTTCTGGTCTCCGCCGTCCTCGTAGCGTCTGTCCTCGGCTATTTTCTCGTCCAGCGCTTTTGGCCCTTGACCCAGGCGGCGACCACGCCGTCGCAGAAGGCGTTCCTGCGCTCCGCTTTGGGCGAACAGGCATTGCTGTGGTTCCGCGAAATACAGGCCGCCCCGTCATCCCGGGTCAGCGATACCGTCCGCAACGAGTCTCAGGATTGGATCGGCACGATCGACGACAACTCCACCTTGGAACCCGAAGTGGCCAAACGCGCGAGGGTCGCTCTGTTCGAGCACATTCATGCCTGTTGGTGGGATCAGCAGGCGGCTGCTGGAACCCGCCGCGGCGACCCGCCGGTGGTCGATCTCGACGCGTCGCGCATCCCTAAGGACGACCTGCAGGCGATCTGGAAGGCGACCGCAACCCGAGACAACGATCGGTACCCGGCGGGACCGCCGCCGACCGATGCGAACCTTCAGCTGGCGGTCATCCGCCGCTGGCTTTCTCTCGGAAGCTCACCCTGCACTCTCGAGAGCAAGCCCGGAGAGGCCTTGTCGCAGGGGAACAACAGCCCACCTGAAGCCGCGGATCCATTCGCGCTCTGGAAATCGCTGATCGGGACCCGCGGCCCCGAGGTCAGAGCGCTTTTTGCCGAAGCCCAAACCGGCGGGCGCCCCCCGGTGACGGTGACCCCAAAGGCGAGCCAAGGCTTTAAGTATTGGCAAGGCATCGAAGCCGCGAAGTTCGAAGGCGACGTGCTCGGTCTGTCCCTCACCGCCTCGTTCGAATACCTCCACGCCCGGTGGGTGAAGGAAAAAGGCCTGGCGGGCGCCGCCCCGACGGTGGATTTCGACGTTTCGCGCATCGACGCAGCGGCACTCGCAGGCGTCCGAACCTGGGTAGGACTCTCCAGACCTCTGCCCGAGGGCGGCACCGCGACGACACCCGCGGTGCAGGCCGAAGTCGTGCGTGCCTGGTTGGACAAGAAGAAGAACCCTTCGTGAGCACACCCCTTCGCGTCGGCCAGGTCGTCGTGACCGACCCGCTGCCCACGGGCGGCGGCTACGTCCTGCTCGCCTTCTCGCCTTCGGTCACGCCGGAAGAGGCGCAGTACCTGGAGAACTATCCCGCCGCCGGGGACGCGCTGCACGTCGAACCCGCGCCGGGCAAGTACTACAGCTTTCTCCGCCTCCCCAGTCGGCGCTGGGCACTCACCAAGCGCTTTGCGTCCGGCAAGCGCCGCGTGAGCTTCAATCGGATCGTCGTCCATACCCTCGTGCTCTCGGAAGAGGTGCTCGAAGCCTTCGCCTTCGAGCCCTGGCTGCTCGTGGCAAACGAATGCCTGCGCTACCCTGGCGGTGCCCCGCGCCAACTGGTCGATCTGGAAACCGAGGTGGCCCATCGGGACCTCAAGGACCTGCCCGACCTCGAAGCGATCCCGCCGGCCGACCCGCAGAGCGAACGGGCCAGCTGGTGGAACACCCGGCGCGACATCCTGCGCCAAGCCAAGGGTTGGGGAGAAACCCGGCTGGAAACCGAGTTGGCCCGGATTTTCACCGGCCTCGCCGCCCGGCAGGGGGTGCTCGCGGCGTTCGATCGCGAGTCCGAGAATCTCGTCCACCTCGCCTGGTCCGCGCTGCCGGTCGCCGAACGCAGCTCCCTCGGCTGGACGACCCATCTGGCACCCAGCGTGCCGGGTTTCCATCTCGCTCTCGCCCCGGAGGAAGTGGTCGCGCGCGAGCGCCTCACCGGCCCTTGGCCCTGGGTCCGCCGCGACGACGTGCGGACCTCCGGCGAGACCGGCCAACGGATGAAGGACTTTGCCGCCTGGCTCGTTCGCTATGACCAACCGATCGCCGACCTCGACCTCGGCTACAGCCAGTACGGGGTGCGGGTGCTCGGTGCCGGAGAAAATTCGCTCCCGTCCTGGTTGGCCTGGGTGGAAGTCAACAGCAAGGCCATCGAGACCGCCACCGATCCGGACCGGTTCGAGAAGCTCTTGATCGGCATCGACACCGGACGCTCGATTCCGCCCTGGCTGACCGAGCGGAAGGGCGGCCTTCTCCAGCTTGCCGTTCGAGCCGTGGGCTCGACACCGGAAGGCTCGCGGAGGGTCTTCCGGAGTCTCGTCGCGCGTGGCCTCGCGCAACTCGTGTTTGAGGTCCGACGAATCGAGGGGCTCGCGGCCGACTCCTCGATCCCCCTAGGGCAGATCCTCGTAGCCGTCGATCTTGCGGGTTTCGCCGGACGGTCCGAGGACGAGACGCTGCCGATCTACTTCCGTGCGTTTGAAGAGAGATTCGACCGCGATCCCGCGAGCGTCACGGCTGCGGATCGCATCGAGTATGGGCTGCTGTGCGGATCGCACGTCCCCGACCGCGCCGGCAGGTGCGCCGTCATTCTGTTCGAGGTCAAAGAAGGCCTGAGCACCGCGTTGGAGCGGCTGAGCCCGGAGCACCCTGGCGATCGCCGGCTCGCTCTGGCTCTCCTCCGGCAGGCGGCGTTGCGGGGTGAAAAAGAGAACGCCGAGCAAGTCGCCAAACGCCTGCTCCTGCCTTGGATCACCTCCGAGCAGGCCGCGACGCCCCCGATTACCGAATCCGAGCAGCAAAAGACGGAAGCGCATATTGCCGAGTGTCTCTGGCTGGTCGATTCGGCGACCTTGGCACCGCTGATCCGGAGCTGGCCTCCCGAGTCTTTGGGCCCCGTGCTCGCCAAGCTCCCGAGTTGGGCCAAGCGCGATCCCGCGCGCGTCCAGCGCTTCCTGACTCCCCAGATCGTCGCGCATCTCCTCGCGCGGTCCGCGAAGGAATCCTTTCACCTGGCTCATCGGCTCGCCGAAGCCGGCCTGCCCGAAACCCTTTGGGCGCGGTTCGCGGCGGCCGAGGTCGATGCGTTGGCCGCAGGACTGGGCGAATCGAGCCAAATCCATGATCTGGACGCGTTGCTCGGCCGACAGGCCCCTCACGGCGCATCGCGAAAAGCGGTGGCGGATCGCTTGGTCGCACGCCTCGTGCAGTCGGCGGCAACGCTGAACGAGGGGATTCGCCGGCTGGCCGATCGGGTGGCGCCCGAGATGGTCCCGCAGTCGAAGCGGATTTTTCAGGTCTGGCAGCCTCGCTTCGGCGACCTTGCCGCGCAGAAAGACCCGATGCTCGACACGCTGGAGCGGCTCGCCGAGCCGGGATCCGAGTGGGCTGAAGAGCTCCGCCGCGTCCGGCAACAGGCCCGAGTCAAGCAGGGCGGTTTGATCGACGAGGTAGCGGCGCTCGCCCCCACGGAATGGGAGCGGCCCAACTGGGCGCTCGCGGAGATGCTCGCGGCTCTCGGCACCCCGAAACAACGGTTCGAAGCGATCGGCACCCTGCTCGGTTCGCCGCGGCTCCTGCCTTCGACCAAGCGTTCGATCGAGCGGCACCACCTGAGACCCGCCTTGGCCGACCT
>DATMZU010000589.1:0-2497 GCA_035607435.1 Thermoanaerobaculia bacterium | reverse complement strand
GGCATCGGCCGCCGGGCCGTCGTCGTAGCGGGCGAACCCCCGGTCGAGCCCGAATGTGCGGTGGAGGACGAACGCCGAGACGAACGCGGCGCTGTCGTAGCCGGCCGCGGCGAACCGTTCGGCCAAGGTGGCGACGGAGGGGTGCGAGAGGGTCATGCCGTTGTCCACCACGCCGTGGTGCCAGGGATCGGCCCCGGTGTGGATCGTCCAATGGGCCGGCAGGGTGAGGGGGACGGGGGTGAACGCGCTTTCGAACCGCACTCCCGAACGGGCGAGGGAATCGATCGCCGGGGTTTCGACCTGCCGCGCGCCGTAGCAGCCGAGCCGGTCCGGGCGCAGCGTGTCGATCGAGACGAGCAGGACGTTCGGCGTCGTGCGGGCGGTGGGGGAGCAGCCCGGAAGAAGCGTCAGGAGAATCGGCAGGGATCGGACGAGGCGATGGGTTCGCGGACGAGCGGAGCGCATGGCGGAGAATCCGAGGGGAGTCTAAATGCGAAAGGCCCCCGGCGGTTGCGCGCCGGAGGCCTCGGTACGTCCACGCGCCGAAGCGCGCGATGGGAGATCGCTAGCTGCCGATCTCGAAGTTCATCAGCTCGACCGGCAGCGGCGGCGGGCCGTCGAGGGTGAGAGACCACGCGTTGAGCGTGCCGGTGCAGATGGAGGAGTCGTCGGCCACGTTGAGCGTCCAGACACCGCCCGACATCGTGCCGTCGAAGCTGTTCATGCTGCCCGAAGCGGCCGTCGGGTTCGGGGTGGCGCCTTGGGTCGCGAAGGTCGGCTGGAACGAGCCGGTGAACGGCTGTGCGGCAAACGTGCAGGGCGAGAGACCAGCGGCGTCGTTGTCGATCACCGTGTTGGTCAGGTTGTCGCCGCTCTGGCCGCAGTTCTGCCAGAGGATCTGAGCCGCGACGGTCGGGCTGTTGAGCGTCAACCGGAGGTCGGCGTTCCAGGTGTGGGTGATGTTGACCGTCAAGTTCGCGTCCGTCATCGTGCCGTTGACGCTGAAGTTGAGGGTGCTGTTGACGTTGCCGTTGTCCGGAATCGCGAGCGGCACGTTGGTGCTCGACTCGGTCACCGCGGCGAACAGCTGGACGGCGCCCATGGCAACCAGTCCGAGGGCCAACAGGGGGACGATGAGTTTACGGTTCTTCATGTGGTTCGACTCCTCCAATGAGCTGTTCGGATGCAACCGATCGGGCGGCTGAAAGCGTTTTCTAGGACGACCTTCAACACGTCGGGCGGTGGTGGCGGCCGCTTAGATGTCCAATGATGGTACACCATAGTGCCCGGTCGCGGAAGCCCCGGATCGACGATTTTTGTCCTTCGGCGTCGGCCGCCCTTCAGCGGCCCGCCAGCGCGGCGACCCGGACCGGGCTGTGGACCGAAAATTCCTCCTTGGCGACCTTGAAACTGATCCGCGCCGCGGCGATCGAGGCGGGCAGCTGGAGGTCGCCCACCTCCAGCCGGTCGCCGGGGCAAAGCTCTTTCGCGGTCGCCGAGATTGGGATGCCGATCTTGTCGCCGTCCGTCGTTTCCACTTCGAGCATCGCGTCGGTCAGGCACCCTTGCGGCCAATCGGGATCGATCTCGATCCGCAACGCCGCCATGCCGCTGCCGCCTCCGCCGCCGAGCGAGCAGGACGGGCAGGGATTGGCCCCCGGCTGGGTCATCACGCCGCCGGGCACCGGTTTGGGCGGCAGCGCATCGGCCGTGCAGCTCGGCGCCACGCCATCGCAGGTGTAATAGGTCCGCCGGGCGCAGCCGGCCGGCACCTTGTTCGCGGGAACCTGCAGGAGATGGCAACCCGCCGCGCGGGTTTCCGCGGGCTTGGCTGGCGCCGGCTTCGGCGCAAGCGCGGCTCGGAGCGCGGCCGACAGACCGAGCTGGCGGACCCCCGGCGGGGATTCCTTGGCCGCGTCGGCGGAGCCGCGGCTCCGGTAGAGCGCCGCGCCGCGGCCGAGGTCGGACCCCGAGGCCGAGAGCAGCTCCATCACTTCGCGGCCGGACAGCTCGGGACGCAGATGCCAGACGACCGCCGCCGCCGCGGAGGCAACCGCCGCCGAGACCGAGGTGCCGGTGAGCGGCTTGGTGTAGCCCCCTTTCGGCAGTTTGACCACCGCGTGATCACCGTAAGTGACCAACCCGGGCTCGGAATCTTTCCGGGAGTTGACCAGGGGCTTGCCGCCGCGGGCGACGCCGCCGACCGCCCAGATCACCGTCTCCTCGCTCGGGGGCAGCATCGGGACCTCCGGCGGGCGGGCATACCAACCGGCGGGGAGCGTGGGACCGAGCTCCGGGATTGGTCCGCCGATCGCGTTGCCGGCCGCCGAGATCGTGAGCGCGCCGTTTTCGGCGGCGTAGGCGAGGGCGTCGTAGACCGCCAGCTCTTCGGCGTTCAAGTGGTCCTCGGGGTCGATCGCGCCGAGCTGCTCGTGAAGCAACTTTGGATCCCAGCCGAGCGACAGGTTGAGGACCAGATGCGGCCGCTTCTTCGGAT
>DATMZU010000588.1:0-3618 GCA_035607435.1 Thermoanaerobaculia bacterium | reverse complement strand
CGCGGCGCTTGGCGAGCTGTGGAGCGCGGTGGCGGGCTGACTTATCTCCCGATCGGCCCATCCGTCAGGTCCGCTTTTACTACCGCCGCATCTTGATTCGACGGGCTCCAGGAAGGTCGCTCAGCGCCAATCTTGCTCTTTTCGTGTCTGGATGATTCGGCCCCAGGCGGGTGGTGAGGATTCGCAGAGCCCGCTCCCAGAGTGCTCGGATTCTAGTGAAATTCCCCTGCGGAAAGAACAATGCGCCTAAGTTAAGAAGGTTCGTCGCAGTATCTACATGCTCTGGACCGAGAACTTTTTCACGGATCTCCAGGGCCTGTTCGCAATACCGACGAGCTCCGGCCAGGTCGCCCTGTCTCTGAAGAAGCATACCTAGGTTTTCCAAGCTGGTTGCAGTATCCGGATGTTCTGGACCGAGAACCTTTTCCCGGATCTCCAGGGCGCGCTTGAAAAATGACCGAGCCTTGGCTAAATCGCCCAGATCCAGAAGATGCCCGCCAAGGTTGTTCAGGCTCGCGGCGGTATCTGGATGTTCTGGACCGAGAACCTTTTCCCGGATCGCGAGAGCCCGCTCGTGGCACGAAAGTGCCCCCGCCAAGTCGCCTAGTTTCTCGAGAGGTCCGCCGAGGTTATCGAGACTGAGGGCGGTATCTCTGTGCTCCAGCCCAAGGGCCTGCTCTCGGATCGCCAGCGCACGCTCGAACGCAAGTCGACTCTCCCGATAGTTCCCTCGATCGTTCAAGAGGACGCCGAGATCGTTCAGGCTTTGGGCCGTATCCAGATGCTCCAGGCCCAGGGCTCTTTCTCGGATTTCCAACGTTTGCTTGTAAAAATCTTGCGCTTTTTGATAACCCCCTAGGTCGTGAAAGACGCACCCCAGGACGTTCAAGCTGCGAGCCGTCGCAGGATCTTCCGGTCCCGACACCGCTTCGTGTAGGGCAACCGCTCGTTCCAAGTAGAGCTGCGCACCGGAATAGTCCCCGGCCTGCCAGAGGTGAATTCCCAACTCATCGCAAAGTAGTGCCGCAGCCCTATCCTCCCGATCACGAGCTCGGTCGGTCACGGCCCGAAGATGAGGTAACCAACCTCGGAGAGCCACCGGATTGCCGATCTCGTTGAGCCGCCTGGCTCCCGCGACCCACACCTCCTCAACAGCTGCCTGGGCCTGATCGCCTTCTCCTACGCCGACGGCCCAGGCGGCAACGAGCCGATGCATTCGGGGATCGTTGCGCTCATCCATCTCCAGGAGACCAAGGTCGGTCAGCCTCCCGAGCGCATCCTCAGCATCCAATCCTTCCGACAGCTCCTCCGAATTCACGCCCGCCGAACTCAGGAGCAGAGATCGGGGGATCGGCTCGCCCGGGGCAAACCATGACGCCCGAGCGAGAAGGCGGATCGCGATGGCGTCGGCAGTCTTCGTCGGCTCCAAACGCTCGAAGCTAAGGGTAAAAGTGCGGCCCACATCGGCTAAATGGCCGGTTGGAGTCGGATCGGCTCTTTGTTCCGTGAGAGAAGGATGATCGAGCAAGTTGGGCTTTTGGAGAGCCTCAAGATACTTCCCGGGCTCTCCGTGCGAGGTGCTGCGATAAATCTTGAGAAAACTTCCCGCTAGGTGAAGAGCCAAGGGAAGATCCCCAAGCTCCGCCGCAATCGCGTCGAGGACCGAATCTTTCAGGGCCACATCGGGTCGAAAACGCCGGAGCAGCTCGACGCTCGCTGGGCGAGGAAGGGTGGTAATCGGCACCGTCTTGACGTTCAGTGCCGCACCCCACTCCGCCTTCCGGCTGGTCACCAGAACGCGGGCTCCGCCGAAGAGAGGTCGCCGCAGGCGGAGCAGTTCCTCGTCCTCGCAGTTATCGAAGACCAGGAGTCGAGGAAGCGGGCTCTGCCAGGCCGTTTCCACAAGCCGTACCTGCTGCTCGGAAGTCAGCGTGTCGAAGCCTGAATGTAATCCCAGCGCATGACCACAGGCCGCGATTTCGGCCGGAACCGAGGCGGCATCCGCGAAGCTCATCCAGAAGACGCCCCCCGCGAAGTACCGGCCGTAGCGATGGACGAATTCCGAAGCGAGCTGCGTCTTTCCGATCCCGCCGAGCCCGGTCGCTGCGGCGATCTCTACCTGACCGACCGCGGAAGTCCCGCCCGCCTTGAGCTGGCGG
Organism: Thermoanaerobaculia bacterium; assembly: GCA_035607435.1. Lineage (GTDB taxonomy): Bacteria > Acidobacteriota > Thermoanaerobaculia > Multivoradales > UBA5704 > DASYKS01. Next base: position 1,459 of record DATMZU010000588.1, on the reverse strand, counting down.
GCCAAAGACTTCAGATCCTCCTCGCGCCCCACGAAAAGCGGATTGGGCGCAAGCAGCATGCGCGAGCAAACCGGCAAGGGCCCGGGCGTGGGGACCTCGTCGTCGACCGGAAGTGCCGCGAGAGCGGTCTCGGCGTCTTGCGGATCGGGGGGCGTACCCATCGAGCCAGGAAAAAGATGCGAGCCCGGAAAACGAACGCTCTCCGGGTGAACCCGGCCGGGCGTGAGTCCTTTAAGAATCGCCTCGCGAGCCGGCGCCTCGACGAGGCCGACGAGGTCGATATGGATGATGGCCGCCCATAGCCCGAGGTCTTCTTTAGGGACCGTTCGCACTTGGATGGGAACGAGCTTTCCCCGAGATCCGTCCGGCCGACGGCGAAGGCGCAATACCGCTTACGATTCAGCCAAGACTTCGGCGGCGGACGAAGCCGTCGCGGCACGATCCGACCAGCGGTCCAGGCGATCGAGATCCAGACAGCCTAGGATCTCCTGCCGCTGCGCCTCACCCACCTCGAGACCACGCGCCACCAAGAACTTGAGTAGGGCTCTGGCCGCTCCCCTGGCTTCTCCCTTGGCCTCTCCCTTAGCTTCCGCCGCCGCGTCTCGCGCCAGGATCGCCGGATTCCCCTTGGCGGCAAGGGCCTCAACCACCGCATTGTCGGCGACCGCGGCGTTCAGCAGTGCCACGACTTCCAGCGGCTTGACCAGGCAAGGATCTTCGATCTTCGCCCCGGCCTCCAGCCGACGCCAGGCCCGATCCTCGGACGACCATTCCCCGACCTTGCCGCTCTTGACCCACAGGGCGAAAATCCGCCGCACCCCACGGCGGCGCATGTGCTCGGCCTTCTCGGTCGCGAGCTTCTCCCGTTGCTCCGACACCACCTCGAACGCGACCTCCTCCAAATGACGCCGGCCGGTCGCCGGATCGATCCCCTCCCGGCGCACGCAGGCGTCGGACGCGAAATCCGTGATCGGGCCGTGGCGGGTGATCAGGTCCACCGACACGAGATAGCCCGAGGCCACATGAGCCTGGAGAACGTAATCGAGCCGGCTGTGCTGATCGGCATGGGCGGTTTCCGCGGGAGATGCCACCACCCGCCGCCCGCCGACGATCTCGTCCCGAGAGACCTCCGGCTCGACCAGGTGATCGTCGACGTTCGGGAACGTACCCCTGCCCGGCAAACGCATCGCCGAGCCCGACCCGGTCGGCCCTGGCGCTTTGAGGCTGTAGGCCCTGCGGTTCTCGTCCACGCCAAAGATGATAACCGACCTGAGGCACGGGCCGAATCGGAGGCACCGCCCTACGTTTCGGCGCTCAAGACCGTCCGGCGTCCGCGCCGCCGAGACGGCGGCGGTCCGTGCGCCCGTGAGCGCACTCGTTCAGAGAGGTGCAAATCCTCTTCAGGCCAACGCTCTCCGGCCTGGAACCAAAGATAACTGCGTCGCCGCGAGGCGGGGTG
>DATMZU010000579.1:0-3781 GCA_035607435.1 Thermoanaerobaculia bacterium | reverse complement strand
TTGCGAAAAACCGCCGACGAAGAATTTCAATCCGACCGGCGCGGTGTATTTGATCTCCTTGTTCATGAACGTAGCCGCCTGGATGAACTCGTTCCAGGCGGTCATGAACGAGAACAGGGCGGTGACGGCAACCGCGGGTTTGGCGAGCGGCAGGACGATGCGGAAGAAGATCGTCGCCTGCGACGCGCCGTCGATCAACGCGGATTCCTCAAGCTCTTTCGGGATGGTATCGAAATAGCCTTTCATCATCCAGACGCAAAACGGGATCGCGGTCGTGGTGTAGACCAGCACCAGGCCGGTAAACGTCGAGCCGAGCCCGAGCCATTGGACGACGATGATGAACAGCGGAATGAGCATCAGGGTGCCGGGGAACATCTGCGAGACCAAAAACGCCATCAGTCCCGCGCGACGGCCGGGGAAACGGAAACGCGAAAAGGCATAGGCGGCGGTCGAGGCGAGGAAGACGCCGAGCACGGTGGTCGCGATCGACACCAGGGCGCTGTTCCACAGCCAGCGGCCGTAGGGCTGTTGGCTGAACAGGGCGCGGAAATTGTCGAGCGAGAAAACCTGCGGCCAGGGGATCACGGCGCGCAGCCGCGCGAGAAACGGCGCGTCGGTCGCCACGTCGCCGATCGCTAGGCTCTGGCCGCCGGAGAGCGCGATCGTCGCCACCCAGAAAATGGGATAGAGGGTGACGATCAGCATCACGATCAAAAACAGATGGAGCGGCCAGTGGGAGATTGCGTCGCCGGGCTTCCGTTTCGAGCTCATGAGCGCTAGACCCCCTCGGTCGCCTGGGTGACGCGGTTCTGCCAGGTGCCGTAGCCCAGCAGGATCAGGAAGATCACCACCGAGTAGGCGGCGGCATAGCCGTAGCGGTACTGCTCGAACGCCAACTTGTAGGCCTGGGTGACCAGGATCTCGGTGGCGCCGCCCGGCTCGCCGCCCGAGACCAGGTAGATGATGTTGAACATGTTGAACGTCCAGATCACCGACAGGATCACCGCGGGAACGAGCGCCGGCTTGATCGACGGCAGGGTGATCGACTTGAACTGCTGCCAGCGCGAGGCGCCGTCCACCCGCGCCGCCTCGTACAGGTCGGCCGAGATCGACTGCAAGGCGCCGAGCGAGATCACCATCATGAACGGAAACGACAGCCAGCCGTTGGTCGTCACCACCGCGGCGAAGCTGGTGAGCGGCTTGTCGAACCAGGCGATGGCCGAGCCGCCGAAGATCTGCAGGATCTGGTTGATCACCCCGAACTGCGGATGGAACATGCCTTTCCAGATCAGCGCGGTGATGTAGTTCGGCATCGCCCAGGGGAGGATCAGGATCACCCGGTAGAACGGCCGAAACGCGAGGCCCTTCGTGTTGAGCACGAGCGCGAGCAGCAGGCCGAGCGTGACGCCGATCGAGACGTTTGCGATCGTCCAGACCACCGTGAAGCCGAGCGTCCAGTAGAAGTTGTGGTAGTCGAACACCAGCCCGTCGGCGGTCCGTTGGAAGACGTGAAAGTCGCCGAGGATGTCGCCGAAGTTCGCGAGGCCGTTCCAGATGTCGAAGATCGGCTTGTTGGAGTTGTAGATGTTCGCGTTGGTGAACGACAGCATCACGCCGTAGAGAAACGGCAGGAAGACCAGAAATACCATCCCGATCATCGCCGGCAGCGTGTAGGCGTAGGCGACGCGGTGCTCGACCAGGTTTTCAACCATCGTCGCGGCACCGCCGAAACCGACGAAACCGAGCAGGACGAGCGCCAGCAGCCCGACCACGGCGAGGGCGCGCTTCGTACGGCCGGCGATCCCGGCGCTCTCCTCCGAGAGCTTCGCCTCGTCGATCGCGCCTTGCGTGTCGATCAGCCCGCGCGGTTTGCGGTAGGCATCGGTGTCCCAGGCGGCGACGTTCCAAGCCGAGACGGGAGTGCCCAACCGCGTGGCGACGCTTTCGGCGGAGGCGCGCTCGGTTCGGATCTGCGCGGCCATCGCCTCGGCGGTGGTCCTCTTCGCGGCCGTGAGGCTCTGATCGGCGAACCCGGCAAATCCCCACAGGGCGGCGAGCAGCAGGATCGCCGAGGTCGCGGCGAGCAGCAGGCGGCGCTCGCGGATTCCCAGGGCGAGAAGGAACAGCGCGAGGACCGGGGCGAACGCCGCGGAGAGGGCGGGAAGCCAGGCGTGGCGAGCCTCCGGCAACTTCGGCGTGGTCTCCATCTGGACCATTCCGACCACGTCGCCGTCCACTTCCACCGGACCGGCGAGCGAGAGGGCGCCGCCAGGGCGCCTTTCGATCGCGATCTCCTCGGCTCGGGCGCCCGCGTCGTTTCCCGTCTCCTGGTTGCTCTGGACCGCGGCGCGAAGCTTCTGGCCCAGGTCGAAGAGATCTTTCTCTTCCCGGGCGAGCTTGCGCGGGGCGGCGTTGTCTCCCGTATCGCCCGGGGCCGTCGAGGCGTCGAGCTGAATCCCCTCGAACGTGACCACGCGAATCGCCACCACCTCAGGGTGCGCCGCGGCGAAAGCGGCGACCGCGGCGCGCAGCTTGCCTCCCGCGTCTTCGGCCGGCACCGCCGCGGGGGCATCCAACGCGTCCAACTCCGCGCCGATCCCGGAGGAGGGTTCACCGGTGACTTCGCCCAGCTCCGCGCCGATCCCCGTGGCATCGGAGGGTACCTCGGTCGCCTCCGGCGGTCCGGCGCCGCGGGCCGCCTTCACCAGGTCGGTGAGCGCGCCGAACGTGACCCCGGCGAGGCGTTCCGACCGCGATGCCGCTTCGCCGAGCTCCGTGCGATGCAGCAGGCCCAGCCCGCAAAGGCCGGCGAACAGCCCGGCGAGCGCCAGTCCGAGCAGGAACCGGCGCCGGTGGGATGGAGGGGAGTCGCTCGGTTTGGCCATGGCGCTCTACTTGAGCAGCTTCGCGATCCGATCGGCGACTTCCTTCTGTGCGATGTCGAGGGCGGCCTTGGGAGTCGCCGATTTCTTGACCACGGTGTTCATCGCGGTGGTCGCGGGCGACCAGACCATGCTCATCTCGGGCAGGTTGGGCATCGGCACCGCGACGTCCACCTGCTGGCGGAACGCTTTCAAAATCGGATCGGCGGCGACCGCCGGATCGGCGTAGACCCCCTTGTTCGCCGGGCTCTGGCGCCCTTCGAGCGCGAGGATCTTCGCGGACGGCGCGTCGGTGAGGTACTTGATCAGGCCGTAGGCCGCATCTTTATTCTTCGACTGCGCCGAGACGTACACCCCTTCGACGGTCATCCATGGCCGCATCGGTTTGCCGCCCGCCTCGTCGAGCGTGGGCAGCGGCGCCAGGCCGAACTGGATCTTCTTGTCGTTCACCTCGCCTAAGAACCAGGGGCCGGAAAACACCATCGCCGCCTTCCCCTCGTTGAACAGCGAGGTGATCAAAGCGGTCGAGGGCTCGGAGGGCATGATCCCGAGGCCGATCCACTTGTTGAGCTGCTCGAACGACTTGACGTTCTCGGGCCGGTTGAGCGTCGGCTTCCGGCCGTTGAACACCCCGCCGCCGAAGCCGTTCATCAACGCGGCGTGGTAATAGAAATCGGCGTAGGAGTAAGCCAGACCGAACTTGCCGGAAGCCGCGTTGGTGAGCGCCTTGGCCTGCTTCACCAGATCGCCCGAGGTCTTGGGCGGCGTCTTCACCAGCGCCTTGTTGTAGATCAGCGTGATGACTTTGTAGTTGAGCGGCAGGCCGTAGATCGTCCCCTGGTAGGTCATCGCGGCGAGCGTGGTGCCCAGGTAGCGCGCCTTGGTCGGCGCATCGAGGA
>DATMZU010000573.1:0-4393 GCA_035607435.1 Thermoanaerobaculia bacterium | reverse complement strand
CCCCAACCGGCCAATCTCCTCGCCGCCCTCCGCCGCGAATGCGCCCGCCTCCGCCCCCTCCTCCTGCGGGGAGCCCGCGGCCTGGCCCAACTCCCCGCCGGCTCCCGGCAGAGCGTCGCCTTCGCCCTCCTCGCCGCGCTCCGCATGCTGACGCTCCTCGAAGAAGCGGACGAGACGCTGCTCCGGAAACCGCCGCAGATCGGGGTCCTCGCGCGGCTGGGGCTGCTGATCCGGGCTCGGTGGTTGCGGGTGTAGGCGCCCTCACCCCCCGTCCCCCTCTCCCATCCACCCGACCGACCGACCGGGAGAGGGGGCGCCTCCGCCCGCGCCTCGTGGGCTGGTCGCTGCTTCATTCGGGAGCTAAAAGTCCTCGCCGCTCGGCGACCTCGCGCTCCAATCCGTCCCAATCGAGAAAATCTCCACCCTTCGCCTCGATCTGAAGGCGGATCTCCCAGAGCCGGCGGGCAAATTCGGAGCGGGGCTGAAAATCCTCGGATGCGTCGTCGCCGTGAGCAGGTTTTCGAGTGGCTACGCTCATCGCGCTTGAAAGCTAACACCAACGCCCCGAACCGCGGGAGCGGGCGGAGGCGCCCCTCTCCCGGTAGGTGGGATTTTCGGGGGATGGGAGAGGGGTCGGGGGTGAGGGCTTAGAATGCGCGCAACCATCATGGCGAGCGTCTTCGTTTCCTACAGCCACAAGGACGGCGTCTGGAAAGATCGCCTTCTCCGGCATTTCAAAGCCCTCGAACAGCAAGGGCTCGAAGTCACGGCGTGGCACGATCGGGAAATCCCGGGCGGTGGCGATTGGGAAGCTCAGATCCGCGCCGCGATGGCCGCGGCGGACGCCGCCGTGCTGCTCGTCTCGGCCGACTTCCTCGCCTCCAAGTTCATCAATGAAGTGGAGGTCCCTTTCCTCCTCGCTCGGCGGGCGAACGAAAGCTTACCGGTCATCCCTGTTGTCGTCCTGCCTTGCAGCTGGAAGCTCGTCCCTTGGCTCCAGAAGATGAACCTCCGTCCACCTGGCGGGCGCCCGCTGTCGGCAGGAACGGAGCACGAGATCGAAGAGCATCTTGTGGCGATCGCCGAGGAGGTCTTTCGGCTCGTCACGACGCGTTCGACGCCTAATCCTTCCCTAGCCAGTGATCAGACCGCTCCCACCCGCGACAACTGGCGCCTCGTCCATCCCTACGGCACGCTGCCGAACTTCACCGGCCGTCTGTCCGAGCGGCGGGTCCTTTCAGAGTGGCTGGAACGGGAGAACGGCCCGGCGCTCCTCGTCCTCCGCGCGCTTGGTGGCTTCGGCAAAACTGCCCTCGTCTGGCACTGGCTGTGGAATGACGTCGATCCTTCCCGCTGGCCACAAGTGGTCTGGTGGAGCTTCTACACCAAGCCGTCGTTCGACGAGTTCCTTGTGGAGGTGCTGGGGTATCTCGGCCACGATGCAAAAGCGCTTGGAGTGCGAGAGGGAGTCCGGCAGTTGATCGAAACTCTCCGCCGCTCGCGCGTCCTCCTCGTCCTCGACGGCTTCGAACGCGCCCTCCGGGAGTTCTCGGGCTTGGATGCAGCGTACCGTGGAGATGAGGAGGAACAGCCTCTGGGTGAGGGAGGGACGGATTGCGTCAGTCTCGGGGCGCAGGAGCTCCTAGAGACGATCTCCTCCTTCCCCTCCCTTTCTGGTCGCGTGCTCCTGACCACTCGGCTTCGCCCACGAGTCGTGGAGAACCGCGCAGGCGAGTTGCTCGCGGGGTGCCGAGAGATTGAGCTGACCGCGTTGAGCAAAGAGGACGCGGTAGCGTTCTTTCGCGCGGAGGGTGTGCTAGGGAATCGTGCCGAGATCGAGACCGTTTGCGCGCAATACGGCTTTCATCCCCTGAGCCTGCGCCTCCTCGCCGGGTTGATCGTCAAGGATCTCAAGAAGCCCAGAGACATTGCTGTCGCACAGCGGCTCGACGTGTCCGGCGATCTCATCCAGCGCCGGCACCACGTCCTCGAGCAGTCCTACGCCAGCTTACCCGTCGAGCAGAAACGGCTGCTGTCCCGGATCGCCTGCTTCCGCGGGGCTGTGAACTACGAAGCGCTGGTCGCTGCGGCGGGCGGGATGCCGGAAGGCGAGGTCGAGGCCGCCCTCCAGGATCTCGTCGAACGCGGCCTGCTTCACCGCGACGAACGGGATGGCCGCTTCGACCTCCACCCCATCGTGCGGCGCTACGCCTACGACTTTCTGGGTAAGGAAGAACAGCAAGAAACCCACCGCAGCCTCCGCGATTACTTCGCCGCCGTGCCGTCGGCGGAAAAGGTGAAGACCCTCGCCGACCTAGTGCCGGTGATCGAGCTCTACCATCACATGGTCAGGGCCGGGGAGTACGACGCGGCGTTTGAAATCTTCCGCGATCGGCTCAACGAGGCCACCTATTACCAACTTGGTGCCTACGAGCTACGTATCGAGCTGCTACGTGCCCTTTTCCTTGACGGCGAGGACCAGCCGCCTCGGCTTCGGGACGAGCGTGACCAAGCCTGGACCCTCGGCGACCTTGGCAACTGCTACGGTCTCTCCGGCCAGCCGCGACGGGCTGTATCGCTGTTCGAGCGGCACAACGAGATCTGTGCGAAGCTCGATGACAAGGAGAACCTCGCCGTCGGCCTGGGATCGCTGGCTTCCTTAGCACAAATGCCAATCGGCGCCCTGCGCTCCGCCGAAGCCAACCTCCGGCGGGAGATCGAACTTGGCCGGGAAATCAGCGATGCCTGGGAAGAGGCGATCGGCCATCAAGCGCTTGGGCGGACGCTCCGAATTCTGGGCCGGTGGGAGGAAGCGGAAGGCGAGCTGTCAGCGGCGCTCGAGACGTTAGAAGAGCAGCGACAAGTTCAGAGTCAGGGTCTTATCTGGGCCTATCGCGCGCTCCTTCACCTGCTGCACCTGCGCACGACCGGAGCCCTCGATTTCGCGGAAACCCGCGCGAGCGCCCTCGCCGCCGCGCATCGCGCTTTGGAGCTGGCGGATGAAACGGCCCGAACGTGGCATCCGTATGAGCGCGATTACGTCCGCGCCCACTGGCTGCTGGGAGCGGCCTCCCGCGAGAACGGTGACCTGACCGAGGCCGAGCAGCACCTAGGCGAAGCGCTCGAACGCTGCCGGCGAATCAACATGGTCGAGTCCGAGGCCGATATCCTGATCGACCTCGGCCGCCTGCGAATGGCGCAGGGGGAGACGGCCGCGCGGCGGTTCGGGGAAGAGGCGGTGGGGATCGCGGCGCGGTGCGGGTACGTGCTCCAGGAGGCCGATGCGCACCTGCTTCTTTCCCACCTGGACAAAGCGGCGGGGGAGCCTGCCGGAGCCCGCGAGCACGCGGCGCGGGCGCGCGAGTTGGCGACGTGCGATGGGCCACCGGATTACACCTACAAGGTGGCCTATGACGAGGCGGGGGCATTGCTCGCGGAGGTCGGGTAGCCAGGGCGGCCATGGGGGGCCGCCCCTACGGCCACGGAATTCGAATTTCTCCTCCGCGAAGCGAATTCCGGCCTCGCGAATTCGAATTCCAGGGCCTGCAAGGGGGTCTCCGGCCTCGCGAGAACGATCTTCTCGTCGCGGTCTCCGATTTCAAGGTCGCGAGAACGAATTCGCGCCCGGCGCGTTCGATCTCCGGCGCCGCGCATTCGAATTCCTCCGCCTTGAAACGGGTCGGGGCCTCGCGAATTCGAATTTCGGGAGCTCGAATTCCATTTCCGGCTTCGCGATAACGAATTCCAGGTCGAGAAATTCGTTTTCCGGGCCGCCGATAACGAATTCGCGCCGGAGAAATTCGTTTTCCGGGGCCAGGAAAACGGTTTCGAGGCGGCGGATAACGAATTTCGGCGGCTGGAATTCGTTATCGGACCGCCGGAATTCGAATTCGAACTGCTGGAATTCGTTATCCGGCATGAGGTGAACACGCTCAGATCCGGGCGTCGCGGCCCTCGGGCGGCCGAGGTTCAGGGCTCCGAGGGCTCTTCCCCGGCTCCGACGTAGATCTTCGAAGCGGCTCTAAACCCAAGCGCGAAGGGTTCTTGCGCTTCTCTGAGGCGGAGGGTGACCGAGTCGGCGGCTTCGTCTCGCGACTCGACGGTGAGGAGGCTTCCGGGCTTGAGCCCCCTTCGCTCAAGAAGCTGGAGGAAGTCGCGGCTCTGGTCCGCCACGCGGGCCACGCGGAGGGGGCTGCCGAGGGCGCAGAGGAGCAGGCTTTCGAGGCGGGGCTCGCGGACGACGCCCTGGGCGTCCGGGATCGGGTCGCCGTGGGGGTCGACGGAGGGGAAGCCGAGCATCTCGTCCATCCTCTCGATCAGGCGGTCGGAGACGGCGTGCTCGAGCTGCTCGGCCTCGGGATGGACCTCGCTCCAGTCCATCCGCATGACCTCG
>DATMZU010000562.1:0-13076 GCA_035607435.1 Thermoanaerobaculia bacterium | reverse complement strand
CAATTCTGGGCGCGATCGAACAACACAACCTCGATCCCAAACCCTTCATTTGGACCGCGAAGGCATCCGACATCCTCGAGAAAGTCACCCGAGCACGCCGGACCCTCGATAAGGTCGCATCCGCTTGACGCACTACACTAGGTTCCCGCCCCATCCTCCGCAATTAAGGGCTGAAAGCCCGCACCATGCTTTTGAAGGACGGACCGGCCACCGTCTCCGCAACCCGCAGCCCGATCCAGGTCAACGCCATCACCGCCAGCACCCCGAGATAGACCAGCGTCACCCGCGTGTCGCGCAGCAGGCAACGGCTGCGCTTGAGCCCGGCGCGCAACGCTTTGGCGTAGGCGACGAACCCCAAGATCGCGCAGACGGCGAGGACCACTGGGGGACTCAGGAGCCAGGCGAGGGCGACGAGGGTGGCGTAGGTGCAGAGGCGAAACGGGTCTTCGACCAGGGGAGCGGCGCCGGGCGCGGTTGCGCTCGGCCGGATCGGCGGCTCGGCCGCTAGGAGGGACTGATCTTCCCGCGCTCGGCGGGCGGCGGCGAGGGCGGGGCTTTCTTCGATCGGTTCGCTCATGGAACCGTCAACTCCCTTCGGGCGCCCGCGCGTTCCGCGAGCTTCGTTCGGCTGAGGGGGTTCCAGGCCTGGATGGCGCAGAACGGCACGCATTGGTGCTCGGCATCCTCCCCCACTGCTCCGACGTGAACGCAGCATTGGATCAGGCGTTCTTCGATCATCGTATTCATGTCCATGAACGGCTTGATCGTGATTCGTTTGATCCGATCTCCCACCAGCCGGCGGAAACCCTCGCCGCGGCCTGTGAGCGCTTCGCCCGCCAGGCGCGAGAGGGTGGAAAGGCCGAGATCGCAGGCGGTGCAGACATCGCGGAACAGCGAGCCGATCCCCGGTTGGGCGAGCGAGCTGGACTCCGAAAACAGGCCGAGGAACGCCTCTTTCACCAGCTTGCGCAACTCGGCCGACAGCTCCGGATCGACGATCCGATTGCTGACCAGGCCAAGGTGCGAGCGGAGCGTCTCGACCCCCACGATCGAGGTAAGCGAGCGCCAGTTTCCCGAATCGGTGCGCAGCATGTACCCGATGCTGCAACAGTGGGGATGGCTGCACGGCAGAGCCGTGAGATCGCGCCAGGTGACGAGGCCGTCGGTTTGGGGTCCCAGGCGCGCGAGCGTGCCGGTGTGGGTCAATCGATCGAGCGGATCGATCGCGGTCGAGCGGCCGCTGCCGAACTGCGGCTGGATCGAAACACCGCCGACAAACGGGGTGTCGAGCGCCACGCGCAGGATGTCGCCGATCTCGTCGTCGTTCACCCCCAGGGCCACGGTCATCGTGAGGGTCGTAAATACTCCGGCCCGCGAGAGCCGCTCGATCGCGCGCGCTTTGATCTTTCCCAAATCCGCGCCCCGATGGTACCGATGGGTTTCGGCGCGCAGGCCGTCGAACTGAAGGTAGACCTCGATCTGCTTGTGGTTCTTTTCGAGAAACGCGACGAGCGCGTCGTCCTGCGCGATCGCGATGCCGTTCGAGTTGAGCAGGATGCGCCCGATCGGCCGGGCAAGCAGGCCGGAGAGCAGAGGGAGAAGCTGCGGATGAAGAGTGGGCTCGCCGCCCGAAAGCATCACCACGTCGAGCCGGCCGCCTTCGCGCGCCAGGCGGGCATCGACATTGGCGAGCACCTCTTCCACCGGCACCACCCCTTGGAGCTGCGGCGAGCTGGCGGCGAAGCAGTTCGGGCAGCACAGATTGCAGGAGAGCTCGACGTCTTCGAGCAGAATGCAGGTGTGCTGGGTTTGCAGCTCCGGCAGGCCGCGCAGGTAGGCCGAAGGAATCGGATCGTAATTGCCCGGCCGGTCGGGCGTGTGGCGCTTGGTGGGCGCGGTCCACTCCTCCAACCAGCGGAGAATCTCGGCCGACTCGTCGTAGAGCGTACGCACCCGGCCGTGCTCCGGGCAGCCGCGGATCAGAAAAATCCGGCCGTCTTCCTCGGCGAGATAGCCCGCCAAACGACGGACTTCTGCAAGCGGCCGGTCGGGGTGCTCGACATGGCAATGCGGGCAGAACGCCGTGACGTAGCGATGGAGTCGATCGCCGCGGAGCGGCATGCCGGCGGAGACGGCGTCCATCAATGGAACGCCCCCGGCTTGGAGAAAGCGAAGATGCAGACCCCCGCCGCGACCGCAAGCTCCAGCGCCACGAGCGCGCAAGAATAGAGCGCTCCGAACATCAAGACCCGACCCGGAAAGGAGCGTTTCCGTGCGATCAGCATGAGACCGACGATGAAGGCGAGCGGGACGAGTCCGACCATCAGGAAGAAGAAAAGGTTGAGCACCTCTTGATGGCTGTTCAACAGGGCAAAGCCCACTCCGGTGAGGGCTTGATGAGAGATGGCCAGCAGCAGCGACCAGGGCCAGGCACGGCGCTCCGGCAGGGCGGGCAGGATGCCGGGAGCGGGCCGGCTCGGCGGGATGATTGCCGGATCGCCCGGCGTCGGGTTGGCCGGGGCATCCGGCGATTCGTTCGGTAAACCGCCATCTTCCGTCATCATGACTTTCTCTCCCCTAGGGCCTCTACGGCGATCCACTTAGGAATCTCAGGGCGCTTTCCGCGCCGCCACAACCAGCCGCCGAGAAGGATCATCGACGGAATCAAAAACCATTGCGAGCCCGATAGACCGAGCGCCAGCGTCGGATTGGCGCGAGTCCATTCGAGCAGAAAACGCACCGGCGCATAGAGCGCGAGATAGACCTTGAACAGGTCGGGCGCCCAAACCGGATCGCGCCCCAGGCGCAGCAGCAGCACGAACGCCGCGAGATGGAACGCGATCTCGTAGGCGAACGAAGGATGGAGCGGCCGGCCGATCCACGCTACGGGGAAACCCGGGATCGTCGCCGCCCGCGCCGCATCGACCGTGACGCTCCAGGGAAGATCGGCAGGCCGGCCCGGAATTTCGGTGAGCAGGCAGCCGACGCGGCCGATCGAGATCCCGAGCGCCACGGGAGCCGCGAACAGCTCGCCGGTCGAACGGCGCATTCCGATCACCCGTTTGATCGCGAGCGCCCCCAAGTACGCTCCCGCGAGACCGCCGAGCACGCTCTGCCCACCGCGCAGAGCAAGGTCGGCCAGCGAATGCCCGGCGCCGTCCCCGAGGTAACGCCAGATCACCCCCAGCTTCGCGAACAGCACGCCGCCAATCAGAGCCCCCGCAAGCACCGCGAGATGGTCGTCATCCAACCGTCTCGCCCGCCGCGCCGCGCGTAGATAGAGAACCGTGGCGACGATCACGCCGAGCAGCACGAACACGCCGTGCCGCGTGACGCCGATCCCGTCAAAGCCGCCGAGTGCGGAGGTGGACATTGGAGCGGGAGTCTACGCCACGTCTCCAAGCCTACCCAGGGCGTTGCCCTGGGCTGTGGGAACACGGGCCTTCAGCCCGTAAAAATCCCAAGCCGGGTGATTTTCGAGCGGCCTGAAAGGTCGCGTCACCATAGCCCAGGGTGAAGCCCTGGGTACCTGCGCACGGGAGGACCGCCTCGTGGCGCTCCCCTTGGACGCCTCGCCTGCCCAAAGCGTAGACCCAACCATCCAGCCGACCTCAACTTCCGGAGGCTCCATCATGCCCGAGCGGGTTCGCCTATTGGCCTTGTCGACACGCGCCACGATCGCCTTGTTGCTCGCGGGAGCGTTTCTGGTGGTGCTCGGGTTCTTCGACGAATTCCTCGACTGGGACATCTTCGCACCGGGGGTCGAAAAGGCGCTTACCGGGGTGTTCGCCTCATGCGTGGCGCTCGGAGCATTCGGCCTGGCGATCAGCCTGGCGGCGGGTCTGCGCGACGCGGTGGCGGCGATCGAGCGGCTCGGCCCGGAGCGGCCGGCCGATCAGCCGGTCGCTTTGGCGCTCACCCGGCGGCGCGCGCTGATCTGGCTGGGCGCAATGTTCGGCCTGCTCGGCCTCACGGTGCTCGGCTTCAACTTCGCCAACGATCGCATCCTGGCGGGCCGCCAAAGGACGTTCAAAGCGCTCGCCCGACATCAGATGAAGGAGCTCGGACCCCGCTGGGCGGCGGAGCTCGAACGCTTTCGAGAACCCTGTCCGACCTGCGTCGCCCCGGGCCTGCGCGAGCTGGTTCGCGCCTTCGACGCCCAATCGTTCTGTCAGTCCGTCGATGTCTACCTGGCCGACCCGGCCGACCCCGGAGTGCTCTGGCGCTACCAACCGTCCAACGACGCTGAAAAGCCCGCGATGCTCGAACGGCAACTGGTCTCGCGCGACCAGGAACGGGCGATCTCTCAAGCGCTCCACCGCCAGCCGGCCTGGCTCGACCAGATGACCGGCGATCTGAACTGGGTCTCCTACCAAACCGTCAAAGCAACCAACGGCCGGCCGCTCGCGGTGGTCGAGATCTTCGCCAATGACCGCGAGAGTTACGGCGACTATCTGAGCGTCGCGACGGACGGACGCTGAAGGCGGGTTCATCCGGCGCCCCCCGCGCGGCAAGTCGGCCGGGACCGGATAGGATTCCCGAACCATGCGCCGCCTGTCCCGATTCGTTCCGTTCGCCCTTGTCCTCGCCCTCGCCGTACCCGCGCACCTTTTCGCCCACGAGGAGACCGGAGTCTCGCCGCTCCTTTCGGGGCCGATGGTGGGCCTGTCCGACGTAGGCGAGGTTGAGCTTTGGTTGCAGACCCAACAGCCCGCGCGGGCGCAGCTGCGGTTTTGGCTCTCGGGGGCGGAGGTCTCCTCCCGGCTGTCGCGCGAGATCGCGACGACGGACGAGGGCGACCGAATCGCGCGGTTCCGGTTGGTCAACCTGGTCCCAGGGGTCAAGTACGAATACGAGGTCTACATCGACGGTCGGCGGATCGGCCTTCCCTACGCCACCTCGTTCAAGACCCAGGAGATCTGGAGATGGCGGACACCGGCGCCCGACCTGCGCGCGGCGTTCGGTTCGTGCGCCTACATCAACGATCCGGCGGCGGATCGGCCCGGGCCGGCGTACGGCGGTGGCTACGAGATCTTCAACGCCATTCTGGCGCAAAAGCCCGACCTGATGCTCTGGCTGGGCGACGACATCTACTACCGCGAATCCGACGTCGGTACCGAAGAGGGGATGCGCCGCCGCTGGTCGCGCGACCGGTCGATCCCGGAGTTGCAACCGTTGTTCGGCTCGGTCCATCAATACGCGATCTGGGACGACCACGACTTCGGCCCGAACGATTCGGACCGCTCGTTCGCCGGGCGGGAGACGTCGCTCCGCGTGTTTCGCGACTATTGGGCGAATCCGCAATACGGCACCGCGGAGATCCCCGGCGTGTTCGGCCGTTTCGCATGGGGCGATGTCGAGTTCTTCCTGCTCGACGATCGCTTCTACCGGACTCCGGACAACTTCCCCGACGACGCCTCGAAGCGGATGTTCGGGAAAGAACAATTGCGCTGGCTCGAAGAGGCGCTGGTCTCTTCCGACGCCACGTTCAAGGTCGTCGCCTCCGGCAACCAGATGTGGAATCCACTTGCGTTCTACGAGGCGCTCGGCCGCTACCCGGCGGAACAGCGCGAGCTGCGCGAGTTTCTGGTCAAGGCGAAGATCCCCGGGCTCGTCTTCCTGACCGGCGACCGCCACGAATCGGAGCTGCTCAAAATTGACGTCCCCGGCCTTTACCCGTTCTATGAATTCACGTCGAGCCCGCTCACGTCGGGCATGGTGTCTTCAACCGACAAAGAGACGGGCAATCCCGCCCGCGTGCCGGGAACTTGGGTCAACGACCGGCGAAGTTTCGGCCTGATGGACGTCACCGGTCCTCCCGAGGACCGGGTGCTGACGCTGCGGGCGATCGACGCCAAGGGCACCGAGCTTTGGAAGCGAGAGATTCGGGCGAAAGAACTGCAACCGCCGGCCGGCGGCGCCCCCTAACAACGAGCGCGGCCGGCCGGTCGGATTGACGCTTGGACTTCAGGCCTGGTCCTTGACCGTCTTGCTCGAACCGTTCGTCTTGACCGACGCGATGCCGTTCTCGCAAGCTCCCGGAGACGAATACAGCTCGCTGGTGCCGATCACCTGGTGGTTGCCGGCCCGGAGATTGAAATAAGGCTTGCCGTTCGAAGACGTCTTCTGGACGTATCGCTTGTCGTTGCCGCTGTTTTTCTGCACCGACGCGATGCCCTTGACCGCCGAGGAGCGCGACCGGTACAGCTCGCTGGTAAGGATGATTTCCCCGTTGCCCGCCTTCAACACGAAACGAAACTGGCCATCGCTGCTCTTTTTCAGTTCGAACCAGCCGGACATCGCGGTCTCCTCCTGTAAAGAAGTGTGGCTCGACGCTAAAGCGCATCGAGCGGCATTGTCAATGCGACTTCTCGAACCGCACCTCGAACGTCTCCGACCAGAGCTTGCCGGTGACGTAGAAGAACTTCTTCTCGGGGTTCCAGGCGATGCCGTTCAAGACTTCGGCGCCGGCCCGCCGCTCCTCCGGCGTGATCAGGCCCGTGGCGTCGATCGAGGCGGTGACTTCGCCGGTCGCGGCGTCGATGCGCACGATCTCGTCGGTCTGGTAGACGTTGGCGTAGACCTCGGAACCGACGCACTCCAGCTCGTTCAGGTAAAACACCGGCTGGCCGTCCCGACGCACGGAGAGCCGGCCGGTCTCGGCAAACGTCGTCGGGTCGTGAAACGTCAGCACGTCCGTACCGTCGCTGCGGATCAGGCGCTTGCCGTCGTAGCA
Source organism: Thermoanaerobaculia bacterium (assembly GCA_035607435.1). Classification (GTDB taxonomy): domain Bacteria; phylum Acidobacteriota; class Thermoanaerobaculia; order Multivoradales; family UBA5704; genus DASYKS01. The sequence goes on along the minus strand of DATMZU010000562.1, from coordinate 6,340 downwards.
CAGCCCCCAGCCTTCGCCCGCGTAGCGAAACTCCGGGCCTTTCTCAAAGCTCGCGAGATCCCAGGAGAACGCGACGCCCTCGCGCCAGGAGAGCTGGAACAGGCGCGTCCCCACGAGAGCGAGACCTTCGCCGAAGACGTTGGCCGGCAGCGCCACGCGGCGGCGCACCGCACCGGTCTCGGGGTCGACCTCGCGCAGATCCGAACGTCCATACTGCCCTGCGCTCTCGTACAGTTTGCCCTCGTGCCAGAGCAGCCCCTGGGTATACGAAGCGGCATCGTGAGGTCGCGTTTCGAGCACGTGCACGCCGAGGTGCTCGATGGGGCGGGCGGGAGCCGGCGGGGCCTGCGCCGGGGTGCTTGAAAATCTCGTGGTGTTCGAAGGGGCCGAAGGAGCCGAAGAACCAGGCGGGCTCGGCGCGCAGGTTCCGGTGAGCAACAGCAATGGCAGCACCCTCGCGAGGGAGAGGGCGAACGAGCCCGCCACGATCAACGCTCTCCCGAAAGCGAGCAGCCGGCGAGATCGTCCGGCATGCCCCGCTCGGGCGACTGGCCGCCGATCGGCTGACCGGGCGGAATCTCCGGCACCGCAGCGACCGGCCGGTCGAGCGACTCGGCGCGATGAAAGAAGCGTTCGATTTCCCGCGCCAGGTGTCCGAAATACGCGCGCTCCTCGGCCGGTTCGCTTCCCGAGATCGGCCGGCGCGCCAGATCGGACAGAGCGGCTTCGGTGCGCGCCCGCACGCCGGGCGTGGCGGCCGGATCGCCCGCCAAGCCGATCATGCGCCGCACGGCGACCGCTTCGACCGTGCGCCGAATCTCCGCCAGACGCGGCGAGGCTCCGCCGGAAAAGCTCGCGGCGACGATTTTGTCCAGCACCTCTTCGAGTCCGGGCAGCGCCGGATCGCGGCGGTGCTGATCGACCAGGCGCGCCGCCCGCTCGGGCGCGAGCAGATCGCCGAGCGCGAAATCCGCGGCGGTGGCCGCGGCGCCGAGCGGATCAAAGATCGGATCACTATCGCCGCGGAACGTCTCGACCGACGCCCGCACCTCGGGAGGGCGTGGCGGCAGCAGGGCGAGGAGCGAGTCCGGCAGGTCCAGCTCTGCCGGAGCAATCGCGGCGAGCACCGCGTGGAGCGCCCGCCGTTGATCGACCGCCGGCACCGGCCGAACGGGCGCCTGGCCGTCCCCCGGCATGGCGTATTCGTAGGTGGCGCCGCCCACGCTTTTCGCCGCCGCTTCGAGCTGATAGCGCGGATGGAAGTAGACCGGGGCGAGGACGTCATTGAGCAGCGCGAGCGGCCGGCCGGCGCCGAGGTTGCCGACGCCGAAATGCGCGAGCGCGATCCGCCGCACCTTGACCGCCTCTTCGAGCCCGGCGATCGGATCGGCGCCGTTGTCCCAGAGGTTCGCGAGCGGATGGGCCGAGCCGAGCGGGCGCGCGTCCTGATCGGAGAGATAAAGCATGCCGCGGGAGAGAGTTTCTTGGACGATTCCCGCCAGGCCGGCGTCCTCCTGCTCCGCGGGAAACTCCGAGTAGAGATAGCGGATCGCCTGGATGTCCCAGGCGCCGATTCCCTTGGCATAGGCGTCCGAGAGATCGAGAGCACCCGCCGCCGTGACCTTCACCAAGGGCGCCGGATAGTCCATCACCGAGGCCCGGCCGTAGGTCGAGGCCGCGAAGTTGTGGTTGAGCCCCAAGGAGTGACCGACCTCGTGCGCCGCGAGCTGGCGAATCCGGGCGAGCGACAGCTGGATCGGATCGAGAGATCCGCCGCCGCCGGTGCCGGCCGCGCCGAGCAGCCCTTCGAACAGAAGGCGGTCCTGGCGCACCCGCTGCGAGCCAAGCAGCACGTGGCCGTTGACCATCTCTCCCGTCCGCGGGTCGGTCGCGCCGCCGCCGTACGACCAGCCGCGGGTCGAGCGATGGACCCATTGGATGACGTTGTAGCGGGCGTCGAGCGGATCGATCCCCTCGGGCAACACTTCGACCCGGAACCCATCGATGAAACCGGCCGCCTCGAACGCCTCCTTCCACCAGCTCGCGCCTTCGACCAGGGCGCTCCGCACCGGTTCCGGCGCGCCGTTGTCGACGTAGTAGACGAGCGGCTCGACCACCTTGGAACGCGCGGCGGACGGATCGACCTTTTGCAGCCGATGCCGCGACGCGAAGTGCCCTTCGAGCGGCGCGTCGAGAGGGACGGCGAGATCGAGAAAACCGACCGTGAAATGCCCCATCCGAGGATCGAACTTGCGCGGCCTGAACCCCGGGTCGGGAAGCGCCAGAAGCGACTGGCGGGCGGTGAGGGTCACCGTTCTCTCCCCCGCGGCGCCCGGCGCCACCTCGCGCACGAGGCGTCCGGCGCCGCTCGACTGGAACGTCAGCAGGGCGGACAGCTCGACGTTCTTCGGAAACGCCTTGCAGGCGTCGAGATCGACCGCGCTCCGTCCCGAATCCAGGGACCAGGAACCCTGCCCGGCGGCCGTCATCGTGGCCGCCGCGCCGTGCGAGTCGCGCAGCAAAAATCCGGTGAGATCGATCAACATCCGGCCATCGGGGTCTTCCGCATCGACCGGCGCGGCCCACAGCACCGAAGTGGCGAACGACTCGGCGACCGCGCGCCGTTCGGCCGCGTTGTCCGAAGGAACGCGCGCCCCCGCTCGGAACTGGAGATTCGGCAGCTCGAACAGGACCCGGCCGCCGACGCGACGGATGTCGAGGATCAGGGCATCGGAGACCTGGCCGCGATCGAGCCCCACCGGATTCGAGCCGAGCCCCGAGCCGAGCGCCTCGACATAAAGATAGCTGCCGATCCGCCCCCCCGGACCGCTTGGGCTGGGCAGCGCGAGCCAAACCTTCCCCGCCTTCTTGTCGAGATAGAGGTCGAGCAGGCCGCCGCGAGGCTCCAGGCCCGCGATCTTCGCGGCGACCGGAGAGGCGGGTGCCGAAGGAGCGGCCTTCGGTGCCGCGGAGACGCAGGCGCCGCCAAGCAGCGCGGCGAGCAGAAAGGCGACGGAAGCGAAGGACGAGAGCGGGCGTCGGACCAAGCGGCGTACCTCCTGAGAAACGGGCCGGGCGACTCTATCAGCCCGGCGTTGACTTCCCATCGGCCCTCACGTACGATCCCGCCCCTCGAAGGAGGGAGGTTAGCTCAGGGGTTAGAGCACCTGCCTTACAAGCAGGGGGTCGCGGGTTCAAATCCCTCACCTCCCACCAAGGAGCGACCTGAGGAGCGATAACCGCCTCCCTTTCGACTTCGAGACAACGCGGGGTCGTAGTTCAGTTGGTTAGAACGCCGGCCTGTCACGCCGGAGGTCGCGGGTTCGAGTCCCGTCGGCCCCGCCAAATCGATCCAAAATCTTTCGGGCCGCCACCCCGCAGCGGCTCGATCGAGACAGCTCTTCCGGAGGTTGCTCGACCGATGCGCGACAAGATCAAGTTGGTTTCTTCTGCCGGTACCGGCGTCTTCTACACGACGACCAAGAACAAGAAACTCTCGACCGAGAAACTTCGGCTCAAGAAGTACGATCCGAAGATCCGCAAGCACGTCGAGTTCGTCGAAGAGAAGATGCGCTAGTTTGCCGTATCGGCCTTGCCGCGCCCCGGTTTGCCCTTGGAATTCTCCTCGGGCACCGGGGCGTTTCCGTATTGGGCCGCAGCCCGTTCCCCGATAGTGGCTCAGACAAGTCCCGCAGCGACTGGCTGCTGCCGAAGGCGCCCGAAGGAGCGAGGAGGCTTGTCTGAGCCACTACCAACTCCCCGAAAGGAGACACCTGATGCATACGGTTCCGTCGCTGGCCTACGCTTTCGACGCGCTCGAGCCCCATATCGACGCGAAGACCATGGAAATTCATCACGACAAGCACCACGCCACCTACGTGGCGAAGCTGAACGCCGCCCTGGAAGGACACGCCGACCTTCAGGCCAAGCCGCTCGAAGACCTGCTGCGCGGGATCGAGTCGCTGCCCGAGAGCGTCCGGAGCGCCGTCAAGAACCACGGCGGCGGCCACGCCAACCACACGCTGTTCTGGGAGATCATGGCGCCGAACGCGGGGGGTACCCCCTCGGGCAAGCTCGCCGAGGCGATCGATCGCGACTTCGGCGGCTTCGCCGCCTTCCAGGAGAAGCTGACCAACGCCGCCGCCAATCAGTTCGGCTCCGGCTGGGGCTGGCTGGTCGCCTCCGGAGACAAGCTCGAAGTGCTCGCCCGGCCGAACCAGGACAGCCCGCTGATGGAAGGGAAGACCCCATTGCTCGGCGTCGATGTCTGGGAGCATGCCTACTACCTCAAGTACCAGAACCGGCGGCCGGATTACCTCTCCGCCTGGTGGAACGTCGTCAACTGGCCGGCCGTCGGCAGCAAATTCGACCACGCCCACGCCTGACCCCTCCTATTTCGGGGGCTCCGAGACGACATTTCGGAGCCCCACCCCTCTTCCACTCTTCCTGCCGGTCGCAGACTGAACTTCTAGTTATAGAGAAGTTTGCACGTTTATGCCCACAAAGAGAGCAGGTACCTAGCTCGTGATGCGCGCAGATTCAAGTCGTCGCCAATCGCGTCGCTCTACACTTCTGGCAACAATTGGAATGCACGGGGTCCCGACTCGACCCTGTCCTAAACAAGGAGACTGGCGATGGCGATTATTGACCGCAGCGTTTTGAGTTTTGGGCGTGAAGAGCGGCATCTCACCAAAGTGTTCAAGGCTCTCTCCGACGGTACTCGTCAGGAGATCCTGCGTCTTCTGGAGACCAACCAGCGGACGGTGGGCGAGATCGTCGGTAATTTCAACCTCTCTCAACCCACGATCTCGCGGCACCTGTCGGTGCTCAAGGAAGCGGATCTCGTTTTAGATCAGCGTCACGGACAAAACGTCATTTACCGTCTGAACGACCAGATGCTCTCCACCTCGATGCGCGATTTCTTCGGCCAGTTTCGCAGCTGTCAAGAATCGTTGCGTTAGGTTTCGCCGTTGGAGATCGGCTCCCTCCGAGCCGGCAAGGGTCTTCCGTGCCGGCTCGGGGAACGACGCTTCCGTCCCATCCTGGCGCACCCTGCGCCATCTCGCTATAATCTCCCCCTGACGGGGAGTCCCCCTCGTTTTTCGGCGGTGTAGCTCAGTTGGTCAGAGCAAGCGGCTCATATCCGCTGTGTCGGGGGTTCAAGTCCCTTCACCGCCACCATCCTGCCCCACGGATGAATCTTCTCGCGACCCTCCGGGATTTCTTTACCCGGCCGCCCTTTTCTCCGCCGCGTCCTCTGCTGGTCGCCTTTTCGGGCGGCACCGATTCGACCGCCCTGCTCGCGGGGCTCGCGGAGCTTCGAGGCGAGGGCTCGACGCCGGCTTCTCGTCTCTTCGCCGCCCACCTCGATCACGCGGGCGATGCCGGCTCCGCGGAACGCGCGCGCCGCGCCCGGGCCATCGCCGAAAACTTGGACGTGCCGTTGCGGGTCGGGCGCCGCGAGGTGGCCGCGCTCCGAAAACCCGGCGAGAGCTGGGAGACCGCGGCGCGGCGCATCCGCTACGAGTTCCTCGAAGAGAGCCGGCTTGCCGTAGGAGCGGACTGGGTGGTCCTCGCCCATCATCGCGACGACCAGGCGGAAACCGTGCTGCTGCGGCTCCTACTCGGCTCCGGACTTTTCGGCCTGGCGGCGATGCGGCCGATCCACGGCACCAAGGTCCGTCCGCTCTTAGGCGTGGCGAAATCGGAGCTCACCAGGTACGTCCGCACACGGGGGCTTGTACCGGTCGAGGACCCCTCGAATGGCGATTGGGGCGTTCTGCGCAATCGGATTCGCCACCTTCTGCTCCCCGCGCTCGTCGAGTCCGAGGGCCTGGACGACTTGGCCGGCCGTCTCCGCCGGCTCGCCGAGCGGGCCGCCGGTGCCTCCGACCGGATTTCCTCTCGCCTCGCGGAGCGCTTTCCGGGACTCGAATCTGCGACGCCGTTCCTCGACCGAGAGACGCTCGGCCGCCTGCCGCCCGAGCTGGTGCCTTTTGCCCTCGCGGCGCTCCACCGCGCTTCCGGACTTCCTCTTCCGCCGAGCCGAAAGGCGGCCGCGGAAATCGGCCGTCAGCTCGCTCACCCGGGCGAAATGGAGCGGGCGGGAGCGGCTCTCGGATCGGGCCGGCGCTGGCGGATCGGCGCGAATCGGCTGTGGATCGAGGCCCTCGGTCCGACCGAATCCGCCAATCCGTCCGGAAGCTCAGGTTTCACGTATACTTTTTTGGCTCCGGGACGTATAGAAGTACCGGAGGCCGGCGTGGCGCTGATCCTACGACGAGGTGAATTCGCCCCCTGGATGATGCTGGGAGAACCCGAGCGCGCCGCTTTGGCCCTC
>DATMZU010000561.1:0-13081 GCA_035607435.1 Thermoanaerobaculia bacterium | reverse complement strand
GGCGGCGGCACCTGCCCCCCTGGCAGGTGTGCGACGCGGCGATGCCAGGGCTCGCGCTCGGCTATGGCGTCGGCCGCATCGGCTGTTTTCTGGTCGGCGACGACTACGGCCGGCCGACCGATGGGCCGCTGGGGGTGATCTTTCCCCACGGTCTGCCCGAAACCACGGCGGGAAATCTGCGCGAGATCTTCCATTACCAGGTACCCGCGTCGGTGCCGGATTCGCAGTTGGTGCCGGTCCATCCGACCCAGCTTTACGAGACGGTCCTCGGGATCGCGATCTGGTGGGTGGGGGTGAGCGTCCTGCGCCGGAACTTCCGTCCGGGCACCACCTCCGTCGTGGTGCTCGCCCTGCTCGCGCTCGAACGGTTCGGCATCGAATTCCTACGCGCCAAGGACGATCGGTTCCTGGGCGGGCTCACGGTCGCCCAGGGTTTGAGCCTCGGCATCCTGATCGTTCTCGCGTTGCTTTGGATGCGTCGGCCCGCGTCGGCCGTCGTTCCCGGCGCTCCGGCCCGGCGCGCGGCCTGAGATCTAGGAGGCGCCGCGGTTCAATGCCTGCGATTCCTCGCCTGTTGACCATCGCCGGGTCCGATTCCGGCGGTGGAGCGGGAATCCAGGCGGATTTGAAAACCTTCGCCGCCCATGGTGCCTACGGCATGAGCGCGATCGTCGCGCTCACCGCCCAAAACACCCGTGAGGTGCGCGCGGTCCATGGCGCGCCGGCCGATTTCGTGGCGCAGCAGATCGATGCCGTATTCGAGGACCTGGGGGTCGATGGGGTCAAAATCGGCATGCTCGCCACCCCGGAGCTGGTCCGCACGGTGGCCGATCGCCTGCGCGTCCATGCCGGACCGTCGCTGCCGATCGTGCTCGACCCGGTGATGATCGCCAAGAGCGGCGCCCGGCTGCTCGCCGAAGAGGCGGTGGCCGCTCTGCGGGAAGAACTTTTGCCGATCGCGACGATCGTGACGCCGAATCTGCCGGAATTGGCACGATTGACCGGCCGGCCGGTCGCGACCGAATCGGAGCGTCTCGCGGCGGCGGCCGAAATAGGAGCGCTCGGCCCGGCGGTTCTGGTGAAGGGCGGCCACGCGGAGGAGAGCGAAGGAGACGAGCTGGTCGATCTGCTCTGGACCCCGGACGCGGTCCATCGCTTCGCCCATCGCCGGATCGTCACCCGCTCGACGCACGGCACCGGCTGCACGCTCTCCTCGGCGATCGCGGCGCGGTTGGCGCGCGGCGAGGCGTTGGCCGAAGCGGTCGGCGGCGCGATCGACTATCTGCGTGGCGCGATTTTGGCGGCGGTTGAATCGCTGGGATCGCTGGGCCATGGCGTCGGCCCGGTCGATCATCTCTATCGTTTTGCCCGCAAGGAGGGTTTTGCTTGAGCACAGACGCCGCCGTAGATGTAGATCAGGACGTTCTCGACCTCTTGGTGATCGGCGCCGGGCCGACCGGCATCTCGATCGGGGCCGAGGCGCGCCAGGCCGGGCTCTCCGTGCTGCTGGTCGATCGCGGCGCGCTAACCGCGGCGATCCAGGGGTATCCGACGTTCATGGAGTTTTTCACCACCCGGGACCGGCTGGAGATCGCCGACATCCCGTTTTCTATTCCCGAGGACAAGCCCACCCGTCGCCAGGCGCTCGCCTATTACCGCTTCGTGGTCGAGCGCTACAAGATTCCGTACGCGCTCCACGAGCGGGTAACCGAGGTGACCGCCGAGGCCGAAGGAGGCTTTCGGGTGGTCTGCGAAGCGGCCTCGCCGCGGGTGGGCGAGCCACGGATCCGCCGGGCGCGGGCGGTCGTGTTCGCCACGGGCTACTTCGGCAATCCGGTGCGTCTGGGGGTTCCCGGCGAGGATCTGCCGCACGTTCACAACCGCTATCTCGAACCGTACCCTCATTTCGGCGAGCAGGTGGTGATCGTCGGCGGCGGCAACACCGCGGTCGAAGCGGCTCTCGATCTATGGCGGAACGGCGCGAAGGTCTCGATCGTCCACCGCCGGGCGGCGACTAAGCCGGGGGTCAAGTATTGGCTCAAGCCGGACATCGAGAACCGGATCGACGAAGGATCGATCCCCGCGTACTTCGAATCGGAGGTCCGCGCCTTCCGGCCGGGGTGCGTCGAGATCTCGAAAGTCGGAGCCGAGCCAGACGGCCCGCGGGAGGTCTTGTTGGCGGATGCCGTCTACGTCCTGGTCGGCTATCGCCCCGAGATGGACCTGCTTGCCCGCTCCGGCATCGCGATCGAGCCGGAGACCCTCGTGCCGGCGTTCGATCCCGCGACTTGCGAATCCAACGTGCCGGGGCTCTACGTCGCGGGTACCCTCCAAGCCGGCCGCGCGACCGATCGGGTGTTCATCGAGAACTCGCGCGACCATGGCGGGCGGATCGTCGGTCACCTTTTGCCTCGGCTCGGGCGCTGAAGAAGCGGAGAACGAAGCCACGACCGTCCTCGGCCGGGGACGGTCTGTCGGGTCGAACGGCCTGTCCGCCGAGGAGGGTTTGCGGGTACGCTTCTTGCGGAAGGATGGGAGGGGATTCTTTCGTGCCGTGATGGCCCGCGACCGGACTCCTCGGAGGATCTCTCGAATGCGTCATCGATTTGCCGTCTCAAGCCCGATCTTTTCCGCGCTAGTCGCGGTTCTCCTTTCGTCCGCTCCGATGCGGGCACAAACGCCCGATCCCGCCGTGTTCGGCGAGCTGATCGAAGTCCGAGTAGTCAACGTCGAAGTCGTCGTCACCGACAAGAAAGGCAATCGGGTCCCCGATCTGAAGACCGGCGATTTCCGGCTCAAGGTCGATGGCAAGGTGGTGCCGATCGAATACTTCACCGAGGTACGGGGCGGCCAGGCGATCTTGCCAGAGGAGGCTTCCGCCGCGACCAGTGCCCCGGTGCCCGGCCTCGCGGGTCTCGCGCCAGGCAGCGACGTAGGCACCAGCTACCTGGTGTTCATCGATGATCTTTTCTCGGTCGCCGCCCAGCGCGACAAGGTGATCCGCACGCTCAAGGACAACCTGTCGCGGCTGGGGCCGCAGGACCGCATGGCGATCGTGGCGTTCGACGGCAAGACCGTGGACATGCTTTCGACCTGGTCGAGCTCCGCCAACACCCTATCCCGCGCGTTCGATCAGGCCCTGGTGCGCCGCGCCCATGGCCTCGAACGGGTGGCCGAGCTGCGCAGCTTCGAGACCACGCGCCGGCAGGTAACCGGCTTCTTCGGCGACCGCGGGACGCGCCTCAACACCCGGCTGGAGATCGACGAGTTGCAGTACGCCCAGTCGCTGGCGCAGAAAGTAGAGCGCTCGGTCTCGGCGGCGGTGACAACGCTACGCGGTTTCGCCTCCCCGCCGGGCCGGAAGGTCATGCTGCTCCTGTCCGGCGGCTGGCCCTACGCGCCGGCCGACTACGCGATCAACGATCCGAACCGTCCGGTCTCCGAGCGCGACGTGCCGGAGGGGGAGAAACTGTTCGCGCCGCTTTCGGACACCGCGAACCTGCTCGGCTACACGGTCTATCCGATCGACGTGCCGGGTCTTGAAGGCAGCGTCACCGACGCCAGCCAAGAAGGCCCGGCGCCCGCGACCGGCGCGCTCAACCTGCGCGAAAACCAGTTGCACGATTCGCTCGATTTCATCGCCCGTCAGACCGGCGGCACCCCGCTGCTGAACGGCAACGCGCTTCATGCGCTCGAAAAGGCGACCAGCGACACCCGCTCGTTCTACTGGCTGGGCTTCACCCCGAACCGCCAGGGCGACGACATCCGGCACCGGATCAAGGTGGAATCGGTCAAGCCGGGTCTCACCGTGCGCTTCCGCGATTCGTTCAAGGACCTGTCCAAATCGACCGAAGTCTCCCTGATGGTCGAAAGCGCGCTGTTCTTCGGCAACCCGCCGGGCAGCGAATCGATGCCGGTCCAGGTGGGCCCGATCAAGCCCGAGGGCAAGAAAGAAATCGGGGTGCCCCTCACGCTCGCGATCCCGGTGGACGCGATCACGCTCCTGCCGATCGACGGAAAATACAAAGCGCAGCTGGAGCTGCGCGCCGCGGCGGTGGACGAAAAAGGCTATCGCTCCGACGTGCCGGTGACGCCGCTCGAGGTCACCACGGCCAAGCAGCCGCAGGCGGGAGGGTTCCTGCGCTACGACACGAAGCTCAAACTGCGCAAGATCCGGCAGAAACTGGTGCTGTCGATCTTCGATCCGGCAAGCGGACGCCTGCTCGCGGCGCAGGTCGAGATCACGCCCCCGAAGTGAGACCGGGCAAGCCCATATAATGCCCCTGGCTCCTAAGAGAATCGAGAAAAGAGACCCGATGACAAAAGCCCTGCTCCCCGCCGCCTTCCTGGCGGCGTTAGCCCTCAGCCCGGCGTTCGCCCAGGCCAAGCCCGCGGCCAAACCGGCCGAGAAGTCGAAAGCGACGGACGTCGCCGCCGGTTTCATCGGCGAAACCGTGAACGTCAACGTGGTCAACGTCGATGTCTACGTCACCGATTCGAAGGGCAATCGGGTGAAGGGCCTGACCCGCGACGATTTCCAGCTGTTCGAAGACGGCCGGCCGATGGCGATCACCAACTTCTTCTCGATGGACGAGGGCAAGCCGGTGACGACGGGCGCGCCTCTGAAGGTGGTGCCCAACCAGGAGACCCCCGCTCCGGCGCCCGAGGTCTCCGCGAACCTGCCGAATCCGGAAGACCAGCGGCTGGTGCTGATCGTCTACGTGGACAACGTCAACCTCCGACCCTTCAACCGCAACCGGGTGCTCAAGGAGCTGCGGGTGTTTTTAAACACCAAGCTGCGGCGCGAGGACCTGGTCATGCTCGTCTCCTACGACCGGTCGGTTCACGTCCGCCAGCAATTGACCAGCGATCCCAGCCTGATCAACTCGCAGCTCGTGGCGCTCGAAAAGATTTCGGCCCAAGGCACCCACGCCGACTCCGAGCGGCGCGACGCGCTGCAACGCATCGACGAGGCGCAGAATGCGAGCGAGGCGCTCAACTACGCCCGCTCCTACGCCGAATCGCAATACAACGATCTGGCTTTCTCGATCGACGCGCTGCGCGACATCGTGAACGGCCTGGCCGGTATGCCCGGCCGAAAAGCCGTGATCTACGTGAGCGACGGCCTGCAATTGATCGTCGGCCAGGACGTCTATTACGCGGTGCAGGAGAAGTTCAAGGACACGACCGGCATCACCCAGTCTTTCGATTACGACACCTCGCGCCGTTTCCGCGAGCTGACCGCGACCGCCAACGCCAACCGCGTCACGTTCTACACGATCGACGCCGCGGGCCTGCGCGGCTATTCGTCGATCTCGGCCGAAAACCAGACGCCCGGCCAGGGCGTTTTCATCGACCAGATCCAGATCCAGAACGTCCAGAGCTCGATTCGCCTGATGGCCGACGAAACCGGCGGCAAGACGATCTTCAACACCAACAGCTTCCTGCCCGGGCTCGAAAAGATCGCCGAAGACTTCCGCACCTACTACTCGCTCGGGTACTCGCCCCAGCATTCGGGCGATGGCCGGTACCATGAGATCAAGGTCAAGCTGAAGAAGAAGGGCCTCGTCGCGCGCAACCGCGAGGGCTATCGCGACAAGACCGCGGAAACGCAGATGAACGACGGCACGCTCGCCGCGCTCAGCTTCCCGTTCCAGAGCAATTCGCTGGGGGTGGACATCAATTTCGGCACGCCGACCAAGCGCTCCGACGGTTTCTTCGTCGTGCCGGTGGACGTCCGCATCCCCCTGGGCAAGCTGGTCATGATCCCGCGCGAGACCGAAAACGAAGCGTCGGCGCGCGTGTTCGTGGCGGCGCAGGACACCCAGGGCGGCGTCTCGGAGGTCCAGCAGGCGGCCGTGCCGATCCGGATTCCCAACGACCAGGTGGCGACGATCGGCCAGAAGTACTACACCTACACGCTCAGCTTGTTGATGCGGGCGGGCGAGCAGAAAGTCGCCGTCGGCCTGCGCGACGACATCGCCAATACCACCTCTTTCGTCGCCCGCAGCTTGCGGGTGGGGGGCTAGGGGATGGGCGGCTGGGGCAAGCTGGTTCGCGAGCTTGGGCAATCGTGGCTCGACGTGCTGCGCGCCGAGCTTCAGGCGCTGGAAGACGACTTTACGCGCTCCGGTCATCATTTGAAGCGCGGCGTCGGTCTGTTCGGCGGCGCGGTGGCGCTCGGCTTCTGGGCGATTGGTGCGCTGGTGGTCGCGGCGATCGCCGGCCTCGCGGTCTGGCTGCCGCTCTGGGGGGCGGCGTTGATCGTGGCCTTTGTCTTCGCAGCGGTCGCGGCCGGCCTCGCGGCGTCTGGGAGCAAGAGGGTCGCCAAAGTCGAAAACCCGATCTCCGTCGCCCGCCGTCGTCTCGAAGACCACATGGACTGGGTGCAGAGCCGTCTGCTCGCCACGACGGCTGAACTCGATCCCGAGCCGCGCGGCGGCGCCAAGGGATTCAAGAAGGATCGGCCGGAACTGCCGTACGATGATTTCGAGGAGGAATTGCCTTGAGCTCGCTTGAAGAGAGCCGCCAAAGGGCGGAGATGCTGCTCACCGAAGCGCGGGGCGAAGCCGAGCGCCGAGCGCTCGCCGTGCGCGACGCGGTGTCGCGTGATCTCGGCATCGTGCCGAAGAAGCAGCCGTTGCTGCTCGCGGTGGCGGCCGGGGCCGTCGGCTTCGCGCTCGCCTGGGGCTGGCGCAAGAAGCGCTCGCGTGGGAAGCGCTAGGCGCCGGGGGCCGTCGTCCCTGCGGCGAGCGGCCTCTTGAAGACCATCGCGATGTTGTCGGTCGCGCCGGACTTGAAGTTCACCGAGGTGATCGAGACCAGCTCCCACCCCTCCTCGCCGAGCAGGTTCATCTGCACGGCGGCGTTCGGGTCCAGGCGGTAGTTCTCGCTTCGAATGTTGATGATTTTGTATTCCCACTGAGTCATCGCACACCCCTCTTTCCCCGGCCCCTCCCGTACGCACCGGCCGCTTGGGGGCCGAACCTTCGCCTATTTTAGCTCCAACTCGATCGCGATTCGATCACCACGCGCCACTCCCCACTTTTCTGCAAGGCTCGCGCCGCGTAGCGACAGCTCGATCGTGCCGAGAGAACCTTCCAGTAGACCCGCTTCGTCGGGCTCAAGTTCCGCATAGCAGCCCACTTTTCGCGTTACGCACGAGCGCGTTTCGGCGCCGCCAACGGTCGCCCGAAACCCAGCGTCGCGCGGCAACCAGCCGCTCGGCAGATCGGTGACCAGGTTGCCGTAGCGATCGACGTGCGCGACCCGGCCCGACAGACGCGTCGCGGTGCGCAGCGGCGGCGGGATTTCGAGCCGGACCGGATCGTCTACGGCCGAACCGAGCGAATCGAACGCGCCGCCGGCCACCAGGAACGCCGCGACGGGGGCGAACCGGTCGCGTCCGTGGAACGTGTTGCCCGGATTGTTCAGGAACAGATCGCTTCGCTCGATCGAGACGATGCGCGCTCCGCCCAAAAACGGATCGAGCAGACCGTTGTCCGGCGCCAGGAAGTGGGACGGTCCGCCCTGGGCGGGAGCTTCGACCGCGAGCATCCGCCGGTTGCTGCCCACCCCCGGATCGACGACCGCGAGATGGACCGTGCCGGGTGGAAAGCTCTGGGCCGCGGCGGCGAGCAGGAACGACGCCGTCTCGACGTCGCCGGGAGGCACGTCGTGGGAGATATCGACGATCGCCGCCTGCGGCGCGTTCGCCAGGACCACCCCCTTGACTGCCGCCACATACCAATCGTGGGACCCGAAGTCGGTGAGCAGGGTGAGGATCGGGGGCATGGAGGAGGGGCTCGGCTCGAAGGGTCGTCGCGGTAGGTAGAATGGGTTTCGTGAGCCTATCCGACCGCCGCCTGTTCCTGTTCACCAAGCCCGCTCGGCCGGGACGGGTGAAAACCCGCCTGATCGGATCGCCCCCCGACGGGCTCTCGGCGATTCAGGCGGCGGAGATCCACGCCGCGTTCGTCGAGGACCTGCTCGACCGGCTGCGCGGTGGAGCCTTCTCGACCCTCATCGCCTGGGCGCTCGATGATTTGCCGGAAGGGGAGCCGATCCCCGATCCGTACGGCTTCCCCGGCGTCCGCCAACAGGGCGTCGATCTGGGCACTCGCCTGTACGGCGCCCTGGCGACGGCCGGCGGGACGGCTTCCCCCGAAGCGATCGTCGCCGCGCTCGGCTCGGACCACCCTACGCTGCCGGTCTCGGCGGTTGAAGAGGCGTTTGCACGCATTGAAAGGGGAGCGGACGTCGTCCTCGGCCCGGCGGATGACGGCGGCTACTACCTGATCGCGGTGAGGCGCCGCACGCTTTCCCCCCGGTTGTTCGACGAGATCGAATGGAGCACTGAGCGAGTGCTTGCCACGACGCTCGCCCGGGCGGCAGAGCTGAACCTGCGCGTCGAGCTGCTCGCGGCCGGCACCGACGTCGATACCCCCGCCGATCTCGCCCGCCTCGCCCGGAGCCTGCGCGACGACGATCTCGGCTGCCCCCGGACGCGCGCGCTGCTCGAATCGTGGGGAATGTTGCCGCCGGTTCCCTTGGGAGCCGCCCGATGAAAGTCCTCACCGCCGAGACGATGCGCGCGCTCGATCAGCGGGCGATCCGCGAGATCGGCATTCCCGGCCTGGTGCTGATGGAAAACGCGGCGGTCGGCGTGGTCGAAGCGATCTTCGAGAGCTACCCGGAAGCCTCCTCGGCGGCGATCTTTTGTGGCCCGGGCAACAACGGCGGCGATGGCCTTGCAATCGCGCGCCGGCTCGACGCGCGCGGCTGTCAGGTGCTGATCTTCCTCGTCCTTGGAGGGCGGGAGCTGACGGGGGATGCCGCGACGCAACTTGCGATCTGCCGCCAACTCGGGCTCGCGATCGAAGATCTGGCGAACGATGTCGACCTCGCCGCCGCGCTCGATCGTTCGAAGGCCAGCGATCTGGCGATGGACGCGCTGTTCGGCACCGGCCTCGATCGGCCGCTCCAAGGTTTTCCCGCGCGGGTGGTCGAAGCGATCGGAAGGTTGGCGCTGCCGGTCGTCGCGGTCGATGTGCCGAGCGGCCTATCCGGCAGCCGCGCCGATCTCTTCGGGCCGCATGTCACCGCCGACCTCACCGTCACGTTCGCCGCGCCGAAAATACCGCACGTTCTGTCGCCCGCGGCGGAAGCCTGCGGTGCGCTCGCCATCGCCGAGCTGGGTTTTCCTTCCTGGCTGATCGATGAGGCGGAGGGGGATCTCTTCCTGATGACCCCGGAAGATCTCGCCTCGCTCCTGCCGCGCCGCGCGGCCGACGCGCACAAAGGAAGCGCCGGCCACGCGCTGCTGGTTGCGGGCTCGCCCGGCAAATCGGGCGCAGCGATCCTCGCCGCCCGTGCCGCGGTGCGCGGCGGCGCCGGTCTGGTCACCGTCGCTGTGTCGGAGCCGATTCTGCCGACCGTCGATCTCGGCTCGCTCGAATCGATGACGCTTGCGCTGCCGGCCGGTCCGGAAGGGGAGCTGGGACCCGGAGCCGCCGACGCGGCGCTTGGCGCTTCGAAGGGCAAGAACGCGCTCGCGCTCGGACCCGGTCTAGGCCAAAGCGCTGTGGCCCAAGCCGAGATTCGCCGAATCGCCCTCGAAACGGAGATCCCGTTCGTTCTCGACGCCGACGGCTTGAACGCCTTCGAGGGTTCCGCCGCCGATCTCGCCGCCCGCCGCGCCCCGGCGATCCTCACTCCCCATCCCGGAGAGCTGGGCCGCCTGCTTGGCATCTCCAGTACGGACGTCCAAGCCGATCGCCTGGGCGCCGCCCGTCGCGCCGCCGTGGAAACCGGTGCGGTGGTCGTCCTCAAAGGGCACCGAACCCTGATCGCGAGCGAAGCCGGAGTTTGGATCAATCCGACCGGCAACCCCGGCATGGCGACCGGTGGCGCGGGAGACGTCCTCACCGGCCTGCTCGCCGCCCTGCTCGCCCAGGGGCTCGAACCGCTCGATGCCGCGCGCCTCGGCGTCTACCTCCACGGTCTCGCGGGCGATCTCGCGCTGGATCCAACGGGGGCCCAAGATCCTGAGCTGGCCAAACTCACCGCCTCCGACCTGATCGACCATCTCGCGGCCGCCGCCCGCCGTCTCGCCGAGGAGTGAGCCATGGCCACCCGGCGCTACCTCTCGGCGAGCGAAGACGAAACGGTCGCCATCGGCCGCCAGATCGCGGCATCGCTTCCCGCGAATGCCGCTCTTCTCCTCGACGGCGACCTCGGAGCCGGCAAGACCGTTCTCACGAGAGGCGTCGCACTCCACCTCGGCATCGATCCGAACGAGATCCAGTCGCCCACCTTCACGCTCGTCCGCGAGCACTCCGGACCGGGGGGGCGGCTGATCCACGCCGATCTCTACCGCTTGAAGCCCGAAGAAGCCGAAGCCATCGGCTTGGAAGAGCTCCTCGTCGGCCCCGGCCTCAAGGTGATCGAGTGGAGCGAACGCCTCCCCTTCGAAGTCTCGGGAGCGGTGCGCTTCCTGCTGCGAAGGGTGGGGGAGAGGGGCCGGGAGATCGTGGAGGAGTAGACCTTTTCTCCCTACACTCCGATCGCGCCGCGAATCTCCGCCGCGATCTCGCCCGCGAGAGCGGTGATCTCGGTCTGGTCGGCGCCTTCGATCATGATGCGGGCGAGCGGCTCGGTGCCGCTGTAGCGGAGGACGAGGCGGCCGTCGTCTCCCAGCTTTTGTTCGATCCGGGCGGCGGCGGCGACTCCAGGGAGATCGGCGAAGGCTCGCTTTTCGCGCACCGGGATGTTGCTGAGAATCTGGGGGTAGCGGCGGAAGCCGGCAAGCATGTGGGAGAGCGGTTCGCCGGATTTCGCTCGTATCAGGGCCATGTGGAGAGCCCTTCCGCCTCTTCCGTCCATTTGAAACCTTCGCCGTCCCCATCTCCAGCGCGACGGTCCGCGCGGTGGTGGAAGTCAGCCGACCGCTTGGCGAGGGATTCCGGCAGGTGGCGGAGCCGCCAGTGCTCGCCTTCGTGAAGACATAGCTGGCCTAGGAGCAGGGCAGCCGCCTTACAACCTGCCGCAGGTCGGGGGTCCAAGTCATCGGACTGGACAGGCGAGGCTGCGTCCGTCTTTATTAATATCGATCCTCGCTGCTATTTGAAGCCGCGCGGCGCACATCAGGAGTCAGTATGGCGATCAAGCCGCTCGTCTTTATTCCAGGTCTTCCCGGCAGTGAGTTGCGTCAGGTCTCGACAGGTAAGACCTTCTTTCCGCCAAGCCCCAGTGACCTGATCAGCGAAACCAAGAAGAAGAAGTTGGTGCGCTTGCTCAGTGGCCCCGACGTTCCACCGGGGGACATCGTGGCTGGCCAGCCGATTCGCTCGCTACGGCTCGGAAAGATCGAGCTCGGCAAAAGGGCCGAGGCGCTTTACGACCTGTTGCGAAATTCTTATCACTACACGATCGATGGTGGTAACAACTTCCGCGCCATCGGTTGGGACTGGCGTAAGGCGATCGACGCACCTGAGGTGCAGGCGGACATCGTCGCCGCCATCGATACTCTTTCGGCGGCCAATGATGGAGCCCGGGTCGTCATGTTGGTCCACTCGACCGGTGGTTTAGTCTTGCGCCGACTGCTGGAACAGCAGCCGCGCCTCGTAGAGAAAATCGAACAGATCCTGGCGCTCGGTGTACCCTGGGCTGGAACGTTGGCGGCGGTAAAGTTGATCGCCAAGGGCGAAAAGTTCGGATTCGGACCGGTGAGCCTGAGCGCAGCGAACGTTCGCGAAGCTTTGCGCAGGAGCCAGGCTGCCTATGACCTCTTCCCTCCCGATCCGGCACCGGGAAAGGCCGATCTGCGCGACTCGGCGGGCCGACCGCTCAATCTCTTCGTTGGCGAGGGCCCGAATCCCCGTAAGATGCTGAGTCCCCTGGTTGATCTCAGGTGGGTGCGCCCGGCCGACCCTCAAGTCGCCGCGATGGCAACGGATGCTGATGGCCGACTTGGTATCCGCCCCAGCGAGATTACCCTCTCTGACTCCTTGCCAGTTCCACCAATCACCAACATCGCCGGCTGGGGAGTCACGATGGAAACTACCGCCGTGCTCAGCGCCAATGGCGGCTTGGCCTTTGAAGAGTCCAAGCAAGGTGACGGCACGGTTCCGGTCGCGTCGGTCTCGTGGCTGCGGGGTTCAGGTGTGCGAACGTTCTTTGTACCGGTCGGGATCTATCCGTCGAACGGAGTTCCGTTCCACCACAGCTTGATCTGGAGTTCTCCTCCGGTCCGGCAGCTCTTCGACGAAGTCCTCACCGATCGCGCCAAGGCACCGTATGTCTGCGGTTCGGCCGACAGCGACGAGACGATCGACTCCCATAGTGACGTCACTATTCGCTTGGTCGCCGAAGATCCCTCCGGCAAGCCGCTACCGCAAGCGCGTTATCAGTTCAAGGGGCTCATGACCCAGCCGAAGAGCTTCGGAGGAGAAGCGAGGATCGACGCGCCACTTAAGAGAGCGAGCATCCGCCCCGATCCTCAGGGTTTGTTTCGCTTCGTGGTGGAGGTTCGATGGGGGAACGGGGACGAGAGTGAGCGAAGAGAGATCCCGATCCTTTTCAAGCGTTGAGCCCTTGTGCTGGTGCGAAACGCCCCCTACGCCCCGATCGCGCCGCGGATCTCCGTCGCGATCTCTCCCGCGAGGGCGGTGATCTCGTTCTGGTCAGTGCCTTCGATCATGATGCGGGCGAGCGGCTCGGTGCCGCTGTAGCGGAGGACGAGGCGGCCGTCGTCGCCGAGCTTTTCTTCGACGCGGGCGGCGGCGGCGGCGACTCCGGGGAGGTCGGCGAAAGCGCGCTTCTCGCGCACCGGGATGTTGCTGAGGATCTGCGGATAGCGGCGGAAGCCTGCGAGCATTTGGGATAGCGGCTCGCCCGATCGCCCGCGTAGCATGGCCATGTGGAGGGCGGTGAGCAGGCCGTCTCCGGTGCTGGCAAGCCCCAGATGGACGATGTGCCCCGACTGCTCGCCCCCGAGGACGATCCCCTCCGTTTTCATCGCCGCGACCACTTGGCGGTCGCCGACGTCGCAGCGGACGACTTCGATGCCCTCCCGAAAGAG
>DATMZU010000558.1:0-2705 GCA_035607435.1 Thermoanaerobaculia bacterium | reverse complement strand
TTCCACCGCCTGGCGCGCGGCGAAAACGTCACCTACTTCGCTTCGACCCTTGCGCTCGGCCATGCCTGGCTCGGCCGCCTCTCCGGCAGCGACGACGCGCTTACCGGCTCGCCGATCGCCGGCCGCCACCGGATCGAGACCGAAGGGGTGATCGGCTTCTTCGTCAGCAACCTGGTCTTCCGCGCCCAGCTGCGCGGCGACCCGACGGCGCGCGAGCTGCTGGCGCGGACCCGCGAGGAGACGCTCGCCATCCTGTCGCACCAGGACGTGCCGTTCGACCTGCTGGTCGAAGCGCTCGCCCCGGAGCGTGACCTTTCGACCACGCCGATCTACCAGGTCCAGATGATGGCGTTCGGCACCCTGCGCGGAGCCGAGGCGGACGTCGCCGGCCTGGCCGACGAGGCGGCGCGCCAGGAGAGCATGGGCGGGCTAAGCCTCACGCCGCTCATCTCCGGCGACGAGATGTCGCTGTTCGACCTGTCGATGTCGGTGGCCGACGGCGGCAGGCGGCTCGCGCTGGTGTACAACCGCGAGCTGTTCGACCCGGCGACGATCGAGCGGCTGACCGCCTACTTCGAGAACCTGATGGCCGCCTTCGTCGCCGAGCCGGATCGCCACCTTTCCGAGATCGCGATGATCGGCGACGACGAGCGGCGCCAGCTGCTGCTCGAATGGAACCCGCTTTCGATCCGCCCGGCCGGTTCGTTCGAGCGCGAGACGCTGCTGCCGGAATGGGTGGCGATCCACGCGGCGCGCTCGCCCGAAGCGATCGCGGTCGAGATGGGGGAGATGAGCCTCACCTACGCCGAGCTGGATGCGCGTTCGACCGCGCTCGCCCGGTATCTCGCGATGTTCGGCGTCGGGCCCGAGGTGCGCGTCGGTCTTTGCCTCGAGCGCTCGCTCGACCTGGTGGTCGGCCTGATCGCGGTGCAGAAGGCGGGGGGAGCCTACCTGCCGCTCGATCCCTCCTATCCGATCGACCGGCTGGCCGGCATGATCGAGGACGCCGGGCTGATGCTGCTGCTCGCCCACGACGCCACGCTCGACGCGCTGCCGGCGGGCACCGCCTACGTGATCAACCTCGATCGGGCGGACGAGATGGCGGCAATGATGGGGGACGGGGACGATCCGGGTGCCGCGCCGTTGCCGGGTCCCGCCCCCGAACATCTCGCCTACGTCATCTTCACCTCGGGCTCTACCGGCAGACCCAAGGGCGTGATGCTCGCGCACGACGGGCTAGCGAACCTGTGCGCCGAACAGGCGCGGATCTTCGCCGTCTCCCCCGAAAGCCGGGTGCTCCAATTCGCGTCGGTGTCGTTCGACGCCTCGGTCGCCGAGATCGCGGTGGCACTCTGCGCGGGCGCCGCCCTGGTGATGGGCGAACGCGACGAGCTGCTGCCTGGGCCGGGCCTCGTCCGCCTGCTTCGGGAGCGGCGGATCACCAAGGCGACGATTCCCCCTTCGGCGCTCGCGGTGCTGCCCGCGGGAGCCGAAAACGAGCTGCCGGATCTCGCCACCCTGGTGGTTGCGGGAGAGGCCTGCTCTCCCGAGCTGGCGGCGAAATGGAGCCGCGGGCGCCGGTTCGTCAACGCCTACGGCCCGACCGAAGCGACCGTCTGCGCCGCGACCGAGGTCTATGCCGAAGGCCGCGCGCTCTCCCTCGGCGCGCCGCTTCGCGACGTCGAGATCCACGTGCTCGGCAAGCGCTTCGAGCCGCTGCCGGTTGGCGTCGCGGGCGAGCTGCTGATCGGCGGCCGGGGTCTCGCGCGCGGCTATCTCAACCGGCCCGATTTGACCGCCGAGCGCTTCGTGCCGCACCCGTTCGCCGCCGAGCGGAGCGATTCCGGCGCGCGGCTCTATCGCACCGGCGACCTGGTGCGGCGCCTGGCCGACGGGCGGATCGAGTTCCTCGGCCGGATCGACCACCAGGTGAAGGTGCGCGGCTTCCGCATCGAGCTGGGCGAGATCGAGGCGGCGCTGCGCGCGCAGGGGGGAGTGCGCGACGTCGTGGTGCTCGCGAGGAACGATTCCGGCGGGAACACCGATCGCCTCGTCGCCTACCTGCTCGCCGAGCCGGAGCGCGAGCTGGCGCCGGCCGGCCTCAAGGCGGCGCTTGGCCAACGGCTGCCGGAGTACATGGTGCCCGCGGCGTTCGTGGTGCTGCCGGCGTTTCCGCTCACTCCCAACGGCAAGGTCGATCGGAAGGCGCTGCCCGCGCCCGAGCTGGCCCACCTGCACGCCGAGGGGGCGCGCCATGAGGCGCCGCGCGACGCGATCGAGGCGCTCGTGGCGGAGATCTTCGCCGAGGTGCTCGGCCTGCCGGGCGAGATCTCGATCCACGACTCGTTCTTCGACCTCGGCGGCCACTCGCTGCTCGCGACCCAGCTGCTCTCGCGCGTCCGCGAGGCGTTCGAGGTCGAGCTGGCGCTGCGCCAGGTGTTCGAGGCGCAAACGGTGGCGAGCTTCGCCCGGGCGATCGAGGCGGCGCAGCGCGAGGCGCGCGGTTTGGAGTCCGGGCCGATCGAGCGCCGGCCGCGCGCCGAAGGCGCGGATTTGCCGCTGTCGTTCGCCCAGGAGCGGCTCTGGTTCCTGGACCAGCTGGAGCCGGGCAGCCCGACCTACAACATTCCGACCGCGCTCAAAGTCCGCGGCGCGCTCGACCCCGCGCGGCTCGGCGCGGCGCTGCGTTACTTGGAGCGGCGCCA
>DATMZU010000547.1:0-7505 GCA_035607435.1 Thermoanaerobaculia bacterium | reverse complement strand
ATTCGGGACTCCGGCGCAATCATGGTCGGCGGCGGCACGGGTCCTCCGAGAGTTCCCGTCTGCACCACGAACTACGGTTCCCGGATGGACGTTCAAGGCTGGGCGCGCCTGATCACTTCGATGGGCGCTGGCGACCTGTTCGGCGGCAACGACGCGAACCAGGCTTACACGAGCATGTTCAGCGGCACGTCGGGCGCCTCGCCGATGGTGGCCGGTGCGGCGGCCGACATTCAGGGCGTTTTACGCGCCCACAACATGGCGGTTCTGTCACCCCTCGCCATGCGCACTCTGCTCCGCGGCACCGGCACCCCTCAAGCCGCCGACCCGCATCAGGTCGGCCCGTTGCCCAATCTGCGAGCCGCGATTGACCAGGTAATCCCGACAAACGACAGCCCGCCGGTCGCGCGGCTCTCGGTCACCTGTTCCGGCCTGTTCTGCCAGGCCAACGCGAGCGCTTCCACCGATGACCATCCCGGCCTGACGTTCAGCTTCCGGTGGGAGACGGGGGGAACGGCCACTCCCTTCTCCACCTCGGCGTTGGCGAGCCATACCTACAACGTTCCGGGGGTGGTCTATTCGATTACGGTGACCGCCAAGGACAGCATCGGACAGACCCACACCGCCACGGTCGCGGCCTTGGTCGGCGGCACGACGCCGGGCGACACGGTGGGGCTCGCTCCGGACAGCGGACAGATGGTCCTTCGCCTTTTCCACGAGACCGGGGTCGGCCAGAATCTCGGGGTGGACATCTCCAACACCTCCGGTTGGGCGATCAGCGGCGACTGGAACGGCGACGGCGTCGATACCTTGGGGCGCTTCGACCCGGCGACGTCGATCTTCTCCCTGCGCAATTCGAACACCTCCGGCGCGCCGGAGATCACGTTCTCCTTCGAGGTGGCCGGCGCTCTCCCGGCCAATCTGGTGCCGATCGCGGGCGATTGGAACGGCGATGGAGTCGACACCGTCGGCCTGTTCGATCGCGCCGCCAACAAGTTCCACCTACGCAACATCAACCTGGGACGATCCGAGCTGACGTTCTCGATCGTGAACCAAAACGGCGGCCGCAACTCCTTCTTGCCGATCGCCGGGGATTGGAACGGCGACGGGATCGACACCGTCGGCCTCTACCAGACCTCCCTCAGCAACTTCCTGCTGCGCAACGAAAACAGCGATGGGACCGCTGACCACGAGTTCGTCTTTGGGACTTTCGGCCTGGGGCTGCTGCCGAGCGCGGGCGACTGGGACGGCGACGGCTGGGATTCGATCGGTCTGTGGAACCCGACCACCGGCGAACACCTGCTGCGGAATCTGAACAGCGCGGGAAGCCCCGATCACCAGTTCACCTTCACCCTCCAGACACCCAACACCATCCCGCTCGCGGGCGACTGGGACGGCGACTTCTAAGGCCCACTGTTCCAAGCGTCCTCGCGCCTGGCGCGCACCCCGAAACTTCGGGGTGCGTGCCCTCGCCGTGACCGCGGCCGGCCCGCCTGATATCTTCGGCGGCGAACTCGGATGCGCGTCACTCTCCTCAAGCTGCTCGAAGGGCTCACCCGCTCGGTCGATCTCCCGGAACCGATCTACGAATTCGGCGCTTTCCGCGTTCCGGGCCAGCAACACCTGCCCTACGTGCGCGATTATTTTCCCGGCAAGCGCTACGTCGGCTGCGACATGCGGCCGGGCGACGGCGTGGACGAGATCCAGGATCTTCACGCGCTGTCGCTGCCCGACGCCTCGGTGGGAACCGCCATCCTGTTCGACACGATCGAGCACGTCCGCGAGCCCTGGCGGGCGACGGCCGAGGTGCTGCGCTGCCTGAAGCCGGGGGGCATCCTCCTGATGACTTCCGTCTGGTACTTCCCGATCCACGCCTACCCGGACGACTACTGGCGCTTCACCGCGAGCGCGTTCGATGCGCTGCTGGAAGGGTACCATCCGATCTCGACCGCGATGTGCGGCCTGGAAAAACTGCCGCATACCGTGGTCGGCTTGGCGGGCAAAGGGCCGATCGACCCGGCCGTCACCGAAGAGATCCGCCGCGTCGTCGCGGCCTGGAAACACCGCGGCGCCACCAGTTGGAAGGAGCGCGTGCTCGACTGGGCGCCGCCCGCCCTCCTGATTCCCGCCTACGGGCTCTTCCTGCGCGCGATGGCGAAGCGGACCCCGAAACGCGCGCTGCCGCCGCGCGACGGATGAGCGGAAGCCTGCCCTCCACGCCCGCGCTCTCGGTCATCGTCCCGAGCCACGACACGAAGGGCCTCACCCTCGCCTGCCTCGCCTCGCTCGGGAGTCCCGATCCCGACGTGGAGATCCTGGTGGTCGATGACGGCAGCCGGGACGGCACCGCCGAGGCGATCGCGGCCAACCCGGCGCTCGCCCACGTCCGCCTGCTCCGTTCCGAGGAGGGGACCGGCTTCACCCGCGCCGCGAACCGCGGCCTCCGGGCCGCCCGCGGCGAGCTGCTCCTGCTGCTCAACAGCGATACCGAGGTCGAGCCCGGGAGCCTCGCCGCGCTCCGCGCCGCGTTCGCCGAGGACTTGAAACTCGGAGCTGCCGGCGCCGCGCTGTCCTATCCCGACGGCCGGCCGCAGTGGAGCGGCGGCGCCGCCCCGAGCGACCTTTGGCTGTTCGGGCTCGCGAGCGGCCTCCCCGCGCTGCTCGGTCGCCTCGCGCCTTATCGTCGCGCGCGTCCCCTCCGCCAAGCCGGAGAGGTCGAATGGGTCACCGGCGCGGCGCTCTGCGTCCGCCGTTCCGCCGTCGAACCGATCGCGCCGCCCGGGCCGCTCGACGAGCGCTTCCGCTTCTACGCCCAGGATCTCGACCTCTGCCTCACCCTGCGGAACGCGGGCTGGAAGGTCTCGATCCTTCCCGGGCTTCGCGTCCGCCATCACCATGGCGCGACGATCGGCCGCGATACCGGAACGAGCTCGGACCGGAAACATCCGGAGCTGCTGTGGACCGATCTTCTGCGCTGCGCCGAAAAGCACCGGGCCCCGGCAGGCGCCGCCGCGGCCCGGCGGGCGCTCCGGGCGGGGGCCGCGCTCCGGGCGCTCGGCCGCGCGCTGCGGCTCCCTTTCGTGCCGCCCAAAGACCGCGCCGCCTGGGCGGCCGACGACGAGGCTTTCCGCCGCGCCCGCCGCGCGCTCGCCGCATCTCTCATCTCCGCGGAGCAAATCCCATAGAATCGCGTCCGCCGGAGCCCGGTCCCTCTTTTTGCGAGCCCGGCCGCCCGCCTCAGCCTACCCTTACCCTTCGCGACCCGACGACGCTTACCCGCTCAAAAGGATCGACCCGGGAGACCCCTCGATGAAACATCTTCTCGCCCTTTCCCTCGTGCTTCTGCTCTCCGCGATTCCCTCGGCCGCCACCTGCGGCGGCGGCGGCGGCGGCGGAGTGGGCGGCATCGCCCCGTCGCCCCAGGGTTTCCCGCAGGAAGATCTCGCCAGCTACAAGGTGCCGTGGAAGGTTCTCTCCCCCGCCGATCCGAAACCGGAAGGCGCGTGGATCCTCTATTGGTTCCCGATCTCGCCGGAAGAGGCGCGCGCCTCGGAGCTGCAAAGCTCGCGCGTGCTCACCCTCGCCGCGTCGCGTTGCGTCGCGATGGGCCTGGTGCCCACCAACCATGCCGAGCTGCACGGTCGCTACCAGGTGGCCGCCGACACGGCGAGCGCGGTTTTGGTTTCGGCCTCGGACGGCGCCGAGATCGGCCGCGCCGCGGTCCGGCCGGGACAGCCGCTCGGCCGCGCCGAGGTCGAAAAACTGCTCGACCACGCGCTCGACCAGCGCGAAAAGGCGCTCGACGCCCAGCTCGACACGGCGAAGGAGAACGAAAAGAAGGGCGATAAGGAGGGCGCCGCGACGCTCTACACGCAAGTTTGGGAGCAGCGCTGCCTGGCCCCGAAATTGGGCAAGAAAGCCGCCAAGGCGCTCGACAAAATGGGCCGCCCGGTGGCGAAAGACGCCCGGCTCGACTTGCCCGTGCCCGACGCGAGCCGTGCCACCGAAGCCCGCATCGCCCGCGCTCTCGCCGAAGGGCTGCGCGCCGAAAACGACCTGAACCTTCCTGCGGCGGCCAAAGCCTATGAGCGGGCGCGCCGACTCGACCCGGCCGACCCCGTGCCGCTGCGCTACCTGGGCGAGCTCTACCGCCACCACACGGGAGAGTGGGACAAGGCGCGCGAGGCGTTCCATCATCTCCTCGACCTCGGCGGCGACCCGCTGTCGCGCGCCGTGGCCCTCCACGGCCTGGGCAAGATGACGATCCACGACGGCGAATTCGCCAAGGGCCTCGGGCTCTTCGAACAGGCCGCCGCGACGTTCCCGCTGCCGCTCACGTATCGCAACCTCGCGGTCTATTGGAACTCCGAAGGGCAGTTCGACAAGGCCTACGGCTACGTCCAGAAGGCGATCGCGCTCGATCCGGAGGACACCTACAACCAGATCTTCGCCGCCACCTACCTGATCCAGCTCGGGCACCCGGACGAAGCCGCGCGCATCGCCCGCGAGAACGAATCGCTGCTGCCCGCCTCGTACAATCTCGCCGCGATCTGGGCACAGCTCGGCCAAGGCGAAAAAGCGCTGGAGCTGCTCGCCCGTCACTTCTACCGCTACGAGCAGGTTCCGGCGGTGCGGCAGAAGGAGATGGAAGAGGCGCGGGTCGATGCGGTGTTCGTCTCGTTGCGGCAAAATCCCAAATTCGTCGAGCTGATCGCCAACGCCGACCACGCCACCGGCATGCGCTAGTCTCGACTTTCACCCGAGGCTTAAGGAACCGAACCGCCGAGATGCAAGAGCTGCTCCGTTACCGCGACCTGATTCGCGTGCTGGTCGAACGCGACCTCAAGGTGCGCTATCGCCGCTCGGCGTTCGGTTTCCTCTGGACGATGCTCCAGCCGTTGCTGACGATGCTGGTGTTCACCATGGTGTTCGCCTCGGTCTTCCGCTTCGATCGGCCCAATTACTGGATCTACGCCCTGGCCGGAGTTCTGTTCTGGAACTTCTTCAGCCAGTCGATCATCTCCTCGATGAACAGCCTGCGCGGCAACGCCCAGCTGCTCCAAAAGCTGCCGGTGCCCAAGATCGTCTTTCCGCTCGCGACCGTGATCTCCGGCGTGATCAATCTCGCCCTGGCGTTGATCCCGCTGTTCGCGATCCTGCTGCTCACCGGCCACCGCCCGGGCTGGGCGATCCTGTTCCTCCCTGTGGCGATCCTCCTCGCCGCGCTGTTCACGCTCGGCGCCGGGCTCCTGCTCTCACCGCTCGCCGTGTTCTTCAGCGACGTGGTCGAATTGATCGGAGTGCTGCTCACGCTGCTGATGTACCTCACCCCGGTGATCTACCCGTACGAGATCGTGCCGGAGAAAATTCGCTGGATCGTCCGTTACAACCCGCTCCGGTCGATCCTCGAAATCTTCCGCGATCCGATCTACCTGCAAAAGGTTCCGCCCATCACGCACATCGCGGTCTCCGCCGGCATCGCGATCCTCGCTCTCGCGATCGGCGCGTGGGCGTTCAAGAAGTCCAGCGACCGGATTCCGTTCTACGTCTGAAACCGGAAGCCGCCCGACGATGCCTCATTCCTCCGACTCCGACCTGCGCATCCGCCTCGACGGCGTCTCGCTCTGCTATCGCCTGGCCAAGCAGCGCATTCCGTCGCTCAAGGACTACGCGATCCACATGATGAAAGGCGCGCTCTCCTACGAGAAACTCTGGGCCTTGCGCGACGTTTCGTTCTCGGTTCGCGACGGCGAGACGGTCGGCATCATCGGCCGGAACGGCGCCGGCAAGAGCACGCTGCTCAAGGTGATCTCCGGTGTGCTCAAGCCGACCGAAGGAAAGCGCGACGTGCGTGGCCTGGTGGTGCCGATCCTGGAGCTGGGCACCGGCTTCGATCACGAGCTCACCGGGTTGGAAAACATCTTCCTGAACGCTCTGTTGCTCGGCCGCAAGAGGAAGGAGATCGACGCCGCGCTCGACCGGATCATCGAGTTTTCCGGCCTCGGCGACTTCGTCCGCGCGCCGATCCGCAACTACTCCTCCGGCATGGTCGCGCGCCTCGGCTTTTCGATCGCGACCGCCTGGCTACCCAACGTGCTGATCCTCGACGAGGTGCTCGCCGTGGGCGACGCGGCCTTCACCCGCCGGTGCGAAGAGCGGATCGCCGAATTCCACGCCGCGGGCACGACGATACTGCTCGTCTCCCACAGCGAGGGTGCGATCACCAAGAGCTGCACCCGCTGCCTTTGGCTCGACGCCGGCCGCCTGCGCGGCGACGGCCCGACCGAAAAGATCCTCGCCGCCTATTCCGGCGACACCACCGGCACCGAGCCCTCGGGGCGCGAGGGCGGGCACCTGCACCCGGAAGAGCTGCCGCGAGGGTAAGATTTTCGTTTAAAACAGAGGGAGTACCCCATGCCCTTACAGAAGATCAACCTCCCCACCCTCGGCCGGCTGCCCGCGTTCTGCCATGCAGTCGTGGCGGGCGACTTCATCTACGTCTCCGGCACGCTCGGCACGGAGGGCGATGCCCTCACTCTCGTTCCGGGCGGCACCGGTCCGGAAACGACGCAGACGCTCAGGAACATCGAGGCGATCCTCGCCGGCTGCGGCGCGACCCTGGGCGACCTGGTGAAGATCAACGTCTACCTCGCCGACATCGGGACGTTCGCCGAGATGAACGCGGCCTATCTGGCGATTTTGGCCGGCGACCCGCCGGCCCGGATCACCGTCGGCGGCGCGGACCTCGCGCTCGGCGCCTGCGTAGAGATCGACGCCGTCGCCTACAAACCGAACCGCTCCTGAGGCTCAAACCATGCGCGCACGAACCTGGATCTCCAGCTTCCGAATGCTCGCCGCGGGGCTCGCTCTCGCGGGCTGCTCCGCGAGCCTGCTCGCTCCTCCCGCCTTCGCCGCCTCGTCCAAGATCACGACGATCGTGGTCGTCCGCCACGGCGAAAAGGCAACCGACGATCCGCGCGATCCAAGCCTCTCCCCGGCCGGGCAGGAACGGGCACAGGCTCTCGCCAATGCGCTGGACGGGGCAGGCCTTTCCGCCGTTTACGTCACGGAATTCAAACGGACCCGCCTCACCGCCGAACCGACCGCTCAGCATTTCGGGCTAACGATTCAAACGAAGCCGCGAACGGACATGCAACCCGAAGCCTACGCGGCGGACCTGGTGCCGAAGGTTCTCAAAAAACACCTAGGGAAGGTCGTCCTGATCGTCGGCCACAGCGACACCGTGCCCGCAATCGTCAAGGCGCTGACCGGAAAGACGGTTCCGCCCATCGACGAGGCCACCGAATTCGATCGCCTGTACGTGGTCGAAATCCCGAAGAGCGGCGCTCCCCGCCTGATCGCGACCCGGTACGGGCGGCCACGGCCCTGACTCCCGAGGGCTCTTCGCCATATACTTTACGAACACCCCGGGTTGAAGTCCGAGGCTCTCCTGGGATCGCCACGCTCCAGCGTGGCGCTTTTGGACTCGATGAACCGAGCGCTTTCGT
>DATMZU010000535.1:0-5458 GCA_035607435.1 Thermoanaerobaculia bacterium | reverse complement strand
GCGCTTCAACGCCTCGGCCGAGTCGATCACCCCTTCGCCCACCATTTCGGCCGCGATCCGCACCGCGGCCGGCCCGGTCCGCTTGCCGGTGCGGGTCTGGAGCATGAACAGCTTGCCGTGCTGGATCGTGAACTCCAGATCCTGCATATCGCGGAAATGCGCTTCCAGGCGCTTGGCGACCGCTTCGAGATCGCGCGCCGCGTCGGGAAAATCGGCGGCGAGGCCGGGCGAGCTTTCCGTCGCCTCGATCGTTTGCGGCGTGCGGATGCCGGCGACCACGTCCTCCCCCTGCGCGTTGGTCAGGAACTCGCCGTAGATCTTCCCCTCGCCGGTCGCCGGGTTTCGGGTGAACGCCACCCCCGTCGCGCAATCGCCGCCCCGGTTGCCGAACACCATCGCTTGGACGTTGACCGCCGTGCCGAGCTTGTCCGAGATGCCGTTGATCTTCCGATACGCCTTCGCGCGATCGCCGTTCCAGCTTTCGAAGACGGCGGTGATCGCCCCCCAGAGCTGCTCCTTCGGATCTTGCGGGAAAGTCTTGCCGGCCTCGCCCACGATCCCCATGAACTTGCAGCAGACTTCAGCCAGACTCTCCCGCGACAGCTCGGCGTCGGTCGCGACCCCCTGCTTGCCACGGGCCGCCGTAAGCGCCGCCTCGAAACCGTGGCGGGGGATGTCCATCACGATGTTCGAATACATCGCGATCAGCCGGCGATAGGCGTCGAGCAGGGAGCGGACGTCGAAATCCGGGAGCTTCGATTGCGTCTCGACGATCGCGTCGTTCAGGCCCAGATTGAGGATGGTGTCCATCATGCCCGGCATCGAGAGCGGCGCGCCGGAGCGGACGGAAACGAGCAGCGGATTGGCAGGATCGCCGAAGTTCTGGCCGAGGGTGCCTTCGAGCTGCGTCACGTGGGCGGCGACTTCTTCCTCCAGCCCGTCCGGATACTTGCCGCCGTTCTCGTTGTAGGCGTTGCAGACTTCCGTCGTGATGGTGAAACCCGGCGGCACCGGAATTCCCAGCCGGCTCATCTCGGCGAGACCGAACCCCTTGCCCCCCAACAGGTTTTTGCCCTGCCCCTCACTCTCGGTCGATCCCGCGCCGAAGGCGTAAACCCGCTTGCCGGCCATCGTTTCTCCTCCCGGAATCCAGTCTCCTACCGAATCATAGCCCTGAAGTCCGCCTCCGCCGATCGCTGCTTTTCTTCCTCCCCCCTTGCGGGGGAGGATCGAGGAGGGGGGTTCACACCCGCATCAAAACCGACCCCCAGTGGAGACCCGCGCCGAGCGCGGTGAAGGCGACGAGCGCCCCTTCGGGAGCCTTCCCCGCTTGCCGCGCTTCATGGAACGCGAGCGGCAGGGTGGCGGAGGTCGTGTTGCCGAACTTCTGGATGTTGTTCCAGACCTTCGCGTCGGGCAGGCCGAGCGCCTTTTGCGACGCCTCGTTGATCCGCAGGTTCGCCTGGTGCATCACCAGCAGGTCGAGGTCGTCGAGCGTGTAGCCGTTCTTCGTCAGGACCTCTCGCGTCACTTCGGGCATCCGGGTGACCGCCAGCTTGAACACCGCTTTCCCGTCCATCACCGGCACGGTCTGGGCCGCGGCGATCATTTCGGCCGTGACGAACGGCCGGTTCGCGGAGCCTCCTCCCGGCACGTAGAGGATGTCTTTGTGGTTGCCATCGCCGTAGAGCGCGGAACCCAAGATGCCGCGCTCGGGTTTTCCCTCGGCGCGCTCTTCTGCGCGGAACACCATCGCGCCCGCGCCGTCGCCGAACAGGACGAGCAGGTGGCGGAAATTCGAGTTCCAGGCGAAATCCTCCTCGCCCAACGGTCCCGGATCGCGGCCGTGCAGCACTTCGAACGTACGGGCGGAGAACGGCATCAAGGAGGTGTGAACGTCCGTGCCGACCAGGAGGACGTTTTTCGCGACTCCGCCGCGGATCAGCGCATCGACCAGCTGCAACCCATAGGCGAATCCGGCGCACTGTTGGCGGATGTCGAGCGTCGGCAGCGCCTTCAGGCCCAATTTCTGCTGGATCAGAGTGGCGGACCCGGGGAAGTAGTGATCCGGGGTCATGGTCGCGCAGACCAGGTAGTCGATCTCCGCCGGATCGATCCCGGAATCCGCGATCGCCGCGCGCGCCGCCTCGGCGCCCAGGTCCGACGAGCCGACGCCGGGATCGACGTAATAGCGGGTCGAGATGCCGCTCCGCTCGCGAATCCAGGAGTCGCTCGTCTCGATGATCCGAGCGAGCATGTCGTTCGTGACCTCGTGCGGTGGAATCGCCACACCGGTACCGGCGAGGACGGCGCGGTTCTCGGGCATCTATTCGGCTCCTCGGAAAGGCATTTCGTGGAGCGAGATCCTACCAGCTAACCCGGAGGCCGAAGCCGCGGCCGGCGAATCGTGCGGCCGGGGACGAACGGCACCGTGAGGCCCCCTTCTTTGATGAAGCGGAAGATCCCGGCCGGCTTGTGCCCGTCGAGGCCGAACGGGGCTTTCTCGTCGTAGTGCCAGACTTCGAGCGCCTGGTTGCCCGCGAGCGAGGTGATGTCGAAATCGATCTTGGCGGGGGCGCCGTAGAGCACGAAGATCGCGCCGCGCGCCGTATGACGTCCGAGGATGGCGGCTTCGGAGTAGAGCCGGTCGGCCTCGTCGGAGCGGGTGTCGAACACCTCGCGGGCGAGGTTGCCTTCGCTCCCCGGGGTCAGATCGCGCTTCTTCCAGAAGCGTTCGACGAAATCGGCAGCCGCCTCGTCGGAGTGGAGGGCGAGAAACTCGGCGATCTCCGGGTCGCTCGCCATGCGCGAGACCGCGCCGAGCATCCAGGCCGCATAGTCCGGTCCGAGCAGCGGGTTGGTCAGATCCTCAAAGCGCCGCGACTGCGGCTTGGCCGCCGCTTCGGCCGGCAGGGCGGCGAGGCCCAGCAGGACGATGAGCCCGCAGGCGGCGAAGTTGGCCCAGAGAACGCGGCGCGACATGACTCAACGCCTCCGCAGCAGGTCGAGAAACTCTTCGCGCACGGGCTTCTGGTGGAAGATCCCGCGCAGCGCCGAGGTGACCGTTTCGGAGCCCGGCTTCTTGACCCCGCGCATCTCGACGCACAGGTGCCGCGCCTCGATCACCACCATCGCCCCTTGGGGCTTCAAGTGCTCGTCGAGATACGAGACCACCTGCTCGGTGAGGCGCTCCTGAAGCTGCGGCCGCTTGGCGTAGAACTCCAGGATGCGGGAGAACTTCGACAGGCCGATGATCCGGTCGTTCGGGATGTAGGCGATGTGGGCATGGCCGTAGAACGGCACCAGGTGGTGGGCGCACATCGAGTAGAACGGGATGTGCTTCTCCATCACCATGTGGCTGTAGTTCTCTTCGTTCGGAAACGTGGTGATCGCCGGCTCGGCCCCTTCGTCGAGGCCGTGGAACATCTCGATGTACATCTTCGCCACGCGCCGGTCGGTCTCGGCGAGGTTCGGATCGGTGAGATCGAGCCCGAGGGCGGACAAAATGCCCCGGACGTGGTGGGCGACGGTCGCGACCTTCGCCTGATCCGCCTCGCTCACCCCCGCGATCGGTTCCAGAAGGTCGATGTCGTGATCCATGAAGGCTCCTTTCCCGCGCCAGACGCGCCCTAGTCTATCCCGCCCCTTCCTCGAAGCGGATGGAGTAGGCTTGGCGCTGCCGCTTCACCGCGGCCCATCCGAAAACCTCGTCCGAAAAGCGCCTAGCAAGATAGGCGCCGCCCGTGAAGGAGCCACACTGTGGACGCCAAGACCTTCGTGACCCAGCTGCTGACCGAAATGGACGATCTCTTCTCCCGCCTCGGCGAAACCGAGACGCTCGAAGCCGAAGCCGGCGGGAAAGTGGACGTCGTGACCCTGCTCAAGCTGGCCTTGAAGAGCGAGCTCGAAGCGAGCGAGCTGGCCGGCTTCTGGATGACCTCGACCCCCGAGGTCGAAGCCAAGATGATCCTCGCGCTTCAGTGCGGCGACGAGATGAAGCACTACGGCATGATCGTCGAGCGGCTGGCCGAGATCGGCGAGGACGCCTCCGAGTTCGATCCGCTCGCCGAGGGGCACAGCCCCCTCTACCAATACCTGCGCGGCCTGCGTACGACGGTCGAGCGGATCGCCGCCGGGCCGTTCGCCTCCGAGGCGATCGCCAAGATCCGGAACGCTCAGTTCGTGAACTTCTGCCGCTCGGTGGGCGACGCCGGCACCGCCGACCTCTACGACCGGACGATCCAGCCGGAAGAGGCGCACCACCACGAGCTCGGCCGCCAGTACCTGGAAAAGCACGCCACGACCGCTGAAATTCAGGAGCTGGCCTCGGCCGCCGTGCGCAACACGCTCGCGATCGCCGACGAGCTTTCGAACCTGGCCGCCAAGACGACCGGCGTCCACAACATTCCGGTCTCTAAAGCCATGACCGAGATCAAAACCCTCGCCGTGCTGGGCTCCGGCACGATGGGCCGCGGCATCGCCCACGTCTCGGCGCTGGCCGGCTATCGGACCTTCCTGTTCGACGTCTCCCGGCCGATGCTCGACCAGGCCCAGGCGACAATCCACAAGAATCTGGACAAAGGGGTGTCGCTCGGCAAAGTGGACGCCGAAGCCGGCTCCCGAGCGAAAGCCGCGCTCACGCTCCATACCGACCTCGCCGAGGCGGTGGCGGACGCCGATCTGGTGATCGAAGCGATCCCGGAAGACATGGCGCTCAAGATCGAGACCTTCCTGAGCGTGGCGAAAAGCGCCCCGGCGCATGCGCTGTTCGCCTCGAACACCTCCGCCCTTTCGATCACCGAGATGGCCGCCGCGTCGGGCCGGCCGGAGCGCTTCGCCGGCATGCATTTCTTCAATCCGGTCCACGTGATGAAGCTGTTGGAGCTGGTCCGCGGTCTTCAGACGTCGGATGAGGCGCTCGCCGCGATGCGCGAGGTGGGCGAACGAATGGGCAAAGAGGTCGTGGTCGTCCGCGAGGCGCCCGGCTTCGTCACCACCCGGATCAACGCGATGATCGGCAACGAGGCGTTCCGGATGCTCGAAGAAGGGGTGGCGAGCGCGCCGGACATCGACCGGGCGCTGAAGCTCGGCCTGAACCACCCGATGGGGCCGTTCGAGCTGGGCGACCTGGTCGGCCTGGACGTGCGGCTCAAGATCCTCGAATTCCTCCACCAGTCGCTCGGCGAGCGCTTCCGTCCGAACAACCTGCTGGTCCAGCACGTCCGCGCCGGACGGCTGGGGCGGAAATCCGGCCGCGGCGTCTACGAGTACGACGCGGACGGCAAGAAGAAGGAGTAGGCGAATGGGCGATTCACTCTCCGGTCGCGTAGCCCTGATCACCGGCGCCTCCTCGGGGCTCGGCTTCGCGGCGGCGCAGGTTCTGGCGGCCCAGGGTGCACGGATTGCCATCGCGAGCCGAGGCGGCGACAAGCTGGAGCGGGCGCTCGAAACGCTCACT
>DATMZU010000521.1:0-3408 GCA_035607435.1 Thermoanaerobaculia bacterium | reverse complement strand
GCGGTTGCGGCGGGGATCGAGATCGCGACCGAAGAGAGCGAGGCCGGCGAGGAGCGGGCGATCCCGGAGCGGATCGGCCCCTGGCTGCGACGCGGCGAGATCGGCCGCGGGGGCTTGGCGACGGTCTACCTCGCCGAGCGCGAGGAGCCGTTCCGCCAGACCGTGGCGCTCAAGATTCTGCGCTCGAATTTCTCCGGCGGCGACGTGGCGCGGCGACTGGCGCTCGAACGACAGATCCTCGCCCGGCTGGAGCACCCCGGCATCGCGCGCTTGATCGACGGCGGCACGCTTCCCGACGGCCGGCCCTACCTGGTGATGGAGCGGATCGAAGGGGTACCGATCGACGCGTTCGCGGCGCGCGAGCGGCTTTCCCTGCGCGCCCGGATCGAGCTGTTTCTCGCCGCCTGCGCCGCGGTCACTTATGCGCACCAGAACCTGATCGTCCACCGCGACTTGAAGCCGAGCAACCTGCTGGTGACGGCGGACGGCCAGCCCAAGCTGCTCGACTTCGGCATCGCGAAGCTGTTGGAGAGCGACGCCCTCGCGAGCGACGCGGCGACCGAAGCGGGATTGCGCATGCTGACTCCCGCATTCGCCGCGCCCGAGCAGATTTTGGGCCTGCCGCCGACCACCGCGACCGACGTCTACGCGCTGGGGCTGCTGCTCTACCGGCTGCTCTCCGGCCGGCATCCCCATCCGCTCGAAGGGAGCGGGCGGGCGATCGAACGGCGGGTGCTCGATGAGGAGCCGGACCTTGCGAGCCGCGCGGTCGAGCGCCGGACCGCCGATTTCGCCGATCCGCTCTGGAGCTCCCCCACCTCGTCCCAACGCCTTTCCCGCGCGCTCCGCGGCGATCTCGACGGGATCCTCGCCAAGGCGCTCGCCCGGCGGCCGGAAGATCGCTACCTCTCGGTCGAGCAGCTCGGCGACGATCTCGCCCGCCACCTCGCCGGACTGCCGGTGCGCGCCCGGCGGGCCACCCTTTCCTATCGCGCGGGGCGCTTCGCCCGGCGGCATCGGGCGGCCCTCATTGCGGCAACCCTCGCCGCCGCGGGTCTGCTCGGCGGGGCCGC
Source organism: Thermoanaerobaculia bacterium (assembly GCA_035607435.1). Taxonomy (GTDB): domain Bacteria; phylum Acidobacteriota; class Thermoanaerobaculia; order Multivoradales; family UBA5704; genus DASYKS01. Next base: position 2,335 of record DATMZU010000521.1, on the reverse strand, counting down.
CGCCGCGCTCTGGCAGGCACAGGAGGCGCTCGCGGCGCGCGGACGGGCGGAGCGGGCGCTCGACGAATCGGAGCGGCAGCGGCGGCGCACCGAGCGGGTGACTCATTTTTTGATCGACCTGTTCGAGGCGCCCGATCCGGCACGCGCCCGCGGCGCGGAGGTCTCCGCCCGCGAGCTGCTCGACCGCGGCGCGGCGACTGCGCGAAAGGAGCTGGCGGCGGAGCCCGCCCTCTCCGCCGCGATGCTCGACACGATGGGGCAGGTCTACAGCAAGCTCGGCGCGTTCGAGCAGGCCGAGCCGCTACTTTCGGAGTCGGTGGCACTCTCCGAACGGGCGCTCGGAAACCGCAGCCCCGAGACCGCGGCGAGCCGCGCGCGGCTCGGCCTGGTGCTCGTCCACCGCGGCCGGTACGCCGAAGCCGAGAAGGAATTGCGCGCCGCGCTCGCCACGCAGGAGAGCGCCCAGGCGGGCGACGCGGCGCGCGGCCAGACGCTCTCGGACCTCGGCATGGCGCTCTACCACCAGACGCGGCTGGCCGAAGCCGAAGCGGCGCTCTCCCGCTCGCTCGCGCTTCGCCGCCGCGGGCTGGGCGCGAATCACCCCGAGACGATCGAGACGCTCAACAACCTGGCGGCGGTCTGGCTCGCCCAAGGTGATTTTCCGCGCGCCGAGAAAGCGTTGCGCGAGGCGCTCGCGCGGCATCGGGAAAAGCTGGGCAATGACCACCCTTCGGTCGCCACCAACCTGAACAACCTGGGTGCGCTGCTCGCGCAGGTCGGCCGCCTCGACGAGGCGGAAGCGGCGACCGCCGAAGCGCTCGCGATTCGCAGGAAGGTGCTCGGGGAGGATCATCCGCAGGTCGCGGAGACGCTCGCGAATCTCGGCTGGATCCGGCTCGAACGGGGCGCGCTCGACGGGGCGCGCTCGGCGTTTGCCGAAGCGCGCCTGCGGACGATCGCCGAGTTGGGCGCCGGCCATCCGAACGTGGCGCGGATCGAAGCGAACCTGGGCGATGTCGAACGCGCGGCGGGCAAGACTCCCGCGGCCGAGAGCCGCTACCGCGCGGCGCTCGCGATCCGCCGCAAGGCGCTCCCGGAGGGCGACCCGCAGCTCGGCTATCCGCTGCTCCGCCTCGGCGAGATCGCCCTCGAACGCCGGGACGCGGCGCGCGCCGAGCCGCTGTTCGCGGAAGCGGCGGCGATCCAGAGTGCCACCTATCCCCCCCTCTCCTGGCAGGTGGCCGAAGCCCAAAGCCTGCTTGGCCGCGCCCGGTTGGCGCTCGGACGGCGCGACGGCGCGGAGTTGCTCACCCAAGTCCTCCCCGCCCTTCGCACCACCCTGGGCGCCGACCATCGCCTGACCCGCGCGGCCGAGCGGGCGCTCTCTGAAGCCAAGCTCCGGCGATAGCCGCCTTGGCGGTCCCTGGGGGCGCCGAGCTCCAGCTCGGCTGTTTGGGCGATCGCGCCGCTTCGGTGCCGAGCTGGAGCTCGGCGCCCCCAAGGGAAAATACGCTTCGTTCGTTAGCGAGGCGGGCGGCACTCGCCGACCACGACGCTGATTTGATTCGGATCGATCCCGTGCTCCAGGGGATCGTCGAGCGAACGCCAGCCGGCGGTCCTGCCCACCTCGACGCGAGGCGGTTGGGCGCAAGCGGCCTCGGCGGTCGCGCGAATGTCGTAGGCGATTTTTGCTTCGGCGATGCCCCAATCGACCCCTCCGGGCGCTTCGAGATCGGCTTGCATCTCCACCTGCCACTCGACCGCGCCGGCCGTTCCGTTCCAATCGCGGATCGATTCGTCCTGCTCTTCACCGAGCGGCGAGGCGGCCGCGCGGACATCGGACGAAGCGAGCGCCGCGCCGCCGTCCGCCGTCACCGAGTAGTTCCAGCTCGCCCGCGTGGCGACTCCCGGCGGACCCTCGGCCTTGGCGTACGCCCCGCCGAGAAACGTGGCGTGCATCACCGCGAGGCCCGCGCACGATCCGCACGGCGCGAGCCGCACACGGGGCCAGGCGACGGGCACCTCGCGATCTCCGAAGGCGATCCGGAGTTTCTCGGCTCCGTCGAGGCGCGCGGTCCAACAAAACGTTTCCACACGGACTCCCCCGCGCCAGATCTGATGCGCCGAAAGCCCGTCCTGGCGCACGCCGTGGTCGTAGATGCCGACCGTCGCCCCGGGATGGCCGCAGGTGGCGGGCGTGGTCGAGTAAGCCCAGCGGCATTGGCACGAGCCGTCGGCCTCTCCGGCGAGCCGGGCGGACAGATCGCGCGCCGCGCCGGCAAGGCTCGAATCCTCGGCGACCGCGGCGGCGAGCAGATCCGGCATCGTCGCGTCC
>DATMZU010000513.1:0-2496 GCA_035607435.1 Thermoanaerobaculia bacterium | reverse complement strand
GCCCAATCCCCAGGTGACGCCCGGCGCTTCGAGCAGCTTCCTCAAGCGCCGGTCGTGGCCGGGATCGAAGTTCGGCTCGACCACCCCTTCGGGCAGCCAGCCGAGCCCCGGGATCAAAGCGCCTCCCGCGATGCTTCGCGCATAGGCTCCCACCGCCTGCGCCGCCGCCGCGATCGCCACCACCACTCCCCCACCCTTCAGCTTCTCGGCGAGGGCCTCGGCCGCGGGGGTGCCGACGATCGCTTCGAGCAGATGGTCGGCGACGCCGCCGCCCAAGTAGACCGCCCCGACGTCGCGGATGCGCTCGGCGTTCTTGCCGCGCCGGCCGTCGCGACCGCGATAGATCGGGATCGTCTCGGCCGTCCGCTCGAACTCTTCGAGCAGGTAGTCGGCGAAATGCCGGCCGTAATCCTCCGAGCCGCTCGCCGCCGGCACGAACCCGATCGTCGAGCCTTCCGGCGTCTCGTCGAGCCAGGCCTGATCCGCCTCGGCGGTCTCGCCGAAGCTGAACTCGCCGCCGCCGAGGAGAGCGAGGGTGCCGGTGAACGACGGATCGCGAACCAGGAGCCGCGAGAGCTTGGCGTCGCCTTCGCCCTCCGCGGGATTCTCGACTTGCGATTCGTCGTTCGGTCCGTCCGTCATCGGCCGAGCGCCCGCTTCACCGTCTCGCCCAGATGACCGGGCGATTCGACGACGTGGAGGCCCGCGTCCTTCATCGCCTGCATCTTCTCCGCGGCCGTTCCCTTGCCGCCCGCGACGATCGCGCCCGCGTGCCCCATGCGCCGTCCCGGAGGCGCCGTGCGGCCGGCGATGAAGCCGACGATCGGGCGGCGCTCGAGATCCCAGTTCTCCTGGCACCAGAGGGCGGCCTTCTCTTCGGCGTCGCCGCCGATCTCGCCGATGAAGATCACCGCCTCGGTCGAGGCGTCGTCCTTGAACGCGGAGAGCACGTCGATGAAGTTCGTGCCGTTCACCGGATCGCCGCCGATGCCCACGCAGGTGGACTGACCGAAGTCGAGGTTGGTGAGCTGCCAGACCGCCTCGTAGGTGAGCGTGCCGGAGCGGCTGATCACGCCGACCGAGCCTTCCTTATGGATGTGCCCCGGCATGATGCCGATCTTCGCGTGCCCCGGCGAGATCACGCCCGGGCAGTTCGGACCGATCAGCCGGGTCGGGTGGTCGCGCAGGAAGGCTTTGACCTGGAGCATGTCGTTGACCGGAATGCCCTCGGTGATGCAGACCGTCAGCTCGATCCCGGCCGCGGCCGATTCCATGATCGCGTCGGCCGCAAACGGCGGCGGCACGAAGATCATCGAGGCATTGGCGCCGGTTTGGGCACGCGCCTCCTCGACCGAATCGAACACCGGAATCCCCTCGACCGTCTCGCCCCCCTTGCCCGGCGTCACGCCGGCCACGACCTTCGTGCCGTACTCGCGGCAGCCGAGCGCGTGGAAGGTTCCCTCTTTGCCCGTGATCCCCTGGACCAGCAGGCGCGTGTCGTCGTTCACCCAAATCGCCATTACGCGGCTCTCCCTTCGGCCGCCGCTACCACCTTCGTCGCGGCGTCTTCCATGTCCTCGGCGACGATGAACGAGAACGGCGCGTCGCGCAGAATCTGCCGGCCGAGCGTGACGTTCGTCCCTTCGAGCCGCACCACCACGGGCAGCGTGACGTTGCCCAGCTCCTGGATCGCGCCGACCACCCCGTTGGCGATCCGGTCGGTGCGCGCGATGCCGCCGAAGATGTTGATCAGCACCGCCTTGACGTTCGGATCGGAGACCAGAATGCGGAATGCGTTTTTCACCGCCTCCTGGCTCGCCGAGCCGCCGACGGCCAGGAAGTTCGCGGGCGAGCCGCCGTGGAGCTGAATGATGTCCATCGTCGCCATCGCGAGGCCCGCGCCGTTCACCATGCAGGCGATCGAGCCGTCGAGCTTGATGTAGTTCAGGTTGAATTTGCCCGCCTCGACCTCGGAGGGATCTTCCTCTTCGATGTCGCGCATCGCCAGGATGTCGGGCCGGCGGAACATCGCGTTGTCGTCGAAGTTCATTTTCGCATCGAGCGCCAGCACGTCGCCGCCACCGGTGATCAGCAGCGGGTTGATCTCGACCAGAGAGGCGTCGGTATCCAGATATGCTTTGATCAGCGCGGCCACCAGCTTGCCGCATTTCCGCGCCGTGTCGCCCTTGAGCTTCAAGCCGCGGGCGACCGCCCGGCCCTCGAACGGCAGCAGGCCGAGGTGCGGATCGATATGCAGGCGGAAGATCGCGCTCGGATCGTGCGCGGCCACCTCTTCGATGTCCATGCCGCCCGAAACCGACGCCATGATCACCGGTTTGCCGTTCGCCCGGTCGAGCGTCACCGAAAGGTACAGCTCGGAGGCGATGTCGAGCGCCTCTTCGACCAGAACCTTCCGCACTTTCTGCCCCTCCGGCCCGGTCTGCGGCGTCACCAGTTGCATGCCGAGAATCTTGCCCGCGAGTTCCTTCACCTCTT
>DATMZU010000508.1:0-4745 GCA_035607435.1 Thermoanaerobaculia bacterium | reverse complement strand
GGTGAGCTTGCCGAGCGAGGGGGTGCGGGTGCCGTCGGCGATCGTCGGCGGGTTCTTCACCGTGTGGAGCACGCCGGTGCGGAAGGAGAGGTTGGCGTCGTTCGCGACCTCGGGCTCGACGCCGATCGTGCGGCAGCCGGGCGCGGTTCCGCGGGCCGCGATGGCGGAGCCTGAGAGAAGACCGCCGCCGCCGCACGGCACGAGCAGCAGGTCGAGATCGGACTGGTCTTCCAGCAATTCGAGCGCCGCGGTCGCCTGGCCGGTGAGGATCCGCAGGTCGTCGTAGGGAGGAATGACCACCGAACCCCGCTCGGCCTGGAGTTTGGCCGCCAGCTCTTCGCGCGCCGTCTCGTCGGGATCGTAGAGGATGATCTCGGCGCCGTACCCCGCCGTCGCCTCGCGTTTGCTCGCGGGGGAGTTGACCGGCATCACCACGGTCGCGGCGACCCCCTGCTCGCGGCAGGCGAGCGCGATCCCCTGAGCGTGGTTGCCGGAGGAGAAGGTGAGCACGCCTCGCGCTTTTTCTTCCGAGGAGAGCTGCGAGACGGCGTTCCAGGCGCCGCGGATCTTGAACGCTCCGACCCGCTGCAGGTTCTCGCATTTCAAAAAGACGCGCGCGCCAACCTCCAAGTCGAGAGCCTGGGAGGTGGCGACAGGGGTTCGATGGGCGATGGCCTTCACCCGCACTGCCGCGGCACGGACCTCGGCGAACAGGGAGTCGAAAGAGGGGAGAGGTGCGGCAGTGGAGGGGCTGATCATGGCGTGCCATCCTCCGCCGGAGGGCGTTCGACGGTCAACCCTTGCGACTCTGGTCCCGCCGGTCCATCCGGAACGGGCTTTGGCGCGTAGACCCGCTTAGGGCCGCGCCGAACGCGGCTCGCGACTGGAGTTTCGATGCCCTCAAGCGCACCCGCGGCCAGCCTTCCTCTCGATTCTCACCTCGCCCGCCTGGCCGCCGAGGTTGCCGAAATCACCGCGGAAACCGAAGCGCTCTGCGCCGGCCTCTCCCCGGCCCAACTTTCCTGGCGCCCGGCGCCGAACCGATGGGGGGTGGCCGATTGCTTCATCCATCTGGCGCAGGCGGCGGAGGTCTTCCATCCACGATTCGTGAGCGCGATCGAACGCACTGTCGCGGCGGGCGCCAAGAGCCGGGGGGCGTGGAAAGGAACGTGGACCGGCCGCCTGTTTCGGGCGATCTCGGGCTCGAAGGTGCGCATCCCGCTTCCGGCCCCCCCGGCGCTCCGGGTGGTGGCCGACGCTCCTCCGGACGCCCACCGACGCTTTCTCGCCCGCGAGGCCGAGCTGTTGGAGATTCTTCACCGGGCCGACGGCCTCGACCTCGGATTCTCGACGACCGGGTCGCCGATCTCCCGCCGGTTGCGCATTCCCCTGGGCGACGGCCTCGCGCTGGTGGTCGGGCACGCCCGCCGACACTTGGAGCAAGCGCGGCGGGTCACCCTGAGCCCCAAGTTCCCGCGAAGCTGAGCGATAAGGACAGCCGCGGGCGCCCGGCTCGTAACGTCCGGACGCCCTGATTCCTGACCTACAGCCCGATCGGCTTCAACGTCGGTCCCACGATGTGGCCGAATTCGCCCGGCTCCTCGTGGCTGACGTCGTGGGTGAAGTGCGCGCCGTACCAGACCACGACGTCGGCGTTGTCGATCGCTTCGTGGTTGACGAATCCGTCGATGCCCGCCTCGTACGGCGGACCGACCGCCACCGAGCCGTCGTCGATCTCGTTTCCGCGGTAGCGGACGAACCACAGGTCGCCTTTGGGATAAGGCCAGTCCGAGGATTGGGTCGCGACCCCGTCGTGCGGTCCGGGCTGAATCTCGTAGCCCGTGCCGCTCGCGACGTTCTCCACCCGCCATTTGCGCTGAAAGAACGGCGCCCGCGCCCGCTGGGTCTCGAACGGCAGCGTCTTCCACTTGCCCGACTGGAACGGCAGCTTGTTGAACTCGCGGACCCGGTTGCCGCCCGCGGTCGCGATGTCGAGATCGAGCCGCCAGTAGCAATGATGGTGATGGACGTTGCAGACGCAGGAGGAGGTATCGACCGCGGTGAAGCCGAACCGCGGGCGGATCGTGCCGTTCACGTGCAGCCGCCATTCGCTGATGTAGCGATACCAGCCGGCCTCCATCTCGCTCATCAGGACGACTTCGAGCCCATCGACGTAAATGCCCACTCCCAGGTAGTTCCCTAGATCGACTCCCGTATCTAAGATGGTCTTGGCGGGCGAGGGGCAGATGCGGAATCCGGGCGCCACGTCGTTGCCGGCGGGAGCCTGGATCATGCTCTCTTCGTTCTGCCAATCGCGGTAGGGACCGCAGGCGTCGCCGTCGTACTTGACGTTCAGAATTGGCACGTGGCCGCGATAGAGGACGCGCTTGCCTTTGTAATCGACGTAGCGCAGCTCGATGCCGGAGCCGTTGGTGCCGGAAGAGGCGGCGGGCCGGACCGCGAGGAACTTCCAGACCGTGGCGCCGCCGAACTTGACGGTGATCCAAACTTGCCCCGGTACGTGTTGCGCCGTCGATTGCGTCGCATGCGGCAGGCCGCAGGTGCCGAATTGGGCGAGCGAGTTGGCGGGCGCCCGATCGGCGAAGCGCACGACCTTCTTGCTTCCGAGGTTCACGCCGACGATCTCGTGCTCGCGATTCGGGCCGCTGCCCGGTCCGAGCAGACCGACCGTAATGCCTCGCTCGCGGGTGCCGTCCTCGTGCTCGGCGACGTGGAGCGGCGGCATCGGCGGATAGGGTCGGAGCTGCTGTTCTTTGAGCCGCGGACCGATCTCCGGATCGCGTAGCAGGATCCTCACCGCCTCGTCGAACTCCCCCGCGCTCGCGCGGGGCTGGTCGCCCTTCGCGGTCACCGTGAGGCGCCTGGGATCGGACAAGCTGCCCTGGGCGTTGATCGTCCGCTGGTGGGTGTAGTCGTACCAGGTCGCGACGAACCGGTCGGGGGGCGTCGGGCGCGGGGATTTGCCCGCGGCATCCGGATCTTCCCAACGGATCGAGAGCAGTCGGTTACGCGTCCCGGCGAGCAACTCCGCGACCTGGCGGTTTGCGGCGAGGCGTTCCCCAAGCGCGGCCACCTCCTCGGGGCCGGGTCCGTTGGTGCGGACCTGTACTTCAATCGCCGGGGATCTCACCGAGCGGGCGGCTCGGGCCTTCGGGGCGGACTTCTTCGTTGTCTTGCGGGTGGCCATGAAGAGGAAGCTCCTTTCGCGCCGAGCGCGGCCGGGCGACCGCGCAGTGATGGCGTAATTATTGGCGAAAGACGGGGCGGAGCGTTACAGCGGGCGTTGGTTGAGGCTGGGGTGACATTCAACGTTCCGGGAGTGCCTTGCGCCGAAACCTCCGCGCGCAACGCGCGTAGTCTGCGGCTATGCCGAAGACTCGCCTTTTCTACGGGCAAGACGTCCGTTACGCCTTACGCCTCCTGGCCAAGAGCCCGCTCTATTCGCTCCTTACGGTGGTGGTCCTCGCCGGAGGGCTGAGCGTGAGCATCTTCACCTTCTCCTTTCTCTATACGGCGATGCTCAAGCCCCTGCCGGTGCGGGAGGGAGAGGGAATCGTCAAGCTGCTGGTCGAGACCCACGGTTCGTGGGGCGCGATCGACGCCGCGGATTTTGCCGCCATCCGGCCCCAGGTGAAGAGCCTCACCGACCTCGGCGCGTATACCTCGCGCGAAATGGTGGTCGGCACGGGCGAGGGGACGCGCTCGATAGAAGCGACCGAAACCGAGTGGAACCTTTTCGAGACGACTCGAACCCGGCCGGCGCTCGGGCGCACCTTCCGGCGGGAGGATCAGGAGCCCGGCGCCGAGCCGACGATCGTATTGAGCGACGGGGCGTTCCGAACGGTTTTCGGTGGCGACCGCGGCCTCCTCGGCCGCCGGGTCGTCCTGAACGGCGTTTCAACCCGCGTGATCGGGGTGATGCCGCCCGGCTACGGCTTCCCCGTGGCCTCGGAAGCGTGGGTGCCGATCCGCCCGGAAATCCTCGCCGCCACGGTCCCCGATCAACAGGCGATCGAGGCCTACGGCCGGGTGGCTCCTGGATCAAGCCCCAAACGGGCCGAGGCGGAGCTTTCGGCGCTACTCCTACGGGTACGCCACGCGCGGCCCGCTCCGGCGCCCGCCGAGGCGCGGTCCGAGCCGACGGGCATGCGCATACGGTCCTTCCCGATGGCCCAGATCGGCGAGGTGGGGCCGCTTCTGCTCGCCGTGCTCAACGCGCTCGCGGGGATGATCCTGCTTCTCGCCTGCGTCAATGTCACTCATCTGCTTCTGGCGCGGGCCAACGAGCGCGCCCGCGAGACCGCCGTCCGCCTCGCGCTCGGCGCGCCTCGCGGCCGGCTCATCTTCCAGAGCCTGTGGGAGATCATCGTCCTTTGCGTTGCAGGTGGTGCGCTCGCGACCGGCATCGCCGGGGCGGCTCTCGACGCCCTCAACGACTGGGCTCATGCCCACCTTGCGGGAAACCTTGCGTTCTGGTGGGTCTGGGGCTTCGACCGGACGCTGGTGCTTGCGGCCGGCGCTTTCGTTACCGTGGTGGTCTCCGTGTTGGGTGGCGTGGTCGCGGTGCGGGCGACCCGCACGGAGGTGAACGCCATCCTGCAAGAAGGGGGCGCGCGGAGCGGCGACCGGCGCGAAGGGCGCATCGCCCGGGTGCTGGTGGCGACTCAGGTGGCAACCGTGTCGGTGCTGATGTTCGTCGGCTGCCTGTCGGGCGTCATCGCCTA
>DATMZU010000478.1:0-3368 GCA_035607435.1 Thermoanaerobaculia bacterium | reverse complement strand
CCCGCCAATTCCCAAGGAACCCGTAGATGACCACCCCGACCGAGGACAACGCTCCACGAGAAGCAGCGGCCAACGAAACCGCGGCGCAAAAAGATGCCGAGCTGGCGCGGATTCTCGCGGCGGAAGGGTCGCCGAGCCTCCTGCGCCGCGGGCTTCGCTGGGGAGTCGTGCTCCTCGTGCTCGCCCTTTCCGGCCTGGGGATTTTTCTCTTCCTCCAATCGCGGCGCAACGCTGCGAAGCCCGAATACGTCACCGCCGAGGTGACGCGGGGAGACCTCACGGTCACGGTCTCCGCGACCGGCAGCCTCGCTCCGACCCATCAGGTGGACGTCGGCAGCGAATTGTCCGGCACGGTCGATACGGTCTACGTGGACGACAACGATCAGGTGAAGGCAGGGCAGGTTCTCGCGCGGCTCGACACCTCGAAGCTGAACGACGCGGTCGCCAAATCGCGCGCCGACCTGGCCTCGGCTCAGGCCCGGGTCGCCCAGGCGCAGGCGACCGTCACGGAGTCGCAGGCGACGCTCGCCCGGTTTCAGGAGGTGTCGAAGCTCTCGGGCGGCAAGGTGCCGTCGAAGACCGAGATGGACGGCGCGGTGGCGAACGCCGAACGGGCGAGGGCCGACGTCAAGAACGCCCAAGGGGCGGTGCAGAACACGCTCGCCGACCTGCGGTCGAACGAGACCAACGTCACCAAGGCGTCGATCCATTCGCCGGTCAACGGCGTCGTCCTGGCGCGCAAGGTGGAGCCCGGCCAGACCGTCGCCGCCTCGCTCTCCGCTCCGGTGCTGTTCACGATCGCCGAGAGCCTGGCGCAGATGGAACTGCAGGTGGCGGTCGATGAGGCCGACGTGGGCGAAGTCCGGGCGGGCGAGCACGCCACGTTCTCGGTGGATGCCTATCCGGACCGCACCTATTCGGCCGAGGTGACGCGCGTCGGCCTCGGCTCGACCGTCACGGAGGGGATCGTCTCGTACCTGACCATCCTCACCTTCACCAACGACGACCTCTCGCTGCGGCCCGGCATGACCGGCAACGCGGAGATCACCACGATGCATCGCGACGGCGTCCTCCTGGTGCCCAACGCCGCCCTGCGCTGGTCGCCGTCCTCCGACCGCAGAGGCTCGTCGTCGGGAAGCGGCGGCGGCCTGCTCGGCAGCCTGATGCCTCGCCCGCCGCGCTTCGGCGGAGGCGGCGGCCGCGGCGGCCGGCAGCCGCAGGGGGATGCGGACAAGAAATCGGCGAAGAAGATCTGGATTCTGCGCGGCGGCAAATCGGACGGCAAGCCGGTGCCGATCGACGTCAAGGTCGGCCCGACCGACGGGCGTTTTACCGAGGTGACCTCGCCGGAGCTGAAAGAAGGGATGAAGGTCATCACCGAGACCGCCACGGCGAGCCCCAAGTCATGAACGCCTCGGCCTCCGCGAGCGCTCCCCAGCCCCTAACTCCCGCCTTTCCGAGCCGGGAGCCCGCCGCGGCGGGCCGGCCGCTCCTGGAGCTGGTCGGCCTGACCAAGACCTATGGCGAAGGGGAAGCGCTCGTCACGGCGCTCGGCGGCGTCGATCTCGCGGTCCAAGCCGGCGAGTTCGTGGCGGTCATGGGTCCTTCCGGCTCGGGCAAATCGACGGCGATGAACATCCTCGGCTGCCTCGATACCCCTTCCGGCGGCGCCTATCTGTTTCGCGGCGTCCACGTCGAAACGCTCTCTTCCAAGCAGCGGACGCTCCTGCGGCGCCACTTCCTCGGCTTCGTCTTCCAGGGCTTCAACCTTCTCGCGCGCACCTCGGCGCTGGAAAACGTCGAGCTGCCGCTCCTCTATCGCGGAGTCTCGGCCGCCGAGCGGCAAGCGGCCGCGCGGATCGCGCTCGAATCGGTGGGATTGAAAGGCTGGGAGACCCACACGCCCGCGCAGCTTTCGGGCGGCCAGCAGCAGCGCGTGGCGATCGCCCGCGCGATCGTCACGCAACCGTCCGTGCTGCTCGCCGACGAGCCGACCGGCAACCTCGACACCAAGCGAAGCCACGAGATCATGGACCTGATCACGGCGCTCAACCGCGACAAGGGAATCACCATCCTGATGGTCACCCACGAGGCTGACATGGCGGCTTATGCCGGCCGGATCGTCAGTTTCCGCGATGGCTTGGTCGAAAGCGACCACAAGAACGACGCCCCGAACCCAGCGGGCAAGGAGGAGTAGACGATGCTCTGGAGCACGATCCTCCTCGCCTTCCGCGAGATCCGGCGCAACCTGATGCGGTCGTTCCTGACCGTTCTCGGAATCGTCATCGGAGTCTCGGCGGTCATCACCATGGTCACCCTGGGAAACGGCGCCACCCAGGCGGTGGCCGATCAGATTTCGAGCCTTGGCAGCAACCTCCTGATCCTCCGTCCCGGACAGCGCGTCGGCGGTCCGGGAGGAGGCGGCGGCGCGCGACGGTTCGACGTGCGGGACGCCGAGGCGATCCGCACCCAGATCGGTTCGATCAAGGCGGTGGCGCCGACCACCACCAGCGCGGTGACCGTGATCTATGGTGCCAAGAACTGGTCGACGACGGCGACCGGCACCACGAACGACGATTTCGTCGCCGCGAACTGGCATCTCGCCTCGGGCCGGATCTTCACCGACCCCGAAATGAAAAGCGGCAAGGCGGTCTGCGTGATCGGCGAAACCGTGCGCCGCGAGCTGTTCGGCAACACGGCGCCGGTGGGCACCGGGATGCGGGTGAAAGGTTTTTCCTGCGAGGTGATCGGCCTGCTCGCCTCGAAAGGCCAATCCTCCGGAGGCCAGGATCAGGACGACACGGTGATCCTGCCGCTGCGCACCGTGCAGCGCCGCATCACCGGCCGGCCGACCGTCAACACGATCCTGATCTCGGCGAAAGACGGCGCCGATTCGGCCGCGGTCGCCGCTCAGGTCACCGCCCTGATGCGCGAGCGGCGGAAGATCACCGGAACGAAGGAAGACGACTTCAACGTCCTCGACACGAAGGAGATCGCAGCCACGCTTTCGGGCACCACGAAAACGCTGACCCTGTTGCTCGGAGCGGTGGCCGCCGTGAGCCTGCTGGTCGGCGGCATCGGCATCATGAACATCATGCTCGTCTCGGTCACCGAACGGACGAGGGAGATCGGCGTCCGCCTGGCGATCGGCGCGCTCGAAGGCGAGGTGCTGCTGCAGTTCCTGATCGAGGCGATTGCGCTGGCCTCGGTCGGCGGGCTGGTCGGCATCGCGCTCGCGACGATCGCCTCGATCATCCTGACGAAGGTGATGTCGGTGCCCTACACTTTCAACCTGGGAATCAACGTCTTATCGTTCGTCTTCTCGGCGGCGATCGGCGTGCTCTTCGGCTACGTGCCGGCCCGCCGCG
>DATMZU010000456.1:0-6931 GCA_035607435.1 Thermoanaerobaculia bacterium | reverse complement strand
ACGAGATGACACCGCAGGAGAGCGCGAACGGCCCGTCGAGCACCGGAGCGACCAGCTCCTCGAAATGCTCGGGAAGGACCCCGGTGAGATCGGCGTCGAAAAACACCAGCACCTCGGCATTCGATGCAGCGACTCCGGCAGCGAGTGCACGGCCCTTATGCCCCGGGGCATCGGACGAGGGAACCGTCACGACCTCGGCCCCGGCTCTCCGGGAGACCGCCGCCGTCTCGTCGGTCGAGCCGTCGTCCACCACGAAAACCGTTCCCACCCCCTCCGCCCCAAGCGCCGCCCGAACCACCCCGGCAACCGTCGAAGCCTCGTTGCGAGCGGGGATGACGACATCGAACAGGGCGGCCACGGCGGCGTATCGTACCCGGAAGTGGCTTCGGCGCGTCACAACCCCGTGACGGAAGCAACGGCCCTGCCAATCTTTCCGCTCTAAGTCCATCCGGCGCCCGGAGCGGAAGCGAGGTCGGCGAATCGAGCCCTTCGGTTTCCAAAGGGTCGATCTGGCTTGCGCGGCGATTGATCCTGGCGGCCCCGCTGTTGATCTGGGTTGTCACGCTGTTGATCTGGGCCGTCCGGATGTTGATCTGGAAGATCCCGCTATCGATCTGAACGGCTCAGCCTTTGATCTGAGTCATCCAGCTTTTGATCTGAACACTCTAGCTGTTGATCTCGATGCTTCAGACCTTGATCTGGAACATCCAGACATTGATCCGCGCCATCCAGCTATTGTACTGTTCGGCTCCGATACTGATCTGAGAGACCCGGAGCACTTCTTGAGGCGTCGAATCGAGTCCTTCGGCGGCCGATCGGCCCTCTTCGGCGGGTGAAAGGGCTTCACGGCTCGTCGGTTGGGCCAATTTCGCCGTCGAATCGCCCGTTTCCGCCGTCCGAATCAACCCTTGAAAGAGAGAGAACATGGCCGCAACCGGAAAGAGCATGGCCGAACGCATCAGCCGGTGGGGTGTCCTGGTCAACAACCTCGGTCGTTCGATCGACGCCTGGCCGCATCTCACCGAGGAGGTGGCGGAGCTTGACGCCCTGCTCGCGTCGGCCAGCGCCCTGTCCGCCCGGCAGGACGCCCTACGGGCCGAGTCGCAGGAAAACACCGCCACTCTGAACGACATCGCCAACCGGGCCGACAAACTCCGCAACCAGATCGGCGCCGGCATCCGCAGCAAGCTCGGCTTCACCAGCGAGATGCTGATCCAGTTCGGCTTTCGCCCCCGGCCCACCGGCGGGCGGCGATCGAAGAAGCGGGGAGGGGGGGCGGCGGGTACCGGTGCGGTGGGCGACCGCTAGGCCGACATCCCGTTGTTTGCCTCTAAGGCGGCGGGATAGTGCTCGCGCCCTACTCCATCTAGCCCTTTCTTAATCGTCGGCGGGGGCCTTGACCCACTTCCGAAAGCGCCATCTCGGCTTCGCGGCTGCGCAGCCAGTACTCCTGCCAATTGCCCCGATCGCGTGCCAATTCAAGATATGCCACACCGAGACCAGGTTGACCGATCGCCCGCATCGCAAGACCCAAGACCAGCAAGCTTTGGGTTACCCGCAGACCGAGCCCCAACTCGTTGGCGAGGGCGAGAGACGCCATTGCCCGTTGCCGCGCAAGGTCTCCATCGCCGAGCAGCAGCGCGGTGCGCGAAAGCCCCAGGAGAATTTCGGCTTCGAGACGGCGAATCCCCAACTTGCGGCTGGTGGCCAGAGCTGCACCGTATTCGGCGTTGGCTTCGCTGAACATCTCCTTCTCTCGATACCAGCGCCCCGCTGCGGCGCGGGCATAGGCGACGAGATCCTCCGCTTCGCTGGTTTGCGCCAAAGCGCGACTCGATCGAAAGTACCGTTCAGCTCTGGCAAAGTCTCTGCGGGCGATGGCGAGCTTGGACCGATGGCAGAGGAAAAAGCTCTCGGCACGGGCGTTGCCACCCGCCTCGCGAAGATTGCGGAGAGCCGCCTTGTACTTGCGATCGGCTTCCTCCAAGTGATTACGGTAGTGCGCAACGAGGCCCTGGTAGCCAAGGATTCGGGCGCCGTAGTCGGGGTCTTTGACTTTGAAATTTGCCTTCGCCGCTTCTTCGAGGTACCTGTCGGCCATCCGCAGATCACCAATCTCAAGGTAAGCATGGCCAAGGTGCAGTTGCGACAGGAGCGTATAAAGCGGCACCTCGGCGCTTCCTTCGACGAGGCGGTTGATCTCATACCCCTGTTCCCACACCGCAAGCGTGTCCTGCATGGTGCCTTCCGCGATGAGGGCCAGGCCGAGATCGTTGTAGACAAAAGCGATCTCGTCGGCGTAGAGAGGCGCCACGGCGTCCTCAACCTCGTCCCGCTCGTGCCGTTCGCGGAACGACCAGCAATCCCGCGAGAGCGACTTGGCGAGGTCGACCACCTCCAAGCCGAACTGCAGGTACTCCTGGTACGAACACCAGCGCGGTGCGCCGTTGGCCTCCATGCGTGATCGGACGACCCCGAACAAACTTCGGCACAACTGCGTGGCCATCTCTCTTCGGTTCGCCGCAAGCTCGGTTGTGGCTTTTTCCCGTAGACGATTGAACAGATCGGTCACCAGTTTGGATCTCCGGGGATCTCCCGGAAAGACCGCGGCCTTACCCGAGGTGAAGCCAGAGAGTGAGAAGTTGGGCAGCACGTCCCGCTCAACCCACTGCGAATCTTGGAAGAAATAACTGCGAACCGTCGGATGCACTGTATAGGCTGGCGGATCGAGTTCTCCGGAGCCGGCGATGACCCGAAACATCAGCTTCGCGGCAAGGAGCTGATCAATCACCTGGCCGGCCAGCACGCACCTTACCTCTGTCCCAGCACTCCTGTTCTCAACGGCAAGCCCAAAGCAGGTCTCGACAGTCGTCTCGGTGACCGGACTCATGAAGACGGCCAGGCGTTCGAGCAGCGCATGCGCCAAGCCTAGAGTTCGTTCGTCGAGATTGTCCAAGACCAAGCCGATGACCTTCGCCAGACGACGGTCCGAGGGCATGGCAGCCAACTTGCGCCTGAGATCGAGGTAGCGCACCGCGAGGTCCTCGGGCCGGCCCAAGCTGAGGAACCGGGCGGCCAGTAGCGCGGCGTAGGTGTGTCCCTCGAGCAGCGAACAGAGGGTGGAGACCTGATCACGATCGAGGCGACGAAACGGTTCGACGGAGATGAGATCGTCTGTGCGTAGACGCTCGAGCGTCTTGGCCTCGATCCCTCGGGTTTCTCGAGGCAGATCCTCCGGCCAGAGACGACTGGTCAGTATCAGAGCACTCCGGCTGCTCGAATCGGCACAAATCTCCAAAAACTTCTTGATAACCGGATCATTGCTCGCACCGACCTGAGGGTCCTCCTCGGTGGGCCGGAGCAATCGGTCGAAGCCATCGAAGACGATTGCGTGACGGCCTCGCCTGAGCGCTTCGCGGACGCGCGTCAGGCGAGACTCTTCGCGATCGCCGTCTCGATCGATGTAGGCAAGCAGACGATCGAGACCCGTGACGGCATCGTTCGCATAAGAGGAACTCCAAAAAAAGAAGCTCTCGAATTCCCCCGTCCTTTCGAGCGCTTTGAGAAGCCGAGTGGCATGCCACGATTTACCCGTGCCCCCGGGACCGACCAGGACGATCGCCTTGGCGCCCCCGACCGCCAATGCTGCGAGCTTCTCGATCTCCGCCGCAACCTGTTGTTCGCCCAACGGTTGCGCACCGCTAGGCTCGATTTCGTAGTGGTGGTAAGGCTCCGAAGGCCGGGCATTCACGATCACGCGACGAAACCTCGGTTTCTCCAGCCAGGTGTCCCGCCATGCCAGGCGATTCTCTTCAATCTCTTCGAGCGCAGACGAGAGGGAGAGGCCCCATACCTCGGGGTCGGAGGTGTCGGGCGAGGGGTAGGGAAGAACGTTCAAGCCGTACCGTTCGAAGAGGCGCTCATGGTAGTCCGCGTCGTCCCGACCTGGGCGTTCCGGGAGCAGGGCGAACAGCGGCCGATACATCCTTCGCTCAGGCGCAGCGGCGCCGATCCGTCGCAGCGGACGGAGAAGATCCTCGTCGCCTAGACCGTAGCCCACGAACAGGATCGGATTGGACGCGAACAAGAGATCGATCGTCTGGAGGAAAAACGGCGGGCTCTCGGGAGACGAACCCAAGTACCATCTTTGATAGTCGACTTCACTGGCGATTACGGAACGGGGATCGTCAAACCGGCCATGGCAATGAAAGACCATGTGGTCGACGCTTTCCAGCCGGGCGAGGGCAAAGAGTGCAAGCTGATCGCAGTTCTCGGCTCTCTGGGTGAAGGAAAGGAACTTTTCCCCTCCATCAACGCGATCGGACGATGCTGAGATGCCGAAGCGCGTCCAGTCGATCCCGTACCTGGAAGACAGCGCCCGTTCGATCTCGCAATCGTAGTTCGTGGTCGCAAAGCGCGTGATCGGCAACCGCAGCAGCGAGCGATGAGGATTCGGCCCTTGCGCCGGGACCCGCTCGCCGGGCCGAAATAGCTCGTTGAGCTTTTGATCGCATAGACAGGTCGCCCCGGTCCCCTCGATCATCCGCTTGCAGGCGCCGATGAAGAACATCAGCTCGTCGGATTTTGGCGGATCGGCCGCTGCCAGCCGGGCCTGGAAACGGCGCACGCTGTCGAGATCGGAGCGTCCCTCTGCTCCCGACCGATCGAGCGCGTTGAACGCCAGATCGACGAATTCTTTGGCGAACTGAGTCCATGTTGGATAGCCGAGCGGTACCGAGCATCCGCTGCCGACCACCGCAACAGTCGTGCCCTGAGTCAAGGCATGAGCGAGCATCTCCCGCCTTCGGCGCAGGCGTTCCTCGCGGGACGCCTGCGCGCCGAGTGGCAATCGATGAGCCGCGAGAGAGACGCTCAAGGACGAAACCTCGGGGCTCGAATTAACGGGCGCCCGCTTCGGCGCTCAGGAATCGAAGGGCCTGGCACTCCAGATGGTTTTTCTGCCATCGGAGTTCCATCGTGACCACCCGCTTCTTGTCCAGTTCGGTCAGAATCGCTTTGTATACCGCGAAGACGGAATCGGGCTCTTTGCTCCCTAAGATCTCGGGGGCCACCGGCCACCAGGTTTTCGGATCTTCCCCTCGATCCCCCTTCAAGCGAACTTTGCAGACCTGGCCGGTTGCCTGGCTGTCGCATCGAACCTCTGCCACTTCAAGCCAGATCCCTTGTACGGCATCCTTATCCACCATCGGTCGTCTCCTTCCAAGTTATAATTCATGCTTCGGCAGAGTATCGAACTGATACTGCAAGGCCCTGCGCGAAAGAGAAGTGGATCGGCCTCTACTATAAGGCAAAGCTGCGCAATGGAGGAGAAAGAGGAAGCCGGGCTTCAAAGGGCGATCGAAACGGCTGACAGCTACGGCACCCACCCCGCCCGCTCCCGCCATCGCGGAACGTGTACGCCCATCACCAGGAGCCACAGGGTCAGCGACCCTTCGCCGAGGGCGCCGGACATCATGGGGAAGGCGCCCAGGGCGCGCGCCAGCGGCGGGGAGAGCAGATTGGCAAAGCTCATCGTCAGCCATCCCAGGCCGGCCAGCACCATCAGCGCTCCGACGATTCGCGGCAGGAAGGCGGACCGGAACACGAGGAGGCCGACCAGCAGGCAGTGAAGCCCGAAGAAGACGTAGTTGACGATCGAGGCCTGCCCGCGCAGTTTGAGAAACAGGAAGGCCAGCGCCTGAAGCTGATCGCCGTTGAACACGCTCAGGTATTTGCCGCCACCCAGAACGGCCAGGGGGGCGAGATGGAACAGGAAGCTGACGGCGCTGCTGGCGCATCCCATCAGGCTGAAGGCCGCCGCGATTAGGGAGAGACCCTGGTTCACCGGCTTGAGCAGCTCGTAGACCAGCAGCGTCGCGACGAGGTAGAACGCGGTCCCGACAATGTCGGCCGCGAGCGCCCACCGAAAGGAAGGCTCGTAGGCCAGAAGGTTGGCCGACGTGGCCGCGGCGTCGCCGGAGACGACCACCCGAGATCCGAGGGCGTGGCCGACCAGCCCCGCGAAGATGCAGAGCAGCCAGAACAGGCCGGCGGCCCTGGCCGTCCCTTGGGGCGAAGGGGTTGGGGTGCTCATGCGCGTTCTCCTCTTTCTAGTTCCCGACCGGCTTTCGCCGGTCCCGTAGGATGAAACAGAACGGAACGGGCGTAGGGGCGGCCCCCCGTGGCCGCCCTGGTAGGCCGAGCGGTCGAGGGCGGCGACGGGGCGCCGCTCCTACACAAACTGGCCATTAACCCACCGAGTTTCTTTCTAGATCGTCTCGGGAATACCCACGCCGCTCGTGACGACCGCATCGCCCGGCCGGGCGCCGATCGCGCGGAGGGGTGGAACCCGTTTGCGAACGGACACGCGGTAGAGCCAGAAGAACATCGCTCCGGCGACCAGAACATGCGGCACATAGGCCAGGTTCGTGACGCGCACCCACTCCGGGAGAAATCTCGTCCCTTGGCCGGGGTAGAAGGAGATCAGGGCGAACAGCAGCGCCATGCACATGCGCAGCAGATGCCGGGCGATTCGCTTCGAGCCGAAAACCCCGCCGCGCAGGAGCATGCGAACGTCCGAGGCGGCGAACAGCAGGGCGATCGAGCCGAAGACGAAATAGAAGCCGGCGGGATAACCGCCTTTCGATCCCGTCGGGCTGCCCGCCGCTTCGAAGCCCCAAACCGCGCCGGCCGTCACGATCGCCAAGGCGAACAGGAGCGCAACCCCATCGAAGAGGCCCGGTTTCCCCTCGCGACGCTTGGCCGCCACCCCCGCCGTTGCCACCAGATAGAAAGTCAAAGTGCTGCCCATGACGTTGCCGGGGCTGGGGTGAACGAAGGCCGCGAGGTACCCGCCCGCTCCGGACGCCACGAGCATGGACACGAAAAACACGGTTCCCGCCGCGCCATGCAGGCCCGAGCCTTTGCGGAA
>DATMZU010000452.1:0-24399 GCA_035607435.1 Thermoanaerobaculia bacterium | reverse complement strand
GGGCGCGAAAACCTCGAAGCGATCGATTTCCTCCACACCCTGAACCGGCAGATCGCCGAGCGCTTCCCCGACACCCTCTGCGTCGCCGAGGAGTCCACCGCCTGGCCGCTGGTCTCGCGCCCGGTGGATGACGGCGGGCTCGGCTTCCACCTCAAGTGGGACATGGGATGGATGCACGACACCTTGAAGTACTTCGCGCTCGATCCGCTCGCCCGCAGCCACCATCACGGCCTGCTCACCTTCCGCGCGATGTACGCCGGCAGCGAGAACTTCGTCCTGCCGCTGTCGCACGACGAGGTGGTCCACATGAAAGGCTCGCTCATCGGCAAGATGCCCGGCGACCTCGCCCAGCGCTTCGCCAACCTGCGCCTGCTGTTCGCCTACATGCTCGCCCAGCCGGGCAAGAAACTGCTGTTCATGGGCGGCGAGCTTGGCCAGTGGCGCGAGTGGAATCACGACACCAGCCTCGACTGGCATCTGCTCGACGATCCGAACCATGCGGGTCTCCACGCCTTCGTGCGCGACGCGAACCATCTCTACCTCGATGAGCCGGCGCTTCACGAGCTGGACACGAATCCCGCCGAAGGCTTCGAATGGCTCGATTGCAGCGACGCGCAAAGGAGCGTCCTCGCAATCCTGCGGAAGCCCGCCGACCCCGACGGCGAACCGGTCGTGATCGTCCTCAATTTCACCCCCGTCACGCGCGAGAGCTACCCCGTGGGATTGCCCTCCGGCGGCGTTTGGCGCGAGATCCTCAACAGCGATTCCATCCTCTACGGCGGCACCGGCGCCGGCAACCCGGAAGGGGTGGAGGCGAAGGAAGAACCGCTCGGCGCCTGGGACTGGACCGTACGCCTGACGCTCCCGCCGCTTTCCGGCCTCGTGCTCCGGCGCGACCTCACCATCGAGCCGACCCGGGCCGCGCTGGCCTTGCCCGTCGAAGAGCCCGAACCGGAAGAGGAACCGGTGGCGATCGCGGCCCTGCCGGAACCGGACCCGGCCTTCGAGATGGAACCGACGTCGGTCTAAAGAAACACGACCGGCTTGCCGCCGAACCAGAGGCGCTTGGGCAGCAGCGGCAGGCCCGGACGGTGGACCACTTCGATTTCCCAACCGGGCACGTTCTCGGGCGCCGGCAGGCGAGCCCGGTTGGGGAGGAAGAAGCGGTCGAGCCCGAGGTCGATGCTGCCGGTGAACTGTTTTTTCGGATCTCTCCAGAGGTTGACCTCCCCGGTCGTCCAAAGAGCGCCCGTTGGAGCCGGGAGCGGCGCGTCCGGCCGGGCGATCGCGCAGATTTTTCGGATCGCACCCGAGGAGCAGAAACCGATCTGTGCCTTGCCGGTGTACGAGGTTTCGGAGCCAAGGAAGGCCTTATAGGCCGCGGCCGAGAGGAGAGAATCCTCGCTCGGCCGCTCGGGTCCGATCGCGGTACCTCGGGGGTTCAAGATGAAATACCGGCCGCGGAGCACGTCGTACGGATCGATCGGGTTGAGCGCGATCCGGAACGTCGGCGCGGTTTGCCAGAGCCGCTCGTGGTAACCGGCCCAGGCGAGCATCGTTCCAGCCTGGACCAGGGCGAGGATCAGGATCTTCGCTCGGGCGTTCATTCCTGGCCTCCGCTCGCCGCGAGGGGAGCCGCGGGAGAGTCTCGAAGCGTGCGTCGCCGGGCGCTTTCGAGAAACGCGAGAATGACCAGGACGAGAACCCCGGTCATCGCGAGCGCGGCTCCTCCTTGGAGGTAGTCGCCGAACAGATCGAAGTAGCGGGTGAGGATGCCGACCGCCAGGGCGAGGAAACCGAGGTTCACCCAGAGCGCCGAACCGCTCCGGTTGGCGACCCGAATCAGCAGCAGCGCCGCGAGGATCTGGGTCACCCAGGCGGTGCCGACCGCGAAGAGTCTGAGCGCGTCCGACGCTTCGCCTCCGATGGCCAGCAAGAGGAGGATCCAGGGGAGCAGCGAGAGACCCAGGATTCCGCGCGCACCCCAATTCCCCCACGCGACGGGCAGCGTCCGAGCCGGCCAGGCGGCCGCGGCCACGAGGCCCACTGCGGCGACGATCCAGGCGTTGCCCAGGCGGTTGTCGTTGAAGTAATTCGTTACGACGGAGACCCCGAAAGCCAGGAGGAAAAACTGCGCATTGGCGAACACCCAGGCGCCGACCCAGGAGCGTAGCCAGGGCGCGGGACGGGGGAGCCAGGAGACGGCGAAGATCGCGAGCAGGGGAACCGCCAGCCAGAGCCAAGGGCTTCGCACTTCCTGGGCGGCCACCAGCGATTGCGGATCGCCAATCTCCGCGATCAGCGCCGAGACGAGCGCCACGAACGCGACCACCGCGGTCGCCACGCGCGGCAGCAGCCAGGCGGCGGGGAGGATCAGGACCAGCCAGAACCAGAGCCCGTTCGCCGGCCGGCTGTTCAGATGGAAGATCTGGCTGACCAGCGCGATCCCTGCGAGCACCCAACCGCCCGCTAGCAGCGTGAACGCCTCGGCCAGGTACGGCCGTTCGAACCGCCGGCCGCTCTCGTGCGCCGCGAGGAGGAAACCGATCTGGAGCGCCGCCCAGCCGGCGAGCTTGCCCCAGCGGGGAATCAGCTCCCAGTTTTCCGCCACGATCAGGATCAGCCCGGCGAGCACCAGGCCGCCCCCCAGCAGCGCGAGCGCCCAACGCGTCCAAGCGATTCCTTCGCGAGCGAGCAGTGGTTCGCTCGAAGCGCGCAGCCGCGACTCCAGCTCAGGAGCGACCAAGCCCGCCTCGCGCCAGGCCGCCAAGTGGCGGTCCAGCACCTTTCTTTCGTCCATGGCGGGGACTATATGACCGAACCGAGGGCAGCCACGGGGGGCTGCCCCTACAGATCCGTTCTATCCGTTCTGCTCGTCGATTCCACCGGTCCTTGTGTAGGGGCGGCCCCCCGCGGCCGCCCGGGGAAACGCACGGCGTTCCAATCCGCGGGGTCGGTATAACATCCGCGCGCCATGAACCCGCGAAAACTGTCCCTTCGGCTCTGCCTCGGTCTCTGCTTGGTCCGGATCGCCGTCGCCGTCCCAACGTTTGCCGCCGATCCTCCGCCTGCTCCGGCGGCAACGGGTACGGACGCTGCCGCCGCGCACCCGATGACGCCCGAAGACCTTTGGGCGATGGAGCGGGTCGGCTCGGTCGCGGTCTCGCCCGACGGGCGCTCCGCGGTGTTCGCGGTGACCGCCTATTCGGTCGACAAGAACAAGGGAAACTCCGACCTCTGGCTGGTGCCGACCGACGGCACCGCGCCGCCGCGGCGGCTCACCTGGAACGAGGAGACCGACGGCTCCCCGTCTTGGAGTCCGGACGGCCGATCGATCGCGTTCGTCTCCAAGCGAGGCGGCGACAAGGACAAGCCGGCGCAGCTGTATCTCCTGACGATCGCCGGGGGCGAGGCGCAGCCGCTCACCGACCTGCCGGTCTCGCCCTCGGCGGCGAAATGGAGCCCGGACGGCGCGCGTCTGTTCTTCGCCGCCTCGACGTTCCCGGATCTGAACGACGATTGGGACAAGGTCAAAAAACACCTCGACGAGCAGAGCAGCGACAAGACCAAGGCCAAGATCGCCGACGGGCTCTGGCTGCGCGCCTGGGACACCTACGCGACCGACGGTGCCGCCACCCACCTGTTCTCGCTCGATCTCGCCTCGCGCAAGGTGCGCGACCTCACCCCCGGATTCGATCGCCGAGGGCAGTTTCAAGGCGGCGGCCTCGATTGGGACCTCGCCAAGGACGGCCGCGAGGTGGCGTTTGCCGCCAACGCCACCGCTTCGCCGTTCAAGGACATCAATGCCAACCTCTACGCGCTGGCGCTTTCGGCCACGGGCGAACCTTCCGGGCCGATCCGCGAGCTGACCGCCGACCAGCCGGCCGACGAAAGCTCGCCGCGCTACTCACCGGACGGGCGCTACCTTTACTTCTCGCGCACCCGGCGTCGGGAAGTCGATCCCGATTTCCAGCATCTCGCCCGGCTCGACCGCACCACAGGCAAAAGCGAAGAGCTGTATTCGAAGTGGGACGTGGCGCCCGGCCTCTCCGGCTTCGGCCCGGCCGGCGAGCTGCTCCTGCTGGTCGAAGAGCGCGCGAAGGTCAACCTCTATCTCGCGTCGGCGACGGGGGCCGAGCCGCCGCGGGTGCTCGCGCGCGGCGGTGTGATCGCGGGCGCCGACTGCGGAGCGGCGGGGCAGGTGGTCTTTACCCGCACCTCCCTGCGCGCCCCGGCCGAGCTGGTTTCGACCGCGTTCTCCGGAGGCGGCTCCGAGACGTCGCTCAGCTCGTTCAACGCCGAGCGGATCGCGAAGCTCGATCCGATCGAAACGACCGACCTCGACATCGCCGGAGCCGGCGGCGAGAAGGTGCACGTGATGGTCCTCTTCCCGCCCGGTTTCGAAGCGGGAAAGACCAAGGCGCCGCTCCTTCAAGCGATCCACGGCGGCCCGTTCGGCGCGTTCCAGGACGAGTTCTCCCCCCGATGGAACGCCCGCCTGATGGCCTCGCACGGCTTCGTGGTCGCGATGGTCAACTTCCACGGCTCGACCGGCTACGGCCAAGCGTTCGCCGAATCGATCGTCGGCGCCCACGGCGACAAGCCGTACGCCGACATCCAGGCCGCGACCGACGAACTGATCAAGCGCGGCTGGGTCGATCCGAAACGCCTGTTCGCCGCGGGCGGCTCCTACGGCGGCTACATGATCGACTGGATTCTCGGCCACACCGACCGCTACGCCGCGCTGATCTCCCACGCCGGGGTCTACGACCTGATGGCGCAGTTCGCCTCCGACGCCATCTGGGGCCGCTCGGGCAACTACGGCGCCACCCCCTGGCAGGACCCGCAGCGCATCGTCCGCTGGTCGCCGAGCTACTACGCCAAGAACTTCAAGACTCCAACCCTCATCCTCCACGGCGAGCGCGACTACCGCGTCCCGGTGAGCCAAGGCATCAACCTCCACCAAGTCCTCGCCGCCAAGGGCATCCCCAGCCGCATCGTCATCTTCCCCGACGAGAACCACTGGATCCTCAAACCCCAGGCCGCTCTCCTCTGGTGGAAGGAATTCTTCGGCTGGCTCGACAAGTGGGACGTGGCGAAAAGCCCGGCAGGTGCTCCGGCGAAACCGGAGCCGACGAAGGCGAAGGGGTAAGGAGGGCTCGGCTCGTTCCTGGGCCTAGTGGTTCGTCCGATTCAGCGCGTCCCGACTCGCCACCAGGAAAACCCGTACCGCTGCTCTCCCGGGTTTTGAATCGGGCTGACTAGGCCCAAGCCGCCCTTCTTTAAAAAGGTTACCGCCAGGTACTCGCCCCCGGGATCGCGGGGGAGGGGGGCTCCTTCTTGGGCCGGAGTGCGGCTCCAGCTATCCGGCTGAAACGGCGGCGCTTCGATCACTTGCGGCGGCGCGTCGCCGGGGCCGACTTGGAAGCGGGCCACGTGGGCGTGCATCGTTGCTTCCGGGCCCGAGAACCAGGTTGCCGCCAGCTCGCCGGGGCCTCGGGCGACGAGGTAGGGGAAATACATCGGGTCGGCGCTCTGGACGACGAGCCATCGTGACCAGTTGGCGCCTTGGTCGGTGGAGCGGGCGAGCCAGAGCCCTTCTTCGTTGGACCAGAGGGAGTAGAGGTGGCCTTGGGCATCCCAGGCGAGGGGCTCCACCCAGCGCGGTAGCGTGGTTTCGTCCGATAAGGGGAAGGTCCACTTTCGCCGGCCGGGCGCCGGACGCTTCCGCCAGCTTCTGCCGCCGTTGGTGCTGACCGCGATGAGATCCACGCCCGGGTGGTTCTTGTTGCCCGAGGCGGAGTACGGGACGATGCGCGCCGCGATCTCGCCGTTGGGTCCGACCGCGAGGTGGCTCGATCCTCCCTGGGGGGTGATCCGGTTCTGTTCGCCCCAGGTGCGCCCGTCGTCCGGGCTGGTCGCGTGGCAGACGCCTTCTCCGTCGTTCCAGATCACGTGCGGGGTGCCGTCGGTCGCCACCTCCACCCAGGGCCGGTCGTCGAACCGGGTGTCCGACAGCAGCGTCCAGGACCAGGTGGCGCCCACGTCGCGGCTGACGCCGATGCTGATCTGAGTCCCCTCCGAGGCCTCGCGGTCGAAAAGCATCGAGACGAAATAGAGCGTCCCGTTCGGCGCCACCGCCAGATCCACGTCCGAATTGCCGATCGCCCCCTCGGCCTCCGTTCCGACTTCGACTCGGCTCCAGGCGGCGCCTCCGTCGTGGCTGGCCCAGAGGGTTGGCGTGCTCTCGCCATAGCCGGCGACGAACAGCGTCCCGTTGGGATGTTCGACCACCATTGGCTCCCGCGTGCGCCGGCCGAGATGCTCGACGGGCGAGGCCATGACCAGGGCCGGTATCTCCGGCGCCTGTGTCGCCTGAGGCGCCGCCCGGGGTGTCGGCACGGGAGCGGGAGCGATCGAGCAACCGGGCGCGAATGCGAGAACGCCGAGCCACAGGGTTGTGGCGGGGACGAACCGAGTCGATCGATGTTTTTCGGTCATAGAAAGCGAACCCCGGAGAGAATGGCACAGTTGGATGCTGGCGGTGATCGCCGGCCCAGGGAAAAGCTAAACTCCGCTCGCCCGGCCGCGTATCTCTTGGTTGCCAACTCTCCCCACGAGGTCCGAACCATGTTCAGCCGTTTGCGTCCGCTGCTTCCGATCGCCCTCTTCGGTTTCGTCGCGTCCCTCGCCGGTTCCCTCGGCGCGCAGCCGTTGCCGAGCAAGCCGCCCGAGGCGGCGACTCCCGGGGCGGGCTCCGGGGCGGCGGCGTTTGCGCAGTTGGAGTGGCTGTTGCCCACCCCTTCGGAGACGCGGTTGGCGTCCGGGGCTCCCGGGCCTCTGTATTGGCAGCAGCGGGCGGATTACAAGATCGAGGTGCGGCTGGACGACGCGAAGCGGCGGATCGAGGGAAAGGAGCGGATCACCTATCGGAACCGCTCGCCGCACACGCTCTCCTATCTCTGGTTGCAGCTCGACCAGAACCGCTTTCGGCCGGACAGCGACAACGTGCTCACCCAGACCGCTCCCGCGAGCTTCGATGAGCTGCCCTACGAGGATTTGGCGCAGCGGCTCGAAATGAACCGATTTGAAGGGGGCTTCGAGATCGGCGCGGTGACCGATGCGAAGAGTGCTCCGCTTCAAGCCACCCAGGTGAAAACCATGATGCGGATCGACCTGCCCGCGCCGCTGCCGCCGGGCGGGACGTTCGCCTTCGACGTCACCTTTGCGTTCAACGTCATCGACGGCACGAAGATCCACGCCCGCACCGGGTACGAGCTGTTCAAGGACGGCAACGCGATCTACGAGATCGCCCAGTTCTATCCGCGCATGGCCGCCTATCTCGACTACCAGGGGTGGCAGCATAAGCAGTTCCTCGGCTCGGGGGAGTTCACGCTGGAGCTGGGCGATTACGACCTGTCGATCGACGTGCCGGAGGATCACGTGGTCGCGGCGACGGGAGTGCTCCAGAATCCGAGCGAGGTGCTCTCCGCCGCGGAGCGCGAGCGCCTCTCGCGCGCGGCGAAAAGCGACAAGCCGCTCTACGTGATCACGCCCGAAGAGGCCGCCTCGCGCGAGCACCGGACCTACGTCAAGGAGCCGGGAAGGAGAGTCTGGCGCTTCAAGGCCGAAAACGTTCGCGACGTGGCGTTCGCCAGCTCGCGCAAGTTCATCTGGGACGCGATGGGCGTCCAAAGCGGTCCGAACCGGGTGCTCGCGATGTCGTTCTTCCCGAACGAGGGCGATCCGCTGTGGAGCCAGTATTCGACGGAGTCGGTGGCGCACACGATCGAGACGTACTCGAAATTCAC
Source organism: Thermoanaerobaculia bacterium (assembly GCA_035607435.1). Taxonomy (GTDB): domain Bacteria; phylum Acidobacteriota; class Thermoanaerobaculia; order Multivoradales; family UBA5704; genus DASYKS01. The sequence goes on along the minus strand of DATMZU010000452.1, from coordinate 16,588 downwards.
CTTCGATTTTCCCTATCCGGTGGCGATCTCGGTGAACGGCCCGGTCGGCGGCATGGAATACCCGATGATCTGCTTCAACCAGCCGCGCCCGTACGAGGACAAGACCTACTGGGGCGATCCGTCGGACAAGGACAAGACCTGGAAGCGGAGCAAGTACGGTCTGATCTCGGTGGTGATCCACGAGGTCGGCCACAACTACTTCCCGATGATCGTCAACTCCGACGAGCGCCAATGGACCTGGATGGACGAGGGGCTGAACACCTTCCTCCAGTACCTCGCCGAGCAGTCGTGGGAGAAGGACTACCCCTCGCGCCGCGGCGAGCCGAAAGACATCGTGTCCTACATGGTCTCGGCCGACCAGACGCCGATCATGACCAACTCGGAGTCGGTGCTCCAGTTCGGCAACAACGCCTACGGCAAACCGGCGACCGCGCTCAACATCCTGCGCGAGAGCATCCTCGGCCGTCCCCTGTTCGATTTCGCGTTCCGCGAGTATGCCCGGCGGTGGAAATTCAAGCATCCCACGCCGGCCGACTTCTTCCGTACGATGGAAGACGCTTCGGGCGTCGATCTCGACTGGTTCTGGCGCGGTTGGTTTTACGGCACCGGCCATGTGGACGTCGGGATCGAAAAGGTGAGCGAGTACGTGATCGATGCACGCGAGCCGGACGGCGCCAAGAAGCGGCAGAAGGAGTACGACGACGCGGAGCCGAAGACGCTCTCGGCCGAGCGCAACGCCGCGCTGCCGAAGCGGATCGAGGCGCGGCCGGAGCTGGGCGATTTCTACAACCGGCTCGACGAGTATCGGGTGACGCCGGAGGACTACGCCGACTACCAGAAGCTGCTCGCCACGCTCGAACCGGGAGAGCTGGAGGCCCTGGCTTCGAACAAGCGGTTCTTCACCGTCGATTTGGTCAACAAGGGCGGCCTCGTGACGCCGCTGCCGATGCGGCTTACCTACGCCGACGGCAGCCATCGCGACCTGGTGATCCCGGCCGAAATCTGGCGCTACAACGCGGAGCGGGTGACCAAACTGTTCATCGAGGACCAAGAGATCACCGGCATCGAGATCGATCCGAAGCTTGAAACGGCGGACAGCGACCTGTCGAACAATGGCTGGCCGGTCCGGCCGGGGAAAACGCGATTCCAGCTCTGGAAGCCTGCGGAGAAGGCGAACCCTTTGAGGAAAGACAAGGAGCCCAAGGACCCGAAGGACGCCAAGGAGGGTCAGGGGCTTTGACAAGAAAAGCCGCAGCCGCTTTGGCGATGGCGGTTCTTGGGTGGAGCGCCGAGGCGCAGGCCCATCCGTTTCATGCGAGCCATGCGGAGGCGGATTACCGCACGGAGTGCCGCTGTCTCGAAGTGGCGCTCTCGGTGGTGCCGGAGGAGCTGGAGGCGGTGCTCGGGCGGATCTCGGGCAAGCGCTTGCCGCTCGAAGCTCCGGAGGCGGAGCGGCAAATCGTCGAGTATCTGAAGACCCGCTTCGTGGTGGCTCCGGCCGGCCCGCCGGGGGGCGCACCGCTGCCGATCGAGTGGGTGGGGCGCGAGGTGAGCTACCGCGAGGCGTGGCTCTATTTCAAGGTGACTGGAGTTGCCGGAGACTTCGACCTGGCCGATCGCGTGCTATTCGAGGCGGAGCCGAGCCAGGTGAACCACGTTCTGCTGCGGGGAATCGGCGAGCCGCGGACGCTGTCGTTCCGTGCGGGGGAGGGGGCGGTGCGGATTTCGCTGGCCGAGAAAAAGGCGAGCGGCTCGGCCTTCGACCCCCACCTGTCCTCCCCCTGAAAGGGGGAGGGACCCTTCGCCGATGACTCCTCTCGTCTCTAAGGGAAGCTGCAAGCAGGCAAGGTTTTTCATCCTCCCCCTTTAGGGGGAGGACCGAGGAGGGGGTTACTTCGGCCGCGCCGGACGCTTCGGCAGATCGCGCTCGCGCGAGATCGAGAGCCGCTGCCCGGCGACCCGGACGTTTTGCAGGTGGCGCAGCGTCGCGCTCGACAGGCCGACCGGCAGCTCGACCAGCGAGTAGCCGTCGCGGATGTCGATCTTGCCGATGTGACGGCTTTCGAGGCCCGCTTCGTTGGTGATCGCTCCCACCAGGTTGCCCGGCTTCACCCCGTGGACAAGGCCCACCTCGACCCGGTAGCTCGCGAGGCCGGGGGTGGGTTCGCGCGAACCGCCCGCGCCGCCGGGAGGGAACGGCGGTCCCGATCGGGGGGCGCCGGGCTTTTCGCCGCGGACCGGCGAGCGGGGAAACTCCGTTCGACCGGGCGCGCCAGGGCCGGAGTATTCGGTGCGCGGCGGGCGGGGGGCAGAGTCCGTCCGCTCGACCCTAGGCCGGGGCGCCGGTTTCTCAAGCAGCAGCGGCGCGTCGCCGTGCGCCATCCGGGCGAGCGCCGCGGCGATTTCGACGGCGGGGACGTTGTGCTCCTGCTCGTACTGCTCGACCAGTTTCTGGAACAGCTCCAGGCCGTCGTTTTCGAGCGTCTCGGTGATCTGGCGCTTGAACTTTTCGATCCGCTGGTCGTTCACCGCATCGACCGACGGCAGCTCCATCGGCTGGATCGTCTGGCGGGTCGCGCGCTCGATCGCCGCCAGCATGTGGCGCTCGCGCGGGGTGAGGAACAGGATCGCGTCGCCGCTCCGTCCCGCGCGCCCGGTGCGGCCGATGCGGTGGATGTACGCCTCGGTGTCGTGCGGGATGTCGTAGTTGAGGACGTGGCTCACCCGATCGACGTCCAGGCCGCGGGCGGCGACGTCGGTCGCGACCAGGATGTCGAGCTGGCCGTCGCGCAGGCGGGCGATGGTCTTTTCACGCATCGCCTGCTGCATGTCGCCGTGGATCGGCGCGGCGGCGAAGCCGCGCGCCTCCAGCCGCTCGGCCAGCTCGGCGCAGGAGAGCTTGGTGCGCGCGAAGACGATCATCGCCTCGAACGGCTCGACCTCCAGAATGCGGGTGAGCGCGTCGAGCTTGTGCAGGCCGCTCACCAGCCAGTAGCGCTGGCGGATCTTCGGCGCGTTGGTGGTCGTGCCGCGGATCGTCACCTCGACCGGATTCCTAAGGTGCTCTTTGGCGATCCGGCGGATCGGCGCCGGCATGGTGGCCGAGAAAAGGGCCACCTGGCGCCCCGGCGGGGTTTTCTTGAGGATCGTCTCGACGTCGTCGATGAAGCCCATGCGGAGCATCTCGTCCGCCTCGTCGAGGACCAGCGTGGTAATGCCCGACAGGTCGAGCGAGCCGCGCTCCAGGTGATCGAGAATACGCCCCGGCGTTCCAACCACCACATGGACGCCGCGGCGCAGCGCGGAGAGCTGCGGCACGTAGCTCTGCCCGCCGTAGATCGGCAGGACGTGGAAGCCCGGGACGTGCGAGGCGTAGCGCTGGAAGGCTTCCGCCACCTGAATCGCCAGCTCGCGGGTGGGCGTCAAGACGAGCGCCTGCGGCTTCGTCGGCTTGGGGTTCAAGCGGGTGAGGATCGGCAGGGCGAACGCGGCGGTTTTGCCGGTGCCGGTCTGCGCCTGGCCGACGACGTCCTCCCCGGCGAGCATGCGCGGGATGGTCGCGGCTTGGATCGGCGTCGGCGACTCGTAGCCGACGTCGTCGAGCACGCGGAGCACCTGGGGCGAAAGGTTCAAGTCACGAAACGTGACGGTGACTTCGGAAGGAGAGGCGGCGGCCGGCGCGGGGGCCGTGGGAGGCGGGGAGGATGTAGTGTTTTCTTCAGTGGACATGGGTTGCCCTGGAGAGTATCGCGAAACGGCTCGAAATCGTTCGCACGCAAACACGGTCCAGGCCGGGCCGCCCCGCGCGCGGGCGGAGCTGTCGCTCGGCACCCGCGGCGGGGCCTTCCGGGTCGATCGAAGAAAAGGGAAGGAGGTGTCCGGGAAACGGGCTTCGGACCGGCGGGCGATCAGCGGACTTTTTCGGCCAGTCCGCGGGCGATCGCCTCGTCGGTGATCTTCTTGAGCTGCTTTTCGGCCGCGCGCGAGGCCGCTTCCTGCCGGCGTCCAAGCTCCTCCTGCTGCTCGCCGAGTTTCTCTTGCAGTTTGCCCAATTCCTCCTGCTGACGTCCCAGCTCTTCCTGCTGGCTGCCCAGCTCGTCCATCTGCTTTTCGATCGCGGCCTCCTCCTTCTCGTCATCGCGGTTGAAGCGCGCCTGGCGGGCGCCGAGCTCTCCCTGCTTGGCGCCCAGCTCGCCTTGCTTCGCTCCCAGCACGCCCTGTTTCGCGCCGAGCTGGCCCTGCTGCTCGCCGAGCGCGCCCTGCTTTTCACCGAGGGCGATCTGCTCGCGGAAGGCATCCTTGGCGGCGTTCAAGGTCGCGGCATCGCGGATGACGTACTCCTGGCCGCCGCGGCGAAACCAGAGGAGGTCCTCGCCGCCATGGCGGAGCGATTTGGCATGGTGGATGTCGTCGATCGAGCCGGACATCGTGGCGCTGTCGCCGTGGAGGATGATGAACGGATCGCCGTCGTCATCGTTCCACATCCACGTGTTCTTCGACGGCTTCGGCGGTTTCGGCGGGGCGGGCGGAGCCGGTGGCGGCGGGGGCGGCGGCACGGACATCTTGGCGTTCGCGTACCGGTCGGACGAGTCCGTCGATGCGGAAAGCTGGGCCGTGACCGCGGCCGGCGCCGGACCGTTCAGCCGCGGTTCCTCGGGCTTGGCGGTCAGTCGGAAGGGGGCGAGCGCCACGACGCCGATCGCGCCGGCCAGCACCAGCCAGGGCCACGCGCGGCGGCCCGCCGGGGTGGGGTTCTGCAACATGAGCAGTCTCCTTTTCAAGAGTTGAAACGTGGGGGAGGCGCCGGTCGCCGCGAAGGCGGCTCGGCGGGGGATCGCGCCGAAGCGGATCAAAAGACGTCCGTAGCGGTCCGGCTGCGCTTCGAGCGCGCCGAGCACTCTGGCGTCGCAAGCCGCCTCGCGCGCCAGGGCGTACTCCCGGGCGGCGAGGCGGGCGAGGGGGTGAAAGAAGAACAGCCGCTCGGCGAGGGCCGGCACCAGGCCCAGCCAAAGATCGCGGCGCACCAGGTGGGCGAATTCGTGGCCGAGCGCGAGGTCGAGATCCGCGTCGGCGAGCCCGGCGGGCAGCAGCACCACGGGACGCAACAGGCCCATCACCTGGGGCACCGAAAGCTCGTCGGAGAGCCCCAGCTCCGGCGTGCGGGAAAGGCCGAGCCGCCGGGCGATCGAAGCGGCCCGGACGAGCAGTGCCGGGTCTTCGATCGGCCGCGCCGAGCGCCGCAGACGCCGCGAGGCGGCGAGCGCTCGCACCGCCCGAGGAATCTGGGCCAGGCAGCCGAACAGCCAAAGGAGAACCAGGGCGGTCGCGACGGGCCGGGTTGCGAAGCCGCTCAAGCTTCGGAAGAGCGCTGGGGCAGGCCGAGAACTGGGATCATCGACAGTGGAGGGCGACATAGCCCGGTTGAACGCAAGCCCCTCGGCGAAGCGTCCCTCCCCCCCTTGCGGGGGGAGGATAGGAGGGGGGGTGCTTCTGGCCGCCCGCGCCGGCAAAATCGGCACCGCGATCGGCTGCCGCCAGGCGAGCGCGAACAGGAACTGGAACGCCACGACCCACCAGAGCGCGGCCACGAGCCCCGCGGGCAGCCGCCGGCCGCGCCGCGCAATCAGCCAGACCGCGGCGGCGAGCAGGCCGCCGAGCAGCGTGGCGCGCCCGAGCGGCGCGAGCCAGCCGGAAAGCGCCGAGATCGCCGAGAGGTCCCAGGAAACGGTCGCGAGGCTCATGCGTCCCTCCGCTTCTCTTGCAGCTGTTCGACCAGCCGTTCCAGCTCCGACAGCTCGCTCTCCGACACTTCGCCTTTCTCGGCGAGATAGCTGACGAACGGCGAGACCGAGCCGCCGAGGGCGCGATCGACGAATTGGCCGACAAGGCCGCGCATCAGCTCGGCCGCCGGCTGCGCCGTCGAATAGCGGAACACCCCGCCGTGCGGCTCGCGCTCCAGGTGCCCCTTGGCGCGCAGCCGCTCCATCATGGTCAGCACGGTCGAGCGCGCGAGATCGCGCGGCGCGCCGTACTCCTCGGCCGCCTCGCCCACCGACACCGGGCCGCGTTCCGCGAGGAAACGCAGCAGCGCCATCTCCTGATCGCCGATCGACTTCGTGCTGGGGGCTGCGTCGTGGCTCAAGCGTTCTCCCGTGCGGTTGGTCACTGTGCCTACATCTGTCGTCAAGGGAACGATACGCGTGACGACATCTGTCGTCAAGGGGTACGGATCAGGAGGGGAAAAAGTTGCGCCGCCGCTCGCGATAGGCTTCCGAAGATGGATCGCCTGCCCGAAATCCGCCGCCATTTCGCCTTCGACGCCTGGGCCAACCGAGAGGTGCTTGCCGCGCTTCGAGCCCTCCCCGAGCCGCCGCCCGGCACGGTGAAGACGCTCGCCCACGTCGCGGGGGTGCTCCGCCTCTGGCTGTCACGGATCGATGGAGGGCAAAGCCCGCTCGCCGTCTGGCCCGATCTCGATCTCGAAGCCACGGCGCGCGAGCTGGACGCCGCCACCGGGCTTTGGCGACGGCAAATCGAATTGCTACGAACGAAGGATCTGGACAGAGAAGTCGCCTACGTCAACTCGCTCGGGGAGGCGTGGACGAGCACCGTCGGCGACATCCTCACTCAGACCCTCTTCCACGGCGTCCACCACCGCGCGCAGATCCTCGCCGACCTGCGCCGCGCGGGGCATGTGCCGCCGTACGTCGATTTCATCCATGCGGCGCGGACGGGGCGGTTGGACGGTTAAAACCGGGCGGCCACGGGGGGCCGCCCCTACCCGAGATCTTCCGGACGGCGAGCAAAATGGGCTGCACGAACCGTAGAGGCGGCCCCCCGTGGCCGCCCGGTTCCCGCCCTTACCGCACCAAGAACGTCAACCCGAAATTCGCGACCGCCTTCTCCGTCTGGTCGCCGTCGAGGCGGTCGGCGACCGGGATCTGGAACGACAGCCGCCCGACCAGGCCGCGGCCGAAGTCGGCGGAGAGGCGGGGGGAGAGGTAGAGCACCGAGCCTCCCGTGTTCGGATCGAGCTCCCCGTCGGCGTCGATGGAGTCCTGGTCGGCGTCCCGGTAGTTGGCTTCGAGGCTCGCGTCGATTCTCTTCCCGAGTTTGCGCTCGTAACCGAAATTGAGCAGCCGGACGTCGCCGTAGCGGTAGTCGAAATCGTTCGTGCCCATCTTCCGGTATTGCAGCGATCCGAACAGAGACGACTGTGAATCCACCAGGTAGACGCCGGAAAAGCCGCCGAACCAATCGGTCGAGCCGGTACCGCTTTGCAGGTGCTCCTCCAGGCGCTCGCCGTCGGATTTCAAGTCGTTCTCCCCCCAAGGGGTTTTGACGCCGCCGACGGCGGAGAGCCAGGCGCGGCGGCCGAGGTCGCCTTGGAAGGGGGAGGACCAGAGCCGGACCAGCGCGTACAGCTCCGGATCGGCGAGGCCGTTCGAGGTCTCGCTGCCGCTTTCGCCGATCGTCCGCAGCTCGCGGTCGCTCCACGGGATGCGGGCGACCAGGTTCACGCGATCGAAGGCATAGGAGAGCGTGGCGGTCACCCGCCGCTCGACCTGGCCCTCGCGTCCGTGTTCGTGCTCCTCTTCGGCGGTGACGGCTTCCTCCTCGTGATCATGCTCGGAGATCGCCTGTTCCTTCTCGAAGCGCTCGCCGTCGATCGCGATGCGGAAGTTCCCCTCGGCGTAGACATCGGTGCCGAGGGCGTTAAAAGTCGGGTCGCCGCAGCGGCACATCGAGCAGCCGATGGCGGGGGGAACCAGGGTGAACGAGAAAAGTGCCGCCGCGCCGAGCGCGAGCGTGACGAGGCGACCCGGGGAAACCGCGGGGCGCGAAGGGACTCTGAGCATGTAGATCTCCTCCGAGATCGAAACCGTTGAACGGAACCCGCACGCGCGGGACCGGACGGCAGGTCCGGACGGTGCGCGCGGGAGCTGGGGTTCAGGCGGCGAGGAGGGAGGAGAGGCGCGGCGGGGGAGTCAGCGGATCTTGCGGCGTTGTGCTCGGGCGGCCGAGACGGTGCGCGAGAGGGGCTTCGGAAAGATCGAGCGGCGGCGCGATCTCCTCCGCCCGGCGGAGCGGCAGAGCCGGTCGTTCGGGGGCGCTCGCGCGGGCCGCGGGGATCGGGTGGCGGAAGCCGCACGGATTTCCCTTCCGGAGGGCGCAGGACGCACCGCGCGCCGACGCGGTCTCGTGGCGGCAGAAGCAGGCCTTCCCGCAGCAATCGTTCGCCGCGACCGCGGGAGCGGAGGCGAAGACCGCGGCGATCAGGGCGAGGAGCGCCAGGGCTCCGGAGATTCGGCGAACCACGGGATGATGATAGCGCTCCATCCCTTACGGAGGAATGACAGGGCGAAAAGGTTACAGCGCGAACTCAGCCACCACCGGCGCATGATCGCTGGTGCCGTAGTCGGCGAGGACGCCGCTCCGGGACGCGGTGGCGGCGGCCGCGGCGCTTGCCGCGACGTAGTCGATCCGCCAGCCGATGTTCCGCTGCCGCAGGTTGCGCCAGGGCGCCCACCAGGTGAACAGGTTGTCGTTGTCGGGATCGAGCGCGCGGCCGACGTCGGTCAGGCCGTGGCCGAGGATGCCTTCGAGGAGAGCCCGCTCCTCGGGACGCGTGCCGATCTGGTCGGGCTTGCGCTCTTTCGGATGGACGTCGCGCACTTCGCGCGCGATGTTGAAGTCGCCGCACAGGAACGTCGGCCGGGCGCCCTCCTTGAGGGTGCCGGCCCAGTCGCGCATGCCTTCGAGGAACGCGATCTTGGCCGCGTAGTCCTTGCCGCCGTTCGGCACGTAGATCGAGGCGAAGAACATCCCCTCCGCCTCGGCGGTGACCACCCGGGTCTCCATGTCGAACGTCGGATGCTCGAACCGGGGAAGCTCGGGAAAGCGCGATTTGGCCAACAGCAGGCAGACCCCCGAGTAACCGCCCGCCCCGTGCCAGAACGACCAGTAGTCCGGGTGCTCGGCGAGCGGCGGGGGAACCTGCAGCGGCGTGGCCTTGATCTCTTGCAGGCAAAGGACATCCGGGCGGTCCCGGGCGAGGTAGCCGAGCACCTGCTCAGCCCGGGCGCGGACGCCGTTGACGTTCCAGGTGGCGACGGTGAGCGACATGAGACGGATCATATCGCTGGGCGATCCCGGTTTTCCTCGGTCGGGGCGACGCCGGCTAAACGCGTGGACCGCCTGGCCCGTAGGTATAGGCACATCAGGGGTATGACTCGTTGACCCAGGGAGCCCGGAATTTCCGGGCTCCCCAGATTTCTCCTGCGCCGACTTGAGCTATCGTTCGCCGGTTCTGGAACTGCTCCGGGCGGCAGGTTGCGCCGCCGCCCCTTTCGAGGTGCCCGGTGAACAAGTTATTGAAAAGCCTGCTCGTCCTCTCGATCAGCCTGCTCGTGACGTTCGGAATCGCGGAGGTCGCTCTGCGGGTCTTGTCCAAATATTCGCTCCACGTGTTCGACGTCGAGATGTGGCGCTACGCCAAGGCGATCAAGATCGAATCCGACGTTCCCGGCGTGGTCGAAGAGCACCGGCCGAACGCGGACGAGCTGCTGATGGGGGTCACGGTCCGGACGGACGACAAGGGCCTGCGGCGCGCCGATCCGGCGACCGAGGCCGCGCGCACGCCGAACGACCGCCTGGTCGTGGCGCTCGGCGACTCGGTGACCTTCGGCTGGGGCGCGGCAGAAAAAGACACCTTCCCGAGCCAGCTCGAGCGCGTTCTCACGGACCAGTGCCCGAAGGAAGGGGCGCCGCGGGCGACGGTGCTGAACGCCGGGATCGGCAACTGCAACACCTCGATGGAGGTGAAGCGGTACGAGGCGCGCCTGCGGCCGTTGAAACCGAAATGGGTGATCGTCGGCTATTCCTACAACGACGCCGAGCCGGACGCGGTCCCGAATTTCAACCCGTTTTTCTGGAATTCGGCGCTGATCTCGCTTGCCTCGGCGCGGATGCAGCGGCTCTCCGGGCCGTTCCAGCACTACGAGCCCTATTACCAGGGTCTCTATAAGGACGGCCTGCCCGGCTGGGAAGGGACGAAGCGGGAGATGGCCCATCTCGGCCAGATGCTCCGCGACGACGGCATCCCCGGCACCGTGCTGCTGCTGCCCGAGCTGCACGAGCCGAAGGACTTCGGCCCGTTCAAGGGGCTGTTCGGCCGCGTCGCCGAGCTGGCCAAGGCGAACGGTTTCGAGGTGATCGATCCCTCCCACGCCTTCCCGCCCGGCCCCGGCGAGCGCTTCTGGGTGAGCCACGAAGATCCCCACCCGACGGCGGAAGCCCACGCGATCTACGCCGCGGCGCTCGCTCAATCGGTCCACGCCTGCCGGTAGCCGGAGAATTCCCATGACCCCAACGTCCGCTCTCACCACTACGGTCGCGATCACCTACCAGGCCCAAAGCGACCAGATCGACAACGCCGTCGGCGCTCTCACCGATCTGATCGCGACCGTCGTCGCCACCGAGCCCGACTGCTTCAGCATTCAGCTCTACCAGGATCCGGCCGACCCGGCGCGCATCTTCCTGTTCGAAGAATGGACCAGCCGCGAGGCCTACCTCGGCCCCCATCTCCAAACGCCCCATCTGCTCGCCTTCAAAGCCAGCTCCGGGCCCTTGTTCGTCGGGCCGCCGGAGCGGAGCTTCTGGCAGTTGCAGGTTGAAGTTCGGACGGAAGGCGGAGAGCAAAGCTGAGTCCAAGCCCGGCGGCCGTGGAGGATTTCCCCTCTCTGATAGCCTCTCCAAGCAGGCAACTCACGAGGCGGGAGAGGCATCCATGAGCGACGAGCAGGACAGGTCCTTCGACGAGCGATATCGAAATTCGTTCGGCCGGGTGGCCGGGTATCTGCCGAAGAAGCGCTCGGCGGTCGACGAGTGGCAGGGGAATCTCAAGAAGGAACTCGCACCGACCCGCGGCCGGGGAATCGCCTCGCCTTCGGTGGCGGCGCTCGCGCGGCTGATCGAGCGCGATGCGATCGTCCGCATGTACGTCACGAAGATGATCGAGCAGGTGCCGGCCCAGTACAAGCAGATCGACGACGTGGCCGAGATGCTCGCCGCGCTCGATTGGATCGTCCGCTCGGCGCCGTCCTACAACCGCGACCCCACGAAACAGAACTCGTTTCCCGTCTCGACGCTGTTCACCTACATGATGATGACGCCGGCCGGGGAGGCCGCGTTTCGCTACCCCACGTTCAACGACGCGCTCCGAGGGGTTCTAGAGGAGTGGTGCCATTTCCTCGACAGCCCGGCAAGTCTCTACGTGATCAACGAAGGCGAATTCGGCTGGCTGTCGCAGCCCGCCTACGAGCAGAACAAATTGATCGAATTCGTGATCCCCGACCGCGCCGCGCCGCATTGGGGTTTCGAGTCGTACAACGCTTTTTTCCATCGCCAGATCCGGCCGGAGCTGCGGCCGATCTCAGCGCCGAACGATCCGCGGGTGATCGTCTCGCCGAACGACGGCACGATCGTCAACTGGCGGCGGGATGTCCAGGCGAGCGCGCAGTTCTGGCTCAAGGGGCAACCCTATTCGCTCTTCGACATGCTGTGCGGCGAACAGGTCGATCGGTTCGTCGGAGGAGACGTCATCCAGTCGTTCCTCTCCGGCGCCGACTGCAAGCGATGGAGCTCGCCGATCGCCGGCCGGGTGGTCCGAGCCGAAAAAGTGAAGGGCTTGATGTTCAGCAACGCCGAATCCGCGGGTTTCGACCCGACCGCGGCCACCTATTCGCAAGGCTACGAGGCGTCGGTCAACACCCGCGGACTGATGTTCCTCGAAAGCGACGATCCGGTGATCGGCATGGTTTGCGTGATCCCGATCGGCATCACCGAAATCTCCTCGATTCGCTTCGAGGTCAAAGCGGGAGATCAGGTGACCAAAGGCCAAGAGCTGGGCCGCTTCAGCTACGGCGGTTCGAGCATGGCCGTTGTCTTCCAAAAAGGCGCGATCGACCGCTTCACCGTGCCGCAGAACACGACCGGAAACCAAGACGAAGGACCGCCGATCTACGTCAACGCCGAGATCGCGATCGCGAACTGAATAGGGACTTCGGCCTCCGCGAGCTGCTTAGTGCCGATCTCCTCGCCGCGCAAGCGTTTCGCAACCTTGGTAGCATGTAGCGGAAGCTCAGGAGGCGCGATATGGAAGTTCTGCTCAACGTTCCGGATGAAATTGGCGAGAAGCTCCGCGAGAGTTGGTCCGATCTCCCTACCCATGCCCTCGAAACTCTCGCCGCCGAGGCCTACCACGCCGGAGTGCTCACAGCTGCCGAGGTCCAGCGGATGCTCGGACATTCATCTCGCTGGGAGACCGATGCGGTACTGAAGCGCGCGGGTGCCTATCTTCACTACTCCCCGGAGGATCTCCAGCTGGATCTGGCGACCTTACGTCGACTCTCCTTGTGATGAGGGTCGTCTCGGATACGTCGCCCCTCTGTTACCTCCTCCTGATCGACCAGATCGATCTTCTGCCCGCGCTCTTCGAACGGATCCTGATTCCCCGGGCCGTGGCCGCAGAGTTGAGTCATCCCGGCGCCGACCGGCGAATTCGAGAATGGATCGCAACTCCTCCTTCTTGGCTCGGTGTGCTGGACGCGCCAGTGCCCTCTCCGCCATTGAGCCGGTTGGATCGAGGAGAGAGCGAAGCGATCTCCTTGGCAGAGGCATTGAACGCTGATCTCGTGATTTTGGATGAGCGCAAAGCGCGGCAGACCGCAGCCGAGCGCGGACTCGCCGTGACCGGCCTCTCAGGTCTCCTGGCGCTTTCTTCCGATCGGGGTCTCGTTGATCTTCCTTCGATCCTGTCTCTCCTTCAACAGACGAGTTTTCGTGCCGATCCTAGGCTCTTCAAACTGCTCCTCGATCGATCGTGAGGTGTTCCACTCTCTGACAGCCTCTGCAGGACAACTGCAGCGGGAGCAAGGAACCATGGCCTGGGAGCTCAAGTAGGCGACGCGCGGCGAGGACTTGATCCTCGACGTGATCGCGGATCAGGGCCGAGTAGGATTCGGCCTGGGAGGAGTGCGAGGGCTTTGGGCGGGCTGAGCGGGGCCAAGCGATCACCATGATTATCGAGTATCGAATCCGGATCGACGAGGAGTACGTGGAGACCGGCCTGGCGCGCTACCGGAGCCTGGACCGCAGCGGCCGGTGGTTCACGGGGGTCAAGTGGCTCTGCGGTCTGGTACTCGGTGGGATCGTCGTCCTTCTCGCCGTTCATGGAGGATTTGGGCCGGCGGCCGGTCTTTCCGGAGTCCTCGTTCTGCTGGCCGTGTCCGGGCGCATCGATGGCTGGTTGAGACGCTCCAACCTGCGGAAATGGATTCGGATCGGAGAAGAGGTAACCGTCGTGCTGTCCGACGAAGGAGTCCACGCCCGTGACAGCCTTACCGAGCTCCGAGCGGCTTGGCCCTTCATCCGCTTCGCAATCCGCGCCGCGGATGGCTGGCTGCTCATCGACGACACCGCCAAACCCCGCTGGCTCCCGGACGCGGCGACCCGCTCGACGCCCTCGGAGATCGAAGCGCTGCTGCGGACGGTGCTCGCGGAGCGCGTGGTCGTCTGAGTGGGAGGGCGGAAGGGTTTTCCGGGCGGCGCGCTGAATGAGAGCTGGAGCTACCGGATCAGGCGCAAGGGCCGAAATAGAAGCGGTTCTCTTGAGGGTCGAGCGCGAAGCGAATCCGTTCGAGGAGACCGCGATAGCCGATGAAGTTTCCGGCCCTCCAGTCGGTCGAAACGAAGACGCTCCCCTGGATCTCAAGCGGTTCCCCTTCGCTGGCAGGAAGTAGGAACGAACAGGTGACCACCGAGCCTTCGATCGTTCCCCAACGACCTGAATAGCGAATCCGATGCCCACTCTCGGGCCGAAGTCCGGCGAGCACCGCGATTTCCCAGTCCACGATCGACCAAGTGGCTCCGGTGTCGAGCAGCCCGAGAAACTCGTGTTCGAGATGGGCGATCCGAAAGCGGACGAAGACTTTGGAACCCGGCTCCAGGTGATTGCTGGCCGAATCGTGGAACCGGGCTGATCCCGTAGTGAACTCCTGCCCTTTCCGAGTCAGGGTCACAGGCTCAGTCGATCCGATGTACCAGAGCCTGTGGCTTGGGAACCATCCTGGCCAACTTAGCCAGGACGGCCTTGAGCGAATCGGCCGCCGCCAGAAGCCGGCCGCCTTCGACCGCCACCCATTGGCCGCGGTAGGCATGGGATTCATTCTCTAGCCACTGAAATTCGCGGGAGCGGTCCGTTGGCGTCGCCGAATTCTTCCCCTGAAGGACCCGTGGCGGCGCGAGCGTGCGCCGCCAAAGCTCAAGGTCAGGAGATGCGAGACCCTGGTCGAGGGCGAGCTCAAGCAGGCGACGCGCGGCGAGGACTTGACCTTTTTCGACGTGATCGCGGATCAGGGTCGAGTAGGAGTTGGCTTGGGTCGAACTCTCGTCGGGGAGGATTGCGAGGGCTCTGGGCATGGTCGTTAATTCCCGGTTCGAACTTTAAGTCTACCTCGACTCGGGAGGTTAGTTCCTGCCGGGTGGCTGCCCCCGCTCTTCCTACTCTTCTACCCCCATCGCTTTGCCCGGTGTACACTTGCCCTCAAGACAAAAATCGGCGGCCTTACCCGCCGCCGCTCTTCACCCAACAGATGCGAAGACTGGAAATCCGAGGTGCTGCGATGCTGCCGAAGCGCAACTCCCGTCTGACCACTCCGTTCGTCCGCGAGGGCGGGGTGCTCCGCGAGGCGACTTGGAACGAGGCCCTGGAGCGGGTGGCCGCGGGCTTTGCCCGGGCGATCGAGAAGGGCCGGGCGTCGGGTCAATCGCCGTTCGGGTTGTTCTCCTGCTCCAAAACCACCAACGAGATGAACTATACGGCGCAAAAGTTCACCCGTTCGGTGATGGGCAGCAACAACATCGACAGCTGCAACCGAACGTGACACGCCCCTAGCGTCGTCGGTCTGGCGACGGTCTTCGGAGCAGGGGGCAGCACCAGTTCCTACCGCGAGGTGGAGGACACGGATCTGATTATCTTGTGGGGTTCTAACGCCCGCGAGACGCATCCGATCTTCTTCCATCACGTCTTGAAGGCGCTCCACAAGGGGGCGAAGCTGATCGTGGTCGATCCGCGCCGGACGACGTCCGCCCAATGGGCCGACACCTGGCTCGGGATCGACGTGGGCACCGACATCGCGCTGGCGAACGCCGTGGGCCGCGAGATCATCGCGAACGGCTGGCACCACTCCGATTTCGTCGAAAACTCGACCAGCGGGTTCGAGGCGTACAAGGCGCACGTCGAGAGGTACACCCTGGAGTACGCGGAGAAGACGACCGGCGTGCCGGCCGCGCTGATCCGTCGGGTGGCGGAGATGTACGCCAAGGCCGAGAAGGCCGAGCTCTGCTGGACCCTGGGGATCACCGAGCACATGCACGGGGTGGACAACGTCGTCAGCTTGATCAACCTCGCGCTGCTCACCGGCCACGTCGGGCGCTACGGCTCGGGGTTGAACCCCCTTCGCGGCCAAAACAACGTCCAGGGCGGCGGCGACATGGGCGCGCTGCCCGATCGCCTGCCGGGGATTCAGCACGTCGAAAACGATGCCCTGCGCCAGAAGTTCGAGGCCGCCTGGGGAACGCCGATTCCGCCCAAGAAGGGGTGGCACCTCTCCCAGATGTTCGAGGCGATGGAGCACGGCCAGCTCGACACGCTCTATGTGATCGGCGAAAACCCGGCCGATTCCGAAGCGGATCGCCATCGGGCGCTCAAACTGCTCCAGGGTCTTGAGCTTCTGGTGGTCCAGGACATCCTGTTCACCAAGACCGCCGAGATGGCCGACGTGGTGCTTCCGGCCGCGGCCGGCTGGTGCGAATCCGAAGGGACAGTCACCAGCAGCGAACGGAAGGTGCAGCGGGTGCGCCGCGCGGTGGCGCCGCCCGAAGGGGTGCGCGACGATCTGGACGTGATGTTCGACCTCGCCCGGCGGCTCGGCCACGAGTGGGGCGAGCCGGTGGCGGAGAAGGTGTGGGACGAGCTGCGGTCTTTGAGCCCCGTTCACGCCGGGATGAGCTATTCGCGGTTGGAAGAAATGGGCGGCATTCCCTGGCCCTGCTATGACGAGTCGCACCCGGGCGAGCTGTTCCTCCATTCGCGCCTGTGGGAGCGGCCGGTGCTCGGACCGCGGGCGCCGTTTTCCTGCGTCGAGCAGATCGCCCCGGCCGATCCGCTGGATGAGACCTTCCCGCTGCGCCTGACCACCGGGCGGCATCTCGATTCGTACAACACCGGCGTCCAGAGCGGCGGCTACAACTACCCGCGGCGGCGCGGGCCGACGATCGACCTGGCTCCGGAGGATGGCGAGCGCTGGGGGGTGGCCGAGGGCGAGACCGTGAAGATCAGCTCGCGGCGCGGCTCGGTGCTCGCGCCGGTGCGGTTCGATCTGGGGCTGCGCCCCGGGCTCGCGTTCATGACCCTCCATTTTCCGGACCAGATGGCGACCAACGACCTGACCCTCGACGCGGTCGATCCGCGCTCCGGCACGGCAGAATTCAAGGCCACGGCGATTCGATTGGATCGGGTGCCGGA
>DATMZU010000451.1:0-6925 GCA_035607435.1 Thermoanaerobaculia bacterium | reverse complement strand
CCGAGAATCACCAGGGTCGAGGTGCCGCGCGTTGCGTCGATCGACGCGCCGCTGGCGTTGGAGAGGGTGAGAGCGATCGTCTCGGACCCTTCCGGCACGGAGTCATTCGAGATCGGCACCGTGAAGGTCTTCGTCAGGCCGTCGCCCGAGCCCCAAGAGAGGGTGCCGGAGACCGAGGTGTAGTCGGAGCCGGCGGTGGCCGTGCCGTCGCTCGTCGCGTACGAGACGGAGGCGGCGCCGGACTCGCCCTGCGAGCGCTCGACCCGGATCACCGCGACGCCCGCGGTTTCGGCCACTTCGAAGCTCACTTCATCGAATTTGAGAACTCCCGGCCCGCCGGCCAAAGCCGGCCCGGCCGCCAGGAACGAGGCAAGAAGTAAAACCTTGGATCTACTCATCGGACACCTCCAAAGTCGGGAAAGGGAAAGCCCTCGGAATCGGTCCCGAACGAACGCCGCAGTCGAAGGCGGCAGGGTCAAGGTACTCGCGAGGAGATGACGCGAGGATTACAAGAGCGGATCCAAGCGATCCGCTTCGGCTCGTGGCCCTGTCTTCGATTGGGACAGCCGGGGGGGGTCCGACGGAACAGAAAAAATGACGGCCGGCTGGATGCTACGAAATGACTCCGTCGTCCTCTTCGGTCCGGCCGCTGCGGTGCAGGCGGATGGGGCCGGTACGATCGAGCTCCCTCCGTTCCCGGACCTGCTTTAGGGCACCGACCGTCTCGACGTCCCGATGCCCCAGCTCCACCGCTCGCTGGAGGTTCTCCTCCGCCGCCCGCAGCCAGTTGGGATTCTGGGCGAGCGCGCGCCCGAGGGCGGCGAAGTACTCCGGCTGGGGATCGGTGCGCACCGCCTGGCGGAGCAGCTCGACCGCGAAATGGTAATCCTTCGCCCCCGCGAGACCGCTCGCCCGCTCGTAGATCTGGCGCGCGAGGCGCCGGGTCTCCTCCAAGCGCAGCACCCCGGTCGGTTGGGACGAGCCGCCGACATCCACCTCCCGGTCGTAACGGCGGCGGCGGTCGGGGTGGTTCAAGGTGAGATAAGCGGCCGTCGCGCGCTCGAACAGCAGCTCCAGCACCCCTTCGCGGCCGGCGAGGCCGAGGGCCGGGGCGTGCATCGGATGGACCGCGCGCGCCAGCCGCTCGTAGCTGTCGTGAATCTCGTCCTCGCTCGCGGTCGGCGACAGGTCGAGCAGCTCGTACCAGGTCGCCGAACCGACCGTGCCGATCAGGCGCGCGATCTCGCCGCGATGCACCTCGGTGTCGCCGTCGAACGGATGGTCGGCGAGGCTCCGCGCGATCCGGCGCGAGAACTGCGCCAGCTCGTCCGCGGTCGGAGCCCCACCATTCGTTCTCGGTTCGGTCATGCGCAGCGTTCCTTGCAAGATCCTTGCAACCTCGATCTCACCAACCCATCCGCTCGATCGCGTAGGGCAACATTTTGCGCCACCAGGGCCAATCGTGGTTCACGTCGTGGCCCCAGACGTCCAGCTCGTGCGGAATGCCCTTGCCGCGCAGGATTTCGGCCAGTTTTCGCGACGCGTCCGGCGCCTCGTAGGCCCCCTGGCTGGTGAGGATGTGGATCTTCGTGTCGTGGCGCAGCGCCTCCAGCGCCGGTCCTTCGAGCTTCGGCAGGTACCACGCCGGATTGTTGAAGTAGCAGCTCTCGTCCGAGTAGCCCTTGAAATAATCGGGCGCCAGATCGTAAAAACCGCTCATCGCGATCACCGCGTCGAACAGGTCGGGCCGGCGGAAGAAGCAGTTCGCGGCATGGAACGCGCCGAAGCTCGCGCCGGACGTGGCGACCCGAAGCCCCGGCGACTGGCAGGCGTTCTGGATGTAGGGCACCACTTCGTCTTCGACATAGCGGACGTAGAGCGCCTGGCGCCGCGCCTGCTCGGGCACGGGCAGCTTGTCGTCCATCCAGGCCTGGCTGTTGATGCTGTTGATCGAGAAGACGCGCACCTTGCCGGCTTCGATCTGCGGCTCGACCGCCTTGATCAGCCAGAAGCGCTCGTTTTCGAGGTAATCGGCGGCCGCGGTCGGAAACAACAGGAGAGGATGCCCCCAGGACCCGTAGGAGACGATCGGCATGTCTTGGCCGAGACTCGGGCTGCGCCAACCGTCGAGATGCTTTTCCATGGTGCGACGGACCTCCTCCGAAAAGGCAACCGCTTCCGCGGCGCCGGGTCTGGTGGGAACGGTGTCAGGATATCCGGCCGCGGACCGCCCTTCAAGCGCCGTGCCCGAAATCCCGCGCAAATACCGAACGAGAAAGCATAAACCGAATGCTCGTCTGCTCCGTCCCCACCTGCCGCGCGCCGCTCGCGATCGACCGAGAAGGCCGCAGCGCGCGCTGTCCCCAGGGGCACTCGTACGACCGGGCCAAGAGCGGCTACTGGAATCTGCTCCAGCCGCAGGACCGCCGTTCGAGCACCCCGGGCGACTCGAAAGAGGCCGCCCGCGCCCGCCGGCTGCTCGCCGATCGGGGCCTCGACGCGCCACTCTTTGCCGCGCTGGTGCCAATTCTCGGCACATTGGACCCCAACACCCCGCCCGCGGTGTTAGATGTCGGCTGCGGCGAAGGGGCATGGCTCGGCTACCTGGGCGTCCATTCCAAGATCGACGCCTGGGGAACCGACCTGTCCACCCCGGCGATCGAGCTGGCCGCCCGGCGACTCCCCCAGGCCACCTGGGTGATCGCGAACGCGGATCGCCGCCTGCCGTTCGCCGAGGGCGCGTTCGACTGCATCACCTCGCTCACCGCCCGGCGCAATCCGGAGGAGTTCCACCGTCTGCTCGCCCCCGGCGGCCGGCTGGTGATCGCCCTCCCCGGCCCCGACGACCTGATCGAGCTGCGCGAGGCCGCCCTCGGCC
The DNA here is from genome assembly GCA_035607435.1 of Thermoanaerobaculia bacterium. Classification (GTDB taxonomy): domain Bacteria; phylum Acidobacteriota; class Thermoanaerobaculia; order Multivoradales; family UBA5704; genus DASYKS01. Next base: position 4,047 of record DATMZU010000451.1, on the reverse strand, counting down.
GAGGCGACCGCCGCGAGCGGCTGGACGGTGCGCTCGCCGAGCTGGCGCAGTTCTTCGAGGTCGAAGGGACCCGACGGGTCGATTGGACCGCGACGCTCGACGAAGAGGGGATCGCCGCGCTGCTGGCGGCGACCTACCGGGGCGGCCGGGCGGGGCGCGAAGAGCGGGCGAAGGAGCTCACGGGGAGCGCCGTGAGCTTTAGCCGAGATTTGGCCTGGCTTAGCGTCAAAATCTAAAAGCCGGCCTTTGGCGGCCAAAGTCAGTCTGGGAATGAGCATCCCTCAAATCATTTGCGATGAATGTCAAATAGCTTTGCAAAATCGGTTTCTGTCTCGCTCCGTTTCCCTGCCGAACCGCGAACGACACCTTTAATGCTCCAACCTGGCCGTGCTGTTCCCTTAATGTTTTGTATGTCCGGATTCTTTGCTACACCCGCTTGTATGAGGAAGTCTTCAATTTCGCCAATCTGCGTAGAGTTGGTCTTCCCTTTTTGAGTCGGATGCACCACAAAGTACATAAGAGGCGTACCTTTGGCATAATCACTGAACCCATTGTGGTACTTATGCTTGTTCGTTGGGTTGAACGTTTCTCGCTTAAATGATTTGGTAGCTTTGCCTACATAGATCGGCGTCAGGGCCTTGTTGCGCATAGCGAAAACGTAGCAACCGCATTTACCTGCAAGGTACGCGGCCTCGGATCCTTCAGACCAGAATTCGTCGAAATTCAAGGTCCGTCCACCGGGTCGCTTTTCGAAGCTAAGCTCAAACGGGCCGTGGACGACAAAGGTACTCACAGTTATCCCCTTATTAATATGGACTGTAAAGATACAACACTCAGCTACTCCCAGATGGCGACGTCGAATCGGCCGGCTGAGTTGGCGGCGCCGCGGAACATTCCGGCGGAGTTGAACACCAGGGCGATCCCGCCGTCTCTACCGACCGCGATGATGCCGCCGTCGCCGGGGGCCAGCTCGGCGATCGTCTGTTTGGCCGCCTCTTCGATCGACATTCCGCCAAACTGCATGCGGGCGGAAATGGTGCGCGCGACGGTATGGCGGATGAACTGCTCCCCCACCCCGGTCGCCGAGATCGCACAGGACCGGTCGTCGGCATACGTCCCCGCGCCGATCACCGGCACGTCGCCGATCCGGCCGAACCGCTTGTTGGTGAGCCCACCGGTCGAAGTCGCCGCGGCCAGGTGGCCGTGGGTATCGAGCGCCACCGCCCCCACGGTGCCGAACTTCTTCGGCACGTTCCCCGCCGCCTCGTCCTTGAGCTCCGCCTGCCATTTGTCGTACCGCTCCTGGACGAAGAAATACTCCGGCCCGGCGCGCTCGACCTTCATCTCATCGGCGAACTTCTCGGCCCCCGGCCCGGCGAAGAAGACGTGCTTCGACTTCTCCATCACCAGCCGCGCGAGCGAAATCGGGTTCTTGACCGTCTTCAACCCCGCCACCGACCCGCAGCCGAGCGTCGAACCGTCCATGATCGCCGCATCCATCTCGTGCTCGCCGTCATGGGTAAAGACCGCCCCCTTGCCGGCGTTGAACTTCGGATCGTTCTCCAGATCCCGCACCACCGCCTCGACCGCATCCACCGCCGAAGCCCCTTTGGCGAGCATCCCCTTGCCCAAATTCAAAGCCCGTTCGAGCGCCGCGAAATACTCCTTCTTCTTCGCCTCCGGCATCGACTTGTCGATCACCCCGGCCCCGCCATGGATCGCGAGCGACCAGGTGGGGGCTTCGGGATGGGTCAGCACCACGGTGGCCCCGGGCTTTTCGGGAGGCGGTGCGGCGAGGAGGGCGGAGGGCAGGAGGAGGCAAAGGGCGGCGAGGATGGGCTTCATTCAGGAGATCTCCAAGGGAGGGCACGTCTACGAAGGGAGCCGATCGAGATCCGCGCGATCCTCGTCCGAGAGCTCGGCGCGAAGCCCGGGATCCGCTTCAACAAGGGCCAGCGAATCGGCCAGATCCTGGATGCGTTTCGACCTTCGCCGCGCGGGATCGCGCGCGGCGCGAAGTTTTTCGTGCAAGAGATCGCTCCGCCCGAGGATCTTGAGCCGCACTCCCTCGATCTCGATCGTCTCGGCCCGGTCGATCGCCCCCGCAAGCGCCGGGTCGTCAGTGAACAGAATCGGCGTCGCCTCGGAGCCCTGCCAGTTGTCCGTCCGCTCAAACCGTCCGGACTCGACGAACCCGGCGTCGAGCAGCGCCTGGCGCGGCAAACGGCTCCGATCCTTGATTGCCAGATCGATATTGAGAGTGGTCCGCGGCTCGGCCTGATGCACCTGAAGAGCCACCCCGCCGATGATGGCGTAGGGCTCCCCCGACGCGGCAAGCACCCGGCCGAGCAGCAACAGGTCGGGCTTCTTCGAGCGCTCCACGGTCGAAGTCATGAGATGCCACCGCCTATCGAGGGCGAATCCAGTTTCTAGGCTTGTCTGCACGGGGAAAATGTAGCACGGCCGGGTCACCTGCCAGCTCCCATGCGCTGTACGCTTCGGCCGAGGAAGAAGGTTCGGCCCTCTCGGGACGAACCACCCCCGTACCCGGAAGCGGGCTCCGGACGATCCGGAGCGTGCCCAAAAGGTCGGGGAAGCTCTTCGGTCGGCCCGTGAACCTCTTCGGAGGGACGGGGAGAGTCGATCGCTTCGCGCTCTACCCCACCCGTCGCACCAGCATGGCCGTCTGCCCGTCCGCCTGCGTCGTCTGGCGAAATCAGTCGGCTTGACGTCACTTGCGCGTTCGACGACGATTCACGGGAACATTAAGAATCCGCTGCTTTGCAAGGAGCTTTTCGAGCACCAAATGACCGCTCAGTCCTGGGATGTATTCGTCAGTTACGCCCGCGCTGACGACGAGCCCCCAATGGGGGCTGCGAAGGGCTGGGTTACGACGCTCGCCGACGAGCTTCGCAAGGTTCTCCGTCGCAAGCTTGGCGTGCGCGAGGCGCGGATCTTCATGGATCACCATCTCGCGGGCAACGAGGGCGTGACCGAAGGGCTGCTGCAAGCCATTCGCGGGAGCCGAACGCTTCTGCTTCTCATGTCGCCCGGTTATCGAAAGTCCCAATGGTGCCAGCGGGAACTGGGCAGTTTCCTTGAAGCGCAAGCCGAGCGGAATCATCGCAACCACGTCTTCGTCCTTGAGACCGAGCCCCTGGATCGCGCCGAATGGCACCCGGCCCTCCAGGAGCTGATCCCAATCCGCTTCTGGCACCGTGAGTTCGAGGCCAAGGCCCCGCAGCTCATGGGCTTTCCTGTACCCAAGCTCGACGAAGACAACCCTTACTGGCGGAACCTCAACGAGCTGGCGCATCTTATCGCCCGCCAGTTGGAGGATTCCGAGACGCCCCCCGAAAAACCTCAGGCGAAGGTTTGGCTCGCCGAACCGACCGAGGATCTTCTCGACGAGCATGAATGCGTAGCGGCCACTCTCCGCCAGCAGGGCATCCTGGTCGTTCCGGCAGCTCACCTTCCTCGGGACGGCCGCGAGCCCTATCTGCGCTCCCTTGATGACTGCCTCAAGGAAGCCGTCCTCGGTGTTCAACTTCTGGGACCAAGGGAAGGCCACCGTCCGACCTGGGAGGATCGCTCGTTCGTGGCCCTTCAAGCTGCCGCCGCCGACGAAGCGGCTCAAGCCCATGGGCTCCGGGTGCTCCGATGGCGCTCGCGAGAGGTCGATCTCGACCGTGTCACAAACGCGGACTACCGGGCGCTCTTAACCGGCGCAAGCGTCCTGGCGCAGGGGATCGAGGAATTCAAGGGAGAGATCCGCCGCGCCTTGGTCGATCGAGCAAAAGTCGCAGCTCCCTCAATAGCACCTGCGCCGACGGAAGCGCCCTACGTCTACGTCAACGCCGAAGCGGTGGATCGGGATCTCGGCCTGCAGGTTCTCGAAGCTCTGGCTGGATTCGGAGCGATCTCGGCCCTGCCTCCGCTCGTCGCTTCCCGGGACTCACCCGATCAGATTCGCCGCGCCCAGCAGGATCAACTCGAAACGTGCGACGGGGTCGTTCTCATCTACGGCCAAGCGCCCGCGGGGTGGGT
>DATMZU010000220.1:0-8681 GCA_035607435.1 Thermoanaerobaculia bacterium | reverse complement strand
ATCGACATCAAGGACGCGGTGACGCTCACCAAGATTCCCGTTCTGCCGATTTCCTATGCCGACGCGCTGCCGCTGCTTCGCGCGATCGGCGGCCCGGTCGCCCCCGAGTCGTACCGCGGCGGGCTGCCGATCGCCTACCATCTGGGACCCGGGCCGGCGAAGGTTCACCTGGCTCTTGCGTTCAACTGGGGCATGGCCACGGTCCATGACGTGATCGCGACGCTGCGCGGTTCCGAGCTTCCCGACCAGTGGGTGATCCGCGGCAACCATCACGACGCCTGGGTTCACGGCGCGACCGACCCGCTCTCGGGCCAGGTCGCGATGCTCGCCGAGGCCAAGGCGATCGGCGCTCTCGCCAAGACCGGCTGGAAGCCGCGGCGGACGATCGTCTATGCCTCCTGGGACGGCGAAGAGCCGGGGCTGCTCGGTTCCGTCGAGTGGGCCGAAACCCATGCCGCGGAGCTTCAAGCCAAGGCGGTCGCCTATATCAACAGCGACAGCAACGCGCGCGGCTACCTCGGCCTCGGCGGCTCGCATTCGCTGGAGGCATTCTTGAACGACGTCGCGCGCGACGTGGTCGATCCGGAAAAAGGGGTGAACGTCCTCGAACGGGCTCGGGCCTATCAGCGTCTGAACGGCGCCGCGGACGACAAGCGTGAAGCGCGCGACCGGGCGAACCTGCGGATCGGCGCGCTCGGCTCCGGCTCGGACTACACGCCATTCCTGCAGCATTTGGGCATCGCATCGGTCGACGTGGGCTACGGCGGCGAGGACGAGTACGGCCAGTACCATACGGCCTACGACAGCTTCGACCACTTCGTCCGTTTCGTCGATCCGGACGGTGCCTACGGCGTGACGCTCGCCCAGACGGGAGCGCGCATGATCCTACGGCTCGCCCAGGCGGACGTCCTGCCCTTCGAGTTCACCGGCTTTGCCGACAACGTCGCGCACTACGCCGACCAGGTGCGCGAGCTGGCGGACACGATGCGCACGGAGACCGAAGAGCAAAGCCGCCAGATCGCCGACGGCACTTACGCCCAGGTGTTCGATCCGCGCCATACCTACGTTCTGCCTAGGCCCAAGGACCCGGTGCCGTTCCTCAACTTCGCGCCGCTCCAGAACGCGGTCGCCGAGGTACAAAAAAGCGCTAAGGCCTTCTCCACCGCCGCCGCGGATCGCGCCCGCTCGGGAAAGCCCTACGAGACGGCCGAGCTGAAAAACCTGGGCGACCTCCTGATCGGCAGCGAGCGCGCCCTCACCCGGCCCGAAGGCCTCCCCGGTCGCCCCTGGTACATCCACCAGATCTACGCCCCCGGCTTCTACACCGGCTATGGAGTCAAGACCCTTCCCGGAATCCGAGAAGCGATCGAAGCCCGGAATTGGGACCTGGTTTCCCGCGAAGTCGAGATCGTGTCGGGAACGTTGCGCGCCTACGCCGCGCAGATCGACAAGGCGACGGCGGCGCTGGGAGGGCGGTAAGGGCTACCCGAACCGCTCCACCCGACGGCTCTTGAACCAGGCTTCGAGCAGGCGAACCTGGCCGTTCTCTAGGGGCCAGGTCCGTTCTTCGTGGAAGTGGCCGAGCAGCAGCACATCGTGTCCTTCGGCGAGGCGGCGCTCGGCGAAGGTTCGGATGGCGGTTTCGGGGAGGGCGGCGCGGTGTTTGAAGTTGGTGTTCGCGAGGCGGCGGTCGGTGGAAGCGACCATTCGGTGGGCGAGGCGGCGGGGGAGGGTGCGGAGCGCCAGCTCGACGGGCAGGCTTTTGGACAGTCGCCGCCAGGTGCGGTACTGCCAGTCGCGATCGTTCAGGCCGTCGCCGTGGACCGCGAGGTAGCGGACTCCATCGGCTTCGAACGAGGTTTCGAGGCCGACGGTGTCGAACGCGTCGCGGTAGGGGCTCTTCGCGAGGAAGAAGTCCCGATTCCCCTCGATATAGTCGATCCGTAACCCCTGGCTGCGCAGCTCCCGCAGGGCCGCGACGAAGCGCGCGATCTCGGCGGTCTCGAAGCGCGGCAGCCCCACCCAGGCCTGGAAAATGTCGCCGAGCAGGATCAGGCGCCCGACCCCTTCGGCGGGAAGTTGGGCGAGCTGATCGAGCATCGGCTCGATCGGCCCGCCGGGTCCCCCGAGGTGAGAGTCCGCGATGACCGCGACGCGTTCGCCCGTGGGGGTCGGAAGCGCCATCAGACGATCGACAGCTTCGGCCTTGAGGCGACCTGGCGCTCGGCTTCGGCGTAGACGGCCTTGGCGACCTGGCGAAACGCCTGGGCATGGGGACCGTCGGGAGCGGCGACCGAAATCGGCATTCCGGCGTCCCCCCCTTCGACGATCGCCGGGTCGAGCGGAATCGAGCCGAGAAGATCGACGCCGAGCAACTCGGCCGTGCGCTTGCCGCCGTCCTTCCGGAAGATGTGGGTCGATTCGCCGCAGTGCGGGCAGACGAAGACCGACATGTTCTCGACGATTCCGATCACCGGCACGTTCACCTTGCGGAACATCGCCAGTCCCTTCCGGGCATCGATCAGCGCCACGTCCTGCGGGGTGGTGACGATGACCGCACCCGAGAGCGGCACCTTCTGGGTCACGGTGAGCTGGGCGTCGCCGGTTCCCGGCGGCATGTCGAGGATCATGACGTCGAGATCGCCCCAGGAAACGTCGCCGAGCATCTGCTCGATCGCCCGCATGACCATCGGGCCGCGCCAGATGACGGGGGTGTCGATGTCGAGCAGGAACCCGAGCGACATCAACCGGATGCCGTGCTTTTCGAACGGCAGGATGCGGTTGCCTTCGAGCCGCGGGCGCTCGTCGATCCCGAACATCATCGGCACCGACGGGCCGTAGATATCAACGTCGAGCAGGCCCACCCGATGGCCGAGCTGACCGAGCGCCACGGCGAGGTTCGCCGCGACGGTCGATTTACCGACTCCCCCCTTACCGCTTGCGACGGCGACGACGTGCCGCACGCCGGGGATCAGCCCCGGGTCCTGCGCCACCGCGCGCTGGGCCGACTCCTCACGGCTCGGGGCCTTCTGGAAATGGAGATGGACCTCCACCTGCTCGACGCCGGGCAGGGCGCGTACCTCGCGCTCGACGTCGGCGCGGACCCCCTCGGCTGCTTCGGGCTTCTGGGTCGCCATCTGGAGGTCGATCGTCACCCGGCCGGCTTCCGCTTTGACGCTCTGGACGAAGCCGAAGGAGACGATGTCCCGGCTCATGCCGGGGAATTTGACGCGTTTGAGAGCGTCCCAAACGCGGGATTCGAAGTCGCTCATGGAGAATTGGAACCTCTAGGACGTTGGCGTGACGGACCGTGCGAGACCGACCCTACAACACGCCGGAGGCCTCGTGGCCTTCCCCATGAAAAAAGGCGCCCGGGCTGGGAAGCCCGGACGCCTTGATTAAAGCGTCGATTCTTGAGTCGAGGCCTAGAAGCGGAAGCCCACCGAGATGCGGAAGGTGCGCCGGTTCTGGTAGCCCAGCGGGCCGACCGCCTTGCCGAAGTTCGGTCCCTTCTGCCAGTTGACGTGCTCGACCGGGGTCGTGGTGTACGGATTGAACGGCTGGCACCGGCCCGGACCTCCACCCACCCCGCCCTGGCTGCAGGAGGTCGCGCCGGTGTTGGCGGCCGTGAACACCGTCTGGTCGAGACCGCGGGTGTCCGTGGTGTCGAGGTTCTCGGCGTTGAACAAGTTGCTCACTTCGGGCGAAATGAACAGCTCGACCTTGCTGAAGCGGAAGCTGTAGTTCATCGAGAGATCGGTGCGAAGGATGTTGTCGGTCCGGAACTCGTCCCGTGCGGTGAAGAAGTAGCCGACGGACGACGGGGGAGTTCTGTATCCGGAATTCGGACGGAAGTCGAATGCCGGCCGTCCCGCGGCGGCGTTGGCGCGGATCAGAGCCGAGCCGAACGCACCGTACGGAAGTCCCGTCTGGTAGCTCTGGAACAGGCTGAGGCTGAGCGCCTGGTGCTCCGAGCTGAGCAGGCGATAAACGCCGTACAGGCCCACTTTATGGCGTTGGTCGGCGGAAAGATCGCCGTTCGGCCGGTTCCAGCTCGCGACCTTGAATTCCGGATAGGTCAGGTCGCCGGTGACCGGGCCGTTGTTGCGCGTCTCGCCGTCGAAGTTGCCCTTGAGCTCCGAGATGGTCCAGTTGCCGCCGATGTCGAGCTTCTTGATCAGGCGCCACTGGAATTGCGCCTGCAGCGCATCGTACTTGCGCTCGAAGGCCGAGCTGTTGTTCTCGATGAACTGGAGGTCGAGGCGGGAGCTCGGGTTCGACGGATTGGGGACCGTGCCGGTCGTCAGGTCGCCCCGCGTGGCGTAAAAGTCGCTGAACTCGCGATGGATTCCAGTCACGCGGACGATCCCGCGGCCGGCGAATTGCTTCGAGAAGCCGAGCGAAAACTCCTCGGCGTTCGGCGAGTTGAGTGAGCCGCGGATGACCTGGTTGCCGCCGGGAATCGCGACGCCGATCAGAGGCAGGTTGCCGTTCGGGCCGCCGTTGGCGTTGAACCAGTTGAACAGGGTGGTGAGCGCCGCGGCCGAATCGGCCGGATTGGCCGGATTGCCGAGGTTCACCGGCGGACCGTCGTACTCCCACTGGAAGGTCGCCGGAGCGCCCGCCGTGGAGGTCGAGTCGGCGACGCTGTTGGCGATGCCCGCCACGTACTTGCCGTAACTGGCGTTGACGATCCAGCTGCCGTCGCCCTTGGGATCCCAGGTCGCGGCCAAACGCGGCGAGAAGTTCGAGTCGCTCGCGACTTTGCGCCCTTGGGCGTTCTTGCCGTCGTTCTGGTCGTAGCGGAAGCCGATGTTGAAGCTCAGGCGATCGTTGAACCGCCACGAGTCGTTGGCGAAGTACGAGTTGGTCTTGAAGCTGGTGCCCTGGGTGCTCTCGGCGATCGGGTTGAACTGGATGACCGTATTGCTGTCGAACACCGGGAAGATGTTGGTGCCGCGGATGATCGCGCCGGTCCCGAAGACGCGATAGTCGCTGCCCGACTGATGGTTGTCGGCCGCCCGGATGTCGTCGAACGAGTCGTAGCCGCCCACCAGCTCATGGGTGCCGGCCTTGCCGGTCGACAGGAAGTAGGACAATTTGCCCAGGTAGTTCTTGTTGTTCCGATCCTCGGGGCGGCAGATGCCGCAGAAGGTCGGCGACCAATAGCGGGCGTTGCCGCGCGACTGGTCGAGCAGCAGCGTGCCCTGGATCAGATCCTGGGTCGGCGCGCCGGAACCGATGAACTGGAACGTGCGTTCGTTGTACTGGGCGGTCACGTACAGCCGATCGGTGAGAACGCCGCTGTAGCTGTACGCCTTCAGCTCCTGCGGCAGCTCGCGGTTGACCAGGCTCCGCTCGTCGAGGATGACGCCGAAGAAGTTGCCCTCTTCCAGGCGATCGATCTTGATGTAGGAGCCGATGATCGTGTGTTTCGCCGTAGGCGAAATCGTCAGCTTGCCCTCGTAGCGCTGCTCGTCGCCGACCGCGTCGAACGGAACGAAGGTGGGGGCGGAGGTCTGGGTGGCGGTGGTCTGGTTCAAATCGCGACCGGCGCCGAAGAACCAGATTTTGTCCTTGAGGATCGGCCCGCCGAGCGTCGCTTCGTAGGTCGGAACGATTTCGTCGTTGTGCGCGGCCTCGGTGAAGTTGGCCGCGCCGTCCTGCTGGCGGGCGTCTTTGCTGACGCTCGGGGTCCAATCCTGGTTGCGCAGGGTCGAACGCAGGGAGCCGGAGAACTGGTTGCCGCCCGACTTGGTGATCACGTTGACCACGCCGCCGGTGAACCGACCGTACTCGGCGGAGATCGACCCGGAGGAGGTGGTGGTTTCTTGGACCGCGTCCTCGATGAACAGCGGGAACGTCTGGCCGCGAAGGTTTTCGTTCGCGACGACGCCGTTGATCAGGAACAGGTTCTCGAACGAAGGCGCGCCCGAGATCGAAATGCTCGCCTGGCCGGTGCCGGCGTCTTTGGCCGGGCCGGTGGTGGAGACGCCCGGCGCGAGGCCGACGATCTCATCGACGGTGCGGCCGGTCGGCAGCTCGTCCACCAGGGTCTTCGAGAACGTCACGGCGCTCTCCGAGCCCTGGGAGATGACCTCCAGCTGGCCGGTGACCACGATCTCTTCGGCGATCGACGCGACCGCGAGCGAGGCGTCGAGCACGCTCGCTTGAGCCGCGCCGAGGCGGACCGTGCGGGTCGCCGTCTCCAGCCCTTCCAGCGCGAAGGTCAGCGTGTACTCGCCGGCCGGCAGCGCCGGAAAGAGATAGTCGCCGTTGGCGGTGGTGGTCGTCGTCCGCGCCCCTTGGACGTTCGGCGACGTGGCCGTGACCAGCACGCCCGAAAGCGGCTGCCCGTCGTTGCTGACGCGGCCCGAAAGCTTCGCGGTCGGGTTGCCCTGAGCCCAGCTCGCGGTCGCAAGCAAGGCGAAGAGCAGAAAAGCGATGATGCTTTTTTGTTTCATGATCCCGTGCCTCCTGTCCAAAGTTCAGCGCCTAGATGGCGGAGAGAAGTCGATTCGGCCCGGCGGACCCCGGGGACAATGCACACGGGGAGACCACCGTCCGCAAGCTAAGGCCGAAAAGGAAAAACTACCCCGACTCTAGAGGAAGTCGAGCGCCGGCTCAAGACGTTTGGTTCGAACGGGGGAAGGAAGGCGGAACGGGTGAGCGGGAGAGGGCGGGCGCGGCGAAACGCCCACCCTTCTCGCCGTAGAGCTTAGCGCTCGGAAATCGGGACGAAGCTTCGCTCGGTTGCCCCGGTGTAGATCTGCCGCGGGCGGTTGATCCGGGCGCCTTCGGCGCGCATTTCCTTGAGGTGGGCGATCCAGCCGGGGAGCCGGCCGAGGGCGAACATCATGGTGAACATGTTCGTCGGGATGCCCATCGCGCGGTAGATGATGCCGCTGTAGAAATCGACGTTCGGATATAGCTTGCGCTCGACGAAGAACGGGTCGTGCAGGGCGACCTCTTCGAGGTTCTTCGCGATCTCCAGCAGCGGGTCGTTCACGCCCAGCTCGGCGAGCACCTCGTCGCAGGAGTGCTTCAAAATTTTGGCGCGGGGATCGAAATTTTTGTACACCTGATGGCCGAAGCCCATCAGGCGGAATCCCGACGCCTTGTCTTTGGCAAGATCTACATACTTCTGGTAATTGCCGCCATCCGCCTGGATCTTCTCCAGCATTTCGATCACGGCTTGGTTGGCGCCTCCGTGGAGCGGTCCCCAGAGCGCGCAGATGCCGGCCGAGACCGAAGCGAACAGGTTCGCCTGCGAGCTGCCGACCATCCGCACCGTCGAGGTCGAGCAGTTCTGCTCGTGGTCGGCGTGGAGGATCAACAGCAGGTTGAGCGCCCGTTCGAGCACCGGCGAAGGGGTGTACGGCTCGGACGGAACGGCGAACATCATGTGCAGGAAGTTCGCGCAGTAGGACAGGTCGTTCCTCGGGTACATGAACGGCTGGCCGATGCTCTTCTTGTACGAGAACGCGGCGATCGTCTTCGCCTTGGCGAGCAGGCGGATCACGTTCAGGTCGAAGTTCGCGTCGCTTTCGCTGTCGCGGTAGTAGGTCGAGAGCGAAGCGACCATCGCGGACAGGATCGCCATCGGGTGGGCGCTCGCCGGGAAGCTCTCGAAAAACTTCTTCATGTCCTCGTGGATCAGGCTGTGCTTGGTCAGCCGCTCGCGGAATTCGGCCTGCTCGGCGGCGCTCGGCAGGTGGCCGTTGATCAACAGGTAGCTGATCTCGGTGAACTGCGAATGGCCGGCGATCTGCTCGATCGGGTAGCCGCGATAACGCAGAATTCCCTCGTCGCCGTCGATGAAGGTGATCTCGCTTTCGCACGCCCCCGTGTTGCCGTATCCCGGATCGAGGGTGATGTAGCCGCTCCGGGCGCGCAGCTGACTGATGTCGATCGCCTTTTCGCCTTCCGAGCCGACGACGACCGGCAGTGAATATTCGGTTCCTTCAAGGATCAAACGGGCGGGCGCAGGGGCCGCCGTTGCCGGAGGGGCGACTGCTGGCTCCGGTTCCATGACTTTGGTTTCGGACATCGACCTCTCTCCTGACCGATAAGACCTACTCCAACCATCCGAGAATATGCCGTTCAAACATGAAAGTCACCCACGGTTGGGACGACTCGCAAAGATTATGCCGCAGAGCGTCAATCAGCGCACGATCGCCCGACTTACAGCTCCCGCAACGCCGTGGCGATCGGCATCCGCGCGGCGCGAATCGCCGGGAAGAACCCGCCGACCAGTCCCATCACCAGCGCGTAGGCGATCGCCACGGCGAGCAGCCGCGGCGTCACCGCGAAGGCGAACGCCACCTGGCTGAAGCTCTGCCAGTTGATCGTCGCCGCCTGATAGCCGTTGAACGCAAGGTAGGCGACTCCCGCTCCCACCGCGCCGCCGAGCGCGGCGAGGAACAGCGACTCGGCGAGCACCGAGACGACGACCGGCACCCGGGAAAAGCCGAGGGCGCGCAGCGTCGCGATCTCGCGGGTCCGGGCCGCCACCGCCGAATACATGGTGTTGAGCGCGCCGAACACGGCGCCGACCCCCATCAGCAGGGCGATGATCGTGCCCAGGCCGTTGACGATCTGCGACAGCAGCTGAGACTGGCTCGCCAGGTACTCGCTCTCGCGCTGCACCTGGACGTCGAGCCGCGGGTCGGCGGTCAGCG
>DATMZU010000435.1:0-13353 GCA_035607435.1 Thermoanaerobaculia bacterium | reverse complement strand
CGACGCGCCGCACCCCCAGCACAAGAACAACGGCGACGAGGCCCGGTACTCCAATCGCATCGGCAGTTTTTCCAAAGGCCTTCCCCACAATGCCTTCGGCGAAGTCGATTCCGCCGCCTATACCGCCTTGATGAAGGCGCTGAACACGAATTCGCCTTCGGACTTCGCTCTGGTTCCGCTCGGCGGCGCCCGCAAGCTGGGCAATCCGCAGTCCGGCATGGCTATGGACCTCGAGGGCCTCGACGCCATGGCCGTGACGGCTCCGGCGCCGCCGACGCTCGCGAGCGCTGAAGAAGCTGGCGAGGCGGTCGAGCTCTACTGGCAGGCGCTTTTGCGCGACGTCCACTTCAACGAGTACGAAGGCAACAACGACGTCGCGGCCGCGGTGGACGATCTGAACGGCGTGAGCGTTTTCAAGGGACCGAAAGCGGGCGGCGTCGTGACCCCTGCGACTCTCTTCCGCGATCCGCTTCCCGGCTGCGAAGTCGGCCCCTATCTCTCCCAGTTCATGATGTTGCATACGCCGTTCGGCGCGGAGTTCGTGGATCGGCGCGCCCGGGTGTTCGCCGACGGCTCGGACCACATGACCACCTTCGACAACTGGCTGACGGTGCAGAATGGCGGCGTCAACGAGAGCTCGACCTTCGACCCGGAGCGCCGGTACCTGCGGAACGGACGCGACCTAGCGGCCTGGGTGCAGAACGACGTGCTGTACCAGGCCTATTTCAACGCCTGCCTGATCCTCGGCACCCCGCCGAACGCGTTCGACGTGCATAGCGGCGGCATCGCCTGCCCGGTCAACCCCGGCAATCCCTACCGCACCTCGGACAACCAGTTCGGTTTCGTCACCTTCGGCCCTCCGGGTTTCAAGGCGCTGCTCGCCGAGGTTTGCTCGCGCGGCATGAAGGCCACCTGGTACCAGAAATGGCAGCTGCAGCGGCGGATCCGGCCCGAGGCGTTCGGCGGACTGGTCCACCTGCAGAAGACCCAGGATCGCTATCCGGGCATCATCCACAACGACATCCTCAACTCGACGGCGATGGACGCGGTGTTCGAAAAGTACGGCACCTACCTCCAGCCGATGGCGTTCCCCGAGGGGTCCCCGGTGTTCCCGGCGTACACCGCGGGTCATGCCACGGTGGCGGGCGCCTGCGTGACGATCTTGAAGGCTCTGTTCGACGAGAGCTTCGTGATTCCGAATCCGGTGGTCGTGAGCCACGACGGTCTGTCGCTCGAGCCCTATCACGGACCGGCGCTCACCGTGGGCGGCGAGCTCAACAAGCTCGCTTCGAACATCGGCACCGGCCGAAACATCGCGGGCGTTCACTGGCGCAGCGACGCGGTCCAGTCGTTCCGGCTCGGCGAGAAGATTGCGATCGCGATTCTCGAAGATCAGCACGCCGGCTACAACGAGATCCGGCGCGGCTTCTTCAAGGGCTACACGTTCACCAAGTTCGACGGCTCGACGATCACCGTCTGAGCCGGGGCGCCAAACAGCAACGCGGAAACAACACGCGACCGTCCCGGATAGGGGCGGTCGCGTTTTTTCGTTGGGGAGCAGGCCAGGATTTGACTCCCGGCCGCGACCGTTCCGCGCGGCTGAAAACTCAGCCGTCGACCTTAGGCAACTCGTAGAGGCACTTGTCGAACTTGGCCGAGATCGTTCCTTTGCCGGCTTCCCCGTTATACGTTCCCGTAAACGAGCCCGAGATCACGCTTCGGGTCTCTGTTCCCGTGGGTGGGGCCACCTCGATCTTCGCTTTCGCCTTGCCTCGGGATTGGCGGATTCCCTCGCCGAAATAATCCGCGCGCAACCGAGACTCCGCATCGTAGTCGCCGGCACCATGAAAATTCTCCAGCACCAGGACGATGGTCGGAGAATCGCCGATCGCCAAGGAGATCTGAAAGGAATTTCCCGGGAAGGCGGCGCAGGTGACGAAGGCGTCTTTATCCGCCGTGAAGTTCCCGGTAAGAACGAGATGTCCGTCTTTGCTCGTCCCTCTCCCCACGGCGTGGGGGAGCGGCCCCGAAGTCATGGGCGGCGGTTCCAAGTCGGACACGGCCGCGGAGGCCGGGTCAGTGGTCTCCGCCACGGGCGGCGCCGTGGCTGCCGGCGTTGCGGCCGAAGCCGTCTCGTCGTGAGCGGCGCTTCCCTTGTCGCCGCAGGCCCAGAGGCCGAGGCATAGCGTCAAACCGATGGCGCCAATCCGGAGTCGATGCCCCGGATGTTGCGGAAGATGGTCTTGCGGTTCCATGTTCACCCTTCCTTACCTCCTGTCGCACTGCGGACGGCGTTTTCCCTGGTCGGAAGGTCGAATTCTACGCTATCGGTGCGAGCCACAGGCCCGCAGCCCGGGAACGGGTCCTGCCGCTGCTCAATTTCCCAACCAGGCGGTTAGGGTTCGGAGTGGCCAAGCGATGTTGGAAGTAGCGGGAAAAGCAGGAGCAAAGCGCCTATACTGCCAGCGCCTGCCAGATGTCACACTTTGGTCGAAAATCGACACCCTGATGATTATCTATACGTGAGGTCCGCGGTTTTGGATTTCATCCCTAAGACGAACCGCTCTTGGGCCATTTCCCGACCGCCTGTCCAACACACAACCATAGGAGCAACCGGATGAGCACCGAGCAGGACGACAATCAGGCGCCGGAAAGCGTCGAGATTCCCAACGTCAGTCGTCGGCAGTTCCTGGGCGGGGCGGGTGCCGCGGTGATTGGTGTAAGCGCTGGAGCGCTTGCTTTCGCGCCCAAGGGCGAAGCGGCCGGAGCCGCCGCCGAAGTCGAGGCAGACAGCATCATCACCGGTGAGGCGAACGTTGGCCGTACCCTGGCCTCGTACAACTTTCGGGTGAATGCGGCCAAACTCCGGCGCGATGCACCTCACCCCCAGCATCGTTCCAACGGCGACGAAGCGCGCTACCCGAACCGCATTGGCTCTTACACGAAGGGCCTTCCGCACAACGAGTTCGGCGAAGTCAGCGCGTCCGCGTACTCCAAGCTGACGAAGGCCCTTCAAACCGGTTCTCCGGCCGACTTCGAAGCGATCCCCTTGGGGGGACCGCGCTTTCAGACCAGCCCGCAGTCCGGGCTGGCCTTTGACCTCGAAGGTCTCGACTCCCATGCCGTCACCCCGCCGCCGGCACCGGCCCTCGCCTCCGCAGAAGAGGCGGGTGAAGCGGTCGAGCTCTATTGGATGGCGCTTTTGCGCGACGTCCACTTCGACGACTATGGGACCAACGACCTCGCGATCGCCGCGGCCGCCGACCTGACCAGCTTGGGCAACAGCTTCAAGGGCGCGAAAGAAGGTGGCGTGGTAACTCCCCAGTCGCTCTTCCGCGATCCGATGCCCGGTACCGTCAACGGTCCCTACATGTCCCAGTTCATGCTCAAGGGGACGCCGTATGGCTCGGAGTTCGTCGATCGCCGCTCGCGCGTATTCGCCGAGGGCTCGGACCACATGACGACGTTCGCTAACTGGTTGACGGTGCAGAACGGCGGCGTCAACGAAAGCACGTCGTTCGATCCGACGCGCCGCTACATGCGCAACGGTCGCGACCTGTCCGCCTGGGTGCAGATGGACGTGTTGTTCCAGGCCTACTTCAACGCCCTGGTCATCATGGGCACGCCCCCCAGCTCTTTCGACCAGAACGCCGACGGCATGGGCTGTCCGCCCAACGCGACCAACCCCTATATCAACTCGGTGAACCAGATCGGTTTCGCCACGTTCGGTCCGCCGCATTTTGCGGCACTGCTTTGCGAGGTCGCGACGCGCGCGCTCAAGGCGACCTGGTTCCAGAAGTGGTTCATCCAGCGCCGGCTCCGGCCGGAAGCGTTCGGCGGTCTGGTCCATCTGCAGAAGACCCAGAATCGCTACCCGGGCGTCCTGCACGACGACATTCTCAATTCGCCGGTGCTCGACGCGACGTTCGAGAAGTACGGCACCTACCTGCACCCGATGGCGTTCCCCGAGGGGTCGCCGACCCATCCGTCCTACACCGCGGGCCACGCCACGGTGGCCGGCGCCTGCGTGACGATCTTGAAGGCGCTGTTTGATGAGACCTTCGAAATTCCGAACCCGGTGCAGGTGAGCGCCGACGGGCTGTCGCTCGAGCCGTACCATGGTCCGCCGCTTACCGTTCTCGGCGAGCTTCACAAAGTCTGCTCGAACATCGGAACCGGTCGGAACATCGCCGGCGTCCACTGGCGCAGCGACGCGATCCAGTCGTTCAAGCTGGGTGAGAAGATCGCGATCGCCATCCTGGAGGACCAGAAGGCGAGCTACAACGAGGTTCGGCGCGGCTTCTTCAGGGAGTACACGTTCACCAAGTTCGACGGCACGACGGCCCACGTTTGACCGGGGCCGGCCTCAAAGCTCCAAGCTGATCCAACGCGGCCGCTCCCAGGGAGCGGCCGCGTTTTTGTTTGTCCTACTGATCGAATTCCGGCAGTTTGTAAAGGCAGTTCTCGAAACTGCCGCTGACGTTTCCTTTTCCCCCGCGGCCCTCGTAGGGGCCGGCGAACGAGCCGGAGATCGCATCCGGACCGCCCGGTTGAGCGGATTTGACGACCGTGATCGTGGTCTTCGCCACGCCGCGCGAAGTGAGGAAGACCTCTCCGGAGTAGTTGGCGCGAACCCGTGCGTCGGCATCGTATTCGCCCGCGCCGTGGAAGTTTTCGATCTGTAGGACGAAGACAGGCGCGCGGGGAACGTTGATGCCGACCTGGAAGGACTTGTTGGGGAAGAGCGCACAGTTCGTTGACCGGGCATCCGCGTCGAACTTTTGATCGCCGGTGAGCACCAAATGAGCTTTCTCGGCCTTTCCCGCAGCCTGTGCCTCGACGGGGGGTAGATTGCTGAAAGCGGGATCGGGAGTCACGTCCGAATTCGTTGCGACTTCCTCATTGGGCACACTGGGCTCCGGCGGAGTGGGATTGGCCGCGACGGATGTAGAGTCTGCCTTGTTCTCCTCGTGTCCGCCGCCGCAGGCCGAAAGCCCGAGGCACAACGATAAACCGATGGCGCCAATCCGGAGTCGATGCCCCGGATGTTGCGGCAGATTGTCTTGTGGTTCCATGTCCATCCTTCGTTCCTCCTGTCGCACTGCGGACGGTGTTTTCTCCCGGGTCGGAAGGTCGAATTCTACGCTATCGGTGTGGGCCAAAGGCTCGCGGCCTTAGAACGGCTTTTCTCTTTAGAAGTCGTACAGCAGCCAGACCCCCGCCTCGTCGAGCTTGCCTTTGGCTCCCGCGACGTTCGATCCGATCGTGCCGTTCTGAGTGGAAGTGATTCCACCCTTGGCCTCTTCATGTTTGTAGACCAGCGCCGCGGCGAGCGACTTGTTCACCCGGTACTGCAAGCCGGCGTTGTAGTAGGTGTCCTCAAGCTTTGGCCTCAAATCCTTGCTCGGGTCGGCTTGGTCGTAGCGGGCAAACAGAGTGATTTTTCCGGAGGCCGCAAAGCTGCCCCAAACCGAAAAGCCGTCCGCTTTGTCGCTCGCCGCCATGGCGACCGTGTTCCAGTTTTTCGTTTCGAACCACTCGCCGCCGACTTTCCACTTGTCGTTGCCATAGGCCGCCAGAACATTGGTGCGCTTTGCCGTGTGCCGGGAGGGTGCCGCGTCGGTTTCCAGTCCGCGGGTGCCGCTGTAGCCGCCGACCGCGAAGGTCAGGCCTTTCACCGGCGAATACGCCACGCGCCCCTCGAAATCAACGTTCTTGCTGCGCCCGGGATTGCTGAATCCGCGGCCGTTCTCCGCCGACAACGCGTAGGAGAGCTTGTCGCCCGCGGCGGTGCCGAGGAAGTGGAGGCCCCAGTCGGCCGAGTTACCGAAGCTGAAACGATCGGTGATCGTATTTTCAAGATACCGATTGCCATAGATGTCCTCGACGAAAGGAATCCAGGCGGTCGCGGCCGAGCCGAGACGAAACGTCGCCGCCGGAGACAGCTTGGCCTGGATGTACGCTTGTTTGACGAAAACGTCGTATCGACGAGCACCCTGGTCGCCGATGTCGGATTGGAACTGCGCCGACCACCTCGCGTCGAAATCGTGCCGGACGGTGAAATAGAAACGTTTGACGTCGGCGCCGAGGCCGCTGTCGCCGCTCTTCGTTCCGGTTCCCTCGTCTTTCAAAGTTTTGGTCGAAAAATCAGCAAAGACGCGGCCGCTGATTTTCGTCGCGGGAAACGCCGCGGGCGCCGACGGTTTTGGCGTCGGCCGGTCGTAACCGTCGAGATTGTGGCGAAAGAAATAGAGATCGGCGGCGGTCTCGTTTTCGGCCACGAGCGTCTCGCCATGCTCGCCACGGCCGATCAGGGTGATCGACTTGCCCATCTCGCCGGACTCCTGCCAGAGCTTCAAGGTCTCGGGCGTGTTGAAGACGTAGACTCGGCCCTCCTTTGCCACTTCTTTGTAATACAGGCTCGCGACCTGCGCCGACGCGGCGGTGGCCGCGAGCACGGCAAGAGCGAGCATGAGCGCTCCTATCCGTAATCGTTTCAGCTTTTCCATTCGAACGCTCCTCGGAAGCGAATCCTTATTGAGTCTCAACGAGCCTCCGCTTATTGAGTCTCAACTTATTGAGACGGAAGGGTAAATCCAGGATCCGAATTGACGGTTTGTATGGACCGATTTTTGGCGAACCTTGGGGATCGCGCGGTGGCGTGGATTGTAGAGTAGAAAGGTTCTTTCGTCGGATTTGTCCCGCCCGTGGCCTCTTCGATACACTCTGAAGGTGCGGGCGATAAGGCGCGAATTCCGCTCGGTCCCGGCCGCCGCACGACTCCACCCTCTGAAGGAGACACCGTCCATGGCTCGATTTTCGCCAAGACTCGATTTGCCGTCGGCGCTTAAAGTGACTCTTCTCCTCGCGCTGTGCTCTTGCGCCGCTCAAACACCTGGAATCAAAGCGCCTTCGGCGGCGGTGGACGAGGCGCTGCCCGCCCGGATCGCCCAAGGTCTTGCGCAACTCTCTCCTCCGGCCGACCTTTCGGATCCCCGCGCTCGCGATGCGGCGGGCGACAAGTTGTCGCGCTTCGAGCCTCTGCTCGGCGCGGCCGGCAACCGCATTCTCTGGGGCGGATTCGATCCGGCGAAAGGCTACGATCCCGACGCCTACACGCTGACCGAGTTCGTGCCGATGGTTTGGGCCAAGATGTACTTGTCCACCTACACCTTCCCGGGTCCCTACCAGGTTCGCCAGGAGGGCAAGTTCCGGGTCGCCGAGGTCGCGGCGAAATTCCGCAACAACCTGGATTCCGGCGACTATCCCTATCCGTTCTGGCATTCGGCCAAGAAGTGGCAGGCCTACGTAGACACCGAGGCGGTGCTGTTGGTGTTCGACCAAGATCGACTCATCGCGGCCTTCCGCAAGGCGGCGCCGACGACGACCGTGGTGGAAAAGCCCTGGGATGGGCGTTGGCGTTGGACCGACGCGAACGGCGTGGAGCAGCCGCGCGTGGCGCTCTACTCCTACCTGTTCTCCAAGGGCAACCCGGAAGTGGCGAATCTGGAAATCCGGTATCGCAAGATGGAACAGGCGTTCCGCGAGGAGAGCTGCACCTCCTGCCATGCGCCGGACAACCCGGCGAAGGCAAATCCCCTGCTGCTGCTCAATTTCCCCAACCAGGCGCTCGCCGGACGGCACGAACTGGTCAAGATCCTGCGGGACAACGAAATGCCTCCCGCCGACGAGAAAAAAGGCGTCAAAGCCGGAATCCACGACGAGGCTACGCGTCAGGCGCTGATCGAGCTCGCCAAGGAGTTCGAGACCGCGGCCGACGCGGCCCTCGCCTATGAGAAGAAGGATTCGCCGACGGGTGTCAACGTGCCCTGAGCCCTTGGCGAAAGCCCGACCGAAAAAGGCGCGGTCGCCTCACGGGGGCGGCCGCGCTTTTTCTTTGAAGGGGGTCTAGCCGCGGTCGGGAATCTCGCCTTCCGGGTGAATCTCCGGCGCCGGCCCCACCCGCCGCTCGAAACGCACGGCCAGGCGCATGATGTCCCGCCGCTGCTCCGCCGCCCACTCGCATAGACGGCGGTCGGCCGGATCGAGCGGCGCCGCTTCGCCGGAGTCCGCTTGTCGCGGCAGGTCCGCGACCTCTTCCGCGCAGTCCTGAAGATGCCGCAGCTCGCGCCCCATGGCGCGCAGCTTCGCCCGGGCCACCGATTCGCCGAGCCGTTTGGGGTCGAGAGGCTGCTCGCTCGTCGCTTTGAACAGCGAATCGGCGAAGTACTCCATGATCTTGCGGACATTGGGCACCCGCTGGAGGTTCAACAGTGTCGTCTCGCGTAGCAGGCCGGCCCGGTGGCGTGCTCTCTCCATCTTCTCCAGCTGCTTCTTGATCTTTTCCTTGATCGGGCTTGTCTTCACGAAACCGTCTCCTGGCCAGGCGACGCCTCGCCGCGCGAAGCGCGCCGGGCGCGGCGGCGTATTTGGATCAGATGAAGCAAGGGACCGGGTTCCATCTCGCCCCGGCGCAGGATCACGGCCCAGACGCGCATCGAGATGCGGCCGCCCTCCGGCAACTCCGCGCTCTCCCGCGCGAGCTTCTCGATCCGGCCCGCGAGCGCGGGCAGCCGTTCGCCCTGCTTCAGATAAAGGAGGCTACGTCCCAGTTCGAGAGTCGCCTCTGCGGCGGCGAGCGGATCGCTTGAGGTTTCGTAGGCGCAGGCGGCGCGCTCGAACCGGACGGCGGCCTCGGTGAAGTCGCCGTCTTTCGTGGCGGTCACTCCCCGATGCATGAGCATCCGGCCGAAGCGGCGAATCCGGGAAAGATCGGGTTTGCTCTTGCGCGCCCGGACCATGCGGCGAAGGGTAGCTCCGCCACCTCCCCTCGCATCCTGTATTGTGTTAATGGCTACACATCAAGGGATCGAGAGGGCTATTGGCCCCGCTTGTTGCGTCCTGAGAAACGATGTTCCCGTTGGTTGTCACGCGAAGGGGGGCTCCGGCACCCTATCTAGTATCTAAGGAGAACTGAAGAGAGCTGATATGGCGTGGAAACTGGTGCCACCTCTGGCCATCGCGTTGGCTTTTTTCCGTTCGTCGGCCGAATGGAGCCGGGAGCGGCTCGCCGAGGCCGCGCGCACGACGAAGAAGCGGATGACGGAATGGGAAGCCGGGCACCGCACCCTGTCGCGCAAACGGGCCGAGGCGCTTTTGGCCCTTCTCGGCTTTTCCCCCGCCGATCTGGACGAGGTGCTCGAACAGATCGAAAGGCGCCGGCTGCAAGCCAAAGGAGGCTCGACCTCCGGCTCGCCGGACGAGGAGAAGCTGTCCCGCGTGGGCGCGGACCTCGCAGCGTTCTTGACCCGCGAGCTGGCGACCCACGTGCGCCTGCGCCAGGCGGAGGCGGCGAGGGAGGACGCGGCCCGGCTCTGGAAGCGGCTCGCGAAGCGGACCTTCAAGGAACGCGAGGCCCTGGTGGAAGAGAGCGCCCGCTTCCAAACGTGGGCGCTCGCCTTGCGGTTCGGGCAAGAGAGCACCCGCGCGGCGGCGGATCGCGCGGACCGCGCTTTGGAGCTGGCCGAACTGTCGGTGCGTGCCGCGGAGCTGGCGCCCATGCCGGGGCCGTTTCCGGATGGATTCCGCAAGTTGCTCCTTTCGGACTGCTTAGCCTTCCTCGGCAATGCGCGTCGGGTGGCCGGTCAGTTGCCCCTTTCCGATGAGGCCTTTCACCGTGCCGAAGTTCTGGCACAAGAAGGCGAAGGATGCGACCCCGATCGACTACTTGATCCGGCTCGGCGGCTCGATCTGGAGGCTTCGCTCCGCAAGCATCAGGGAAGGCTCACGGAGGCGCTCGAGCTCCTCGACAGAGCGATGGCGATGGGTGCAGTGGGCGAAGCACGTGGTCAGCTGTTGCTCAAGCAGGCGTTTGCGATGGAGCAGGGCGGTCAACCCGAAAGGGCGATCGCCGCACTCCGCGAGGCGGCACCACTGATCGACGACGCGGCAGATGGCCGGCTACCCTGTGTGCTCCGCTTCAACTTGATCGTGAACCTCTGTCACTTAGACCGCTTCACCGAGGCCTCGGTGCTCCTGCCGGAGGTCCGAACTCTCGCGATCGAAGGGCGCCGAGAGCTGGACCTGGTTCGTGTCACCTGGCTCGAAGGGCGAACGATCGCCGGGCTCGGCAATCGAGAGGAAGGGGCACAGGCGATCGACCAAGTGTTCCGCGATTTCGAGCAACGAGGCATCGTGTACGACGCGGGACTCGCTGCGCTCGAATTGGCGGCGCTGCGGATCGAGCTGGGCCGTCCGGGCGAGGCGCGTGCCCTGGCCGAAGGCCTCGTAGCTCGGTTTCAGGACCAAGGGGTGGAGCGCGATCTACTCGCGGCGCTTGCCTTATGGGTGGAGGCGGCGCGCCAAGAGAGCGCCACGGCAGACGCCGCCCGCGCTCTTCTTCGCCAGCTCGAACGCCGCCGACCGCTCGAAGCGGCGGAGCCGGGGGAGAGGTCATGACGAACTCCGTTCAGAAGGCGACCGCTCCCCCGGCCAAACCCCTTTACTGGGGATTCGCGCAGAGTCCGTTCGGGTCAATCCCGCAGCCGTTGACGAGAGGTGCCGAGATGCACTGGCCGTTGGGATTTATGCTGCAACCATTGTCTGCCCAGATCGCGGCAGGTGCCGCTCCACAATGGCCATCTGGATCGAGGCCACAGCCATTTTCGGCCCAAATCGGGCCGGGCGCCGTGCCACAAAGGCCATTTGGATCGATGGCGCAACCGTTATCGGCCCAGATCGAGCTGAACTTCCCAAGCAGGCGATCCAGCCAGCCGGCCGCATTCCAAGGCTCGGCACGAGCCGCAACGGGTGCTGCCAGGGCAACGAACAACACGGCGACGGCGAAGGCGCGGAGAGAACGAGACATGTCGGGCTCCCAATTTCGAAGCGGCACCGCCGCCGGCCGTCACGGCCGGGGGGACCGCCCCTCCTCCAAGTATGGTGCGCCGCCTGGGGGGAAATATCCCCCTTCTCGGTTACGCCGGGTAGCCGCAGCCGGTAAAGAGATGCCATGAACGATCCGGAAGATCTGCGCTGCGTCGTCGGCCTCGTTTGCCTGATCAAGGGTTGGAACCGCAAACAGCTCGCCCGCGCGGCCGGTGTTCATCGCGTCACGCTCTCTCGACTGGAGCACGGGGTCCGCCACCTCTCCGACCGAACCGACGAGGCCTTCCGGAACGCCGCGGGCCTTTCCCCTGAAGCGTGGCGCGAGCTGTTCGCCGCCGTCGCCAGAGCCCGACGAGAAATGGCTCGCGCGCCCGGGGAGCCCGCCCAGGGATCGAAGGGCGCCGATCCTCTCGCCGGCCTTTTGACCCTGACCTCCGCTCGACTCACCGAGGCGCTCGAAATCCTGCTCGCCCCCGCCACACCGATGGCGACGGACCCGGCAGCCTTGGACCCCGAGAACGCCGCGCTCGCCTGGGAGAGGCTCCAGCGCCACCCGAAGGAAACCCACCGAGCCCTGATCGAAGAGGCGCCGGAGTTTCAAACCCCGGCCCTTGCCGAGCGGTTGGGCGCCGCAAGCAAGGCGGCGGCGCCGGACGACCCGGAGCGCTCTCTCGAGTTGGCAAACCTGGCTCGGCGTGCGGCGGAATTGGCGTCCAGGTAGTCTGCCGGCCCAGATCACCACTGTTCTGGCCTAGATCACCAGTGTTCTGGCCCAGATCACCAGTGTTCTGGCCCAGATCACCACTGTTCTGGCCTAGATCACCACTGTTCTGGCTCAGATCACCACTGTTCTGGCCTAGATCACCACTGTTCTGGCCTAGATCACCACTGATCTGGCCCGGATCACCAGTGTTCTGGCCTAGATCACCACTGTTCCGGTCCAGATCACCACTGTTCTGGCCCAGATCACCAGTGTTCTGGCTCAGATCACTACTGTTCTGGCCCGGATCACCAGTGTTCCGGCTGGGATCACCACTGTCCTGGGGCTTGTCGCTCGCGGCCCAGGGCGATCCAGCCTCTACCGCGCCGGCATCCGGCAGGTCGCCCCGCCGGCCGCCGGCAAATAGCACTCTTCGACGTAGTCCCTCACCATGCGGTCGGCGTTGAAGCGCCAGGCCATGGTATGGATCGCCCGCTTGACCCGGGCGATCCAGGCGCGGGGGAGGTTTTCGTCGTCGCGCTGGTAGTAGAGGGGAACCACCTGCTGTTCGAGCACCTGGTAGAGCGATTCGGCGTCCCGGGCGTCTTGGATCTTGGGGTCCTGGTGGCTCTCGCCGTGGCCGATCGCGAAGCCGTTCGCTCCGTCGTAGCCTTCGGCCCACCAGCCGTCGAGGATCGAGAGGTTCAGCACGCCGTTCAAGATGCATTTTTGGCCGCTGGTGCCGCAGGCTTCGTTCGGGCGACGGGGCGTGTTGACCCAGGCGTCCACTCCCTGCACCAGCTGCCGGGCGACGTGCATCGAATAGTTTTCGACCAGCACGACGCGGCCGGCGAAGCGGGGATCGTTTTCGAGCTGCGACACCTTCCGCACCAGCTCTTTGCCTGCCGCGTCGCGCGGATGCGCTTTGCCCGCGAAGACGATCTGGAGCGGCCGGGCCGGGTCGCCGACCAGGCGGGCGAGGCGCTCGGGGTCGGTGAGCAGCAGGTCCGCCCGCTTGTAGGTCGCGAAGCGCCGGGCGAAGCCGAGGGTCAGAGTCTCGGCGCCGAGGGGGACCTGGGCCGGATCGGGCAGCTTCTCCCGTTGGCGGCGGTCGGCGAGGCGGCCGCGGACGAATTCGACCATCCGGCCTTTGAGCACCTGGTGGACCTCCCAGAGCTCCGCGTCCGGCACCTCCTCGATCCGCTCCCAGAGGTCGCGGTGGGCCATCTTCTCGGTCCAATCGGCGCTCAAGTGACGGAGGAAAAGCTGGTGCATGGCCGTGGCGATCCAGGTGCGGACGTGGACGCCGTTCGTGATGTGGCCGATCGGCACCTCCTCTTCCGTCTTGGTCGGATAGAGGTGACGCCACATCTTGCGCGACACCCGGCCATGCAGCGCGGAGACGCCGTTCGCCTTTCGGGTCAGCTGGAGGGCGAGGGCGGTCGGACAGAACAGCGAGTCCGGCTCGGCCGGTTTTTCAAGGCCCAGGGCGACCAGCTCCAAGGGCTTGAGGCCGAGCGCCGGGAACAGCGGCTCCAGATAGCGGGCGGCGAGACTCGGATCGAATCGGTCGTGCCCCGCTTCCACGGGAGTGTGGGTGGTGAAGACCGACATCGCGGCCACTTCGCGCAGCGCCTCTTTGGCCGACAGGCCCTGGTTCGCCGCGATCTGGTGCGCCCATTCGAGCAGGGCGAACGCCGAGTGCCCCTCGTTCAGATGGAGCACGGAAGGATGAATGCCGATCGCGGCCAGCGCGCGGCAGCCGC
>DATMZU010000217.1:0-5281 GCA_035607435.1 Thermoanaerobaculia bacterium | reverse complement strand
GCCCGGGCCGTTGGCGGGATTGATCACCAGCAGCGAAACCACGTTGCTGTAACCGGAACTGCCGGTCGCGTTATACGCGCGGACTTTGAACTGGTACGAGCCGACCGGCGGATTGGCGCCGCTCGCAAAGGTTGTGACGTTCGCGCCCACCGGAGCCAGATCGGAAAAGGCGCTGCCGGAGTAGGAGAACTGGGGGACGAAGCCCTGTTCGTTGGTGCTGTTGTCGATCCAGGTCAGCGTGAACTGGCGGGTGGTCGCGTTGTAGGTGGCGGCCAAGCCCGACGGAGCCGCGGGAAGGGGCTGCCCGGTGGTCGCCGTGGCGACGTTCGAGAAGGTCGATCCACCGGCGCTGTTCAAGGCGCGGACTTTATATTCGTAGGAGGTGTTCCCGGCGGCCGACGTGTCGGTATAGGAGACGACGTTCGCCGCGGTCGTCACCAACACGCCGAAGGCGCCGGAGGGGAGCATGCGGCGCTGCACCTCGAAATTCGTCTCGTTGCTGCTGTTGTCGGCCCAGGAGAGCGCCACCGAGGTGGCGGACTGGGGAGTCGCGGCGAGGGAAGAGGGCGCCGCGGGGATCGTCGCGTTGGTCGTCGCCGTGACGACGTTCGAGTAGGGGGACGCCGTGCCGGCGTTGAGCACGCGCACCTTGTAGTCGTACGCCGTCGCCGCCTGAGCCGTGGAGTCGGTGAAGGTCGCGGTGGTGGAGGATACCGTCGTGAGCCAAGCGAATGACCCGACTCCGGAGACCCGGCGCTGGACCTCGTATCCGGTCTTGTAAGTGTTGCCATCGGTCCAGTTGAGGCGGACCGACGTCGAAGAAAGGACCGTGGCGCTGAGCGCCGCCGACGTGGGAGTGACGGGAGTGACGTTGATCACCCGGCTGTAGGGCATGCGAAGGTCGCGGCCGAACGAGTCGGAGTTGGCGGTCGCGATGACCGTGGTATTGCCCGTGGTGATCAACGTGCCCTGGACGGCCGCGCTGCCCGAAGGCGGCGTCACCGACGTGGCGCCGGTCCAAGTGCCGGGCGCGACCGAGAAGTTGACCCCTTGGGTGTAGGGATAGCAGGGCCGCATCTTGACCGCATAGGCGGTCGCCGTGCCCTGGACCGCGGTGGCGGGACCCGTGAGCATCGGTTGCAGCGCCGTCGAGCCTCCGGTGCCCAGGAGATCCTGCCAGCCGATCGGGTACTCGCTGCCGCCGGTGTAATTCAAACTGTCGGGCAGCAGCCAACCGCCCCAGCCGTAAGCGAACTTATAACCCCAGAGCAGGTCGGCGGCCAGGGCGCGGACCGTCTCGTTGGTGCCATCTCCATCCGCATCGCCACAAGTATTGCCGATGTAACCCCAAACGCCGGCTCGGGCGTAGGCCTTCAGACCTCCTTCGAGGTAGGCGATGTGCTCGTCGTAGATTCCGACCCGCAGCATCACGCGGGCGTGGGCCTGGGCGCTCAAGTCCACCGTAACGCTCGCGTTGGGTCCGGTGAACGAGAAATTGTCGGTGAAGTTGCTGGTCCCCGAGCAACTGTGCGTCGTGCAGGTGTAGGTGAAGGTGCCGGAGGCGGAGGCGTTCAGATGCGCCGAGAGCTGGCCCGAAATCTTCGCGTTCAAATCCACTCCGGCGAAGATGGGCAGCGTGAAGACGAGGCGCACGGGAATCACGCCGACGGTGAAGGAGACCTCGCCGAGCTCCGGCTCCGCGAGCAGCCATTCCTTGGCGTACTGGGCGCTCGCGCTCGCGGACGCCGAAAGATCGCCCGTGCCCGCGATCGTCGCGTTGCCGCTCGCCACGGCATCGACGAACTCGAAGCCCGTCGGCACGCCCCCGCACTTGCGGATCTTGTATCTCGCCGCGATCGTGACGGTGCCCGAGAGCGGCAGGTCGAAGTTCAGCTGACCGGTGATGCCGCCGGAGAAGGGCAGGCTCTGATTGAACAGGCTCTTGGAATAGTTCCAGGATCGGTTGCGGGTCTCGTCGTGCCAGCCGCAGCCGAAAAGGCTTTTGTCGTCCATTTCGGTCGGTTCGTTCGGATCGATATACTGTTCGTATCCGGCCGGAAAATCGGGGTTCTCCATCGCTTCGAGCATTTCCTTCGACATGAACAGAAGGCCCTCGCTGCCGTCCGGATCGTTGTCGAAGGTTTCCTGAACGATATCCTTTTGGGCCTGCGATACGGGGAGAAACTTCACTCCTCCGTCACTCACTTCCCACATCATGGTGCCGGGTCTCGTGGCTTCGGCCGGGTCCTCGACTTCCAGAAGACGCCAACCCTGGCCGACGGACATGACTTTGGCATTGACCGAGGTTTGGGCTTCCACCCTGGCGGTAGCTCCCACACCCATCGCCAGCAAGAGCAATGGCAAGATTTTATGAACGCGACGAACGATAGACATCGAATCCCTCCTTGTCGTTTGACAAACGCTGCGCCGCACCGAAATCAAGTCGGCCACGAGCACGGCGACCCCGGCGGTTTCCTCTCCGGTCCGCGCACCGCTCCGGGTGGATGAGAGAGTAGCGACTTCGAAACTCGAATGCTGTCGAAATCGTGATCAGTTGGGTGGTGATCTTTTTGGGAAGGGTTTTGGGGTTACAGCCGCCGCCCAGGTGCGGCCCAGTGCGCCCCCGTAGTAGTCTCTTGGGAGCATGGCCTCCATCCTCCGCACCTCCGTCCGCGCCGGGTCGTACCACGACTCGGTCGTCCTGATGCGCCTGCAACAGGCGCTTTCGGGGCTTCCCGGCGTGCTCGATGCCGGGGTGGTGATGGCTACGCCCGCGAACCGGGAGATCCTCGGCGCGAGCGGGCTGCTGGGTGAGGGGGCGGAGGTGGCGGGACCGGGCGATCTGCTGATTGCGGTTCGCGCGGAGTCGGACGGCGCGGCGGCCGAGGCTCTGGCGAAGATCGACGCGCTCCTCTCGCTTCGGGCCGGGGGTTCCGGGGAATCGGGCTACCGGCCTCGGAGTCTCGACGGCGCGCTGCGCGCCTTGCCCGAGGCGCGCTGGGTGCAGATCTCGGTGCCCGGTCGCTTTGCCGCGGAGGTGGCCCACGAGGCGCTCGACCGCGGGCGGAACGTCTTCCTCTATTCCGACAACGTGACGCTTGGAGACGAGGTGGCGCTCAAAGAGAAGGCCCGCGCGCGGGGACTCTTCGTCCTGGGGCCGGACTGCGGCACGGCGATCGTCGGCGGCGCGGGGCTGGGTTTCGCGAACCGGGTGCGGAAAGGGCCGGTGGGGATCGTCGCCGCCTCCGGCACGGGTCTCCAAATGGTCGCGAGCCGGCTCCATTCGCTCGGCTCCGGCGTGTCGCAGGCGATCGGCACGGGAGGGCGCGATTTGAGCGTCGAGGTGGACGGCATCTCCGCGCTTCAGGCGCTCGACCTGCTTGCCCGCGATCCAGAAACGAAAGTCATCGTCCTGCTCGCCAAGCCTCCGGCCCCCGCGGTCGCCGCGAAACTGCTCTCCGCAGCGCGGGCCGCCGGCAAGCCGGTGGTGGTCAACTTCCTGGGCAAGAACCCGCCGCTCTGGCGGCTCGGCAACGTTCGCTTCGCCGTGAGCCTCGCCGAGGCGGCCGATCTCGCCGCCGCGGCGGGGAGTCTCGAGAGTACGGAGGGAACTCAGCAGGAGTCGGTCGAAGCGCGGCCGAGCGGCTACTTCCGCGGCCTGTTCGCCGGGGGAACGCTCGCCTACGAGATTCAACTGGGGCTCCAGGTCGCGTTCGATCCGATCTACTCGAACGCCCCGATCGGTACCTCCCGGCCGCTCGACGATCCGGCGCGCAGTGGGGGGCCGGGCCACGCGATCCTCGATTTGGGTGCCGATGAATTCACCGTCGGCCGGCTCCACCCGATGATCGATCCCGACCTGCGCCTGCGGCGGCTCCGGGCGGAGGCGGCCGATCCCAACGTCGGGTTGATTCTGCTCGACGTCGTCCTAGGCGATGGCGCGCACGCCGATCCGGCCGGGGTGATCGCGCCAGAGATCGAGCGCGCCATTTCCGGAGCGAGGGAGGCCGGGCGAGAAGGGCGCGCCTTGGAGATCGGGGTATTGGTCGTCGGGACGGACGAAGATCCGCAGGG
The DNA here is from genome assembly GCA_035607435.1 of Thermoanaerobaculia bacterium. GTDB lineage: Bacteria > Acidobacteriota > Thermoanaerobaculia > Multivoradales > UBA5704 > DASYKS01. The sequence continues at coordinate 1,207 of DATMZU010000217.1, read as the reverse complement.
CTTGGAGGAGCAGATCGAGACGCTCCGCCGCGCGGGCGCTCAGATCGCCACGTCGGTCGAAGAGCTGGTCGGCCTCGCTTGGGAGCGCCTCGGCCCCCTGTCCGAGGCCTCTGCCGTGCCCGTGCCGCTCGAAGCCGTGGCCTCGCCGCTCGCCGCGATCAACGTCGGCGTCGAGACGTTCTGCGACAGCCTGCTTGCGCAGGGGATTGCCGCCCTCCAGGTCGATTGGCGCCCTCCCGCGGGGGGCGACGAACTGCTGGCGGGCATCCTGGCCCGCATGAAAGCGCGCGGATCGACTTCGAAGTAGAATCTCCTCAAACGCAGAGGGGACGGCATGCATCCTCTAGCCCGATTCGGCAAACTCGCGGTCTTGATCCTGGCAGCCCTTTCCGCTCCACCCGTTCTGGCGGTCGACGCGCCCGCCTGGACCAGCGATTTCCACCAGGCGCTCGCCGAGGCACGGCAGAGCCATCGCGCCGTCCTGGTCGATTTTTCCGCCGGTTGGTGCCTCCCTTGTAAAATGATGGACCGCGATCTTTGGAGTCGTCCCGACGTGATCGAGCTCACTCGGAAGGCGATCGTCGTGCGGCTCGACTTCGATCGGCAACGGGGTCTCGCATTGAAGCAGGGAGTGAGTGGCATACCGGCCGTCATCGTTCTCGATCCGTGGGGCCATGCGCTCGCTCGATCGACCGGGTTCGGCGATGGGATCGCGATACAGATCAAGAACCTGCTGACCAATCTCCCCGACGATTTCGCCGCCGCGGCTCCTTGGGTAGAGCGCGTGGAGAAAAGCTCGAAAGACTTCGAGGCGCTCCGTTGGCTCGGCCAGTTCTATGGCCGACGAAAGTTCTGGGTGGTGAGCGACAGCTACTACGAGAAGGCGCTCAAGTGCGCCGAAGTGGAGAAGGACCCGACGGTTCGCGCGGACGTCGAGGTCGCATCGGGTTGGAACCTGCTCCACGTCGGCGATTTCAAAAAGGCCCGCAAGCGTTTCGAGACGGCTCTCTCCGGCGGCGCCAAGTTCGGAGCGGAGGACACGGCGCTCTTCGGCTTGGTCATGGTCGAGCTGAAGCAGGGGCATCGGGCCGAAGCGGAGAAGTTCTACGCTCGCCTCGCCGCCGCCTATCCGGACGCGGACTCGACCCGCGTGGCGAAAGGCCAGCTCGAAGCGAAACACTGACCCGGCCGGAAGCGGGCCGCTTTT
>DATMZU010000421.1:0-3179 GCA_035607435.1 Thermoanaerobaculia bacterium | reverse complement strand
CTTGGCGTTCCAGTCCTCAAGGGTGGAGAAATCCTTGAAGTTGTCGATCGTGCGCAGATCGATTTTCGGCTTGGCATAGGAGCCCCAAACCCACAGACGATCCTTGACGATCGGGCCGCCCAGCTCGCCGCCGGAATCCTCAACCTTGTTGATCCGGTTGCCCTGGGAGAACGCCGCCTGCGCGCGGCCGCCGTTGTACGGACCGGCCTTGCCCAGATCGTCCTTGTCGAACGACAGGTCCGACTGGTTGCCCTTGTCGGCTTGGAAATAACGGCCCGAGCCGCGCCATTCGTTGGTGCCGCGCTTGGTGACCATGTTGAGCACGACGCCGCCGGTCGAGATCGAGGCATCGCTGCCGCCGGTCGTGACCTGCATCTCTTCGAACGCGTCGAAGTCGTAATAGCCCGGCGAAGAACCGGTGGCCGACATGTCGGTCACGACCACGCCGTCGAGCGACCATTGCGCCTGGGTGCCGGGCGAGCCGGGACCGATGTAGTTGGACTGCTGGCCCGACTCGTTGCCGCCGACGTTGATCCGGTCGGTGAGAACGCCCGGGGTCCCTTGCAGCACGGCCCAGGGGTCGCGCGCGGTCGGGATCTTCTCCAGCTCGGTCGAGGAGACGGTGTTGCCGGTCGAGATCCGCTTCGGATCGAGGATCGGGGTCTCGGTGGTGACCGTAATCGTGCTCTCGAACGCCTGCGTCAAGGTCAACTCCAGCGCGGTGTTGCGGCCGACGTTGATCGTGACGTTCGGATAGTTCAGCGCCGAGAAGCCCTCGAGCTGAGTTTCCAGGGTGTAGGTGCCCGGCGACAGGCCGAGGAAGCGAGCGTCGCCCTGCTCGTTGGTCACCTGCACCTGCGGCGCGCCGTTACCCGAAACGGTGACGGTGACGCCCGGCAACGCGGCGCCCTGCTCGTCGGTGACTTTGGTAAACAGATTGCCGCTTTGCAGCTGCGCAAAGGCGCCGCCCGCGGCCGTCATGAAAAGCAGGAGGACAGCAAGAATCCGCCCTGCGCTTGAGTTTTTCATCGCTCGATCTCCGAGTAGGTGATTGTTAAACCTTCCGTTCGCGGAAGATTCGGATGGATCACTTCGGTAGTAGAAGGAAAATGCCCTCTGCTTGCCGAACCCTCCTTTCCTGCCCGGAAAAATGTTTACGTTGCAACGTTCGGTTTGCCATCGCGACTTGGCGCCAGAGCAAGGCGGGTGCCCATCCGGCGGCGAATCGGGGTTCGTGGGACGAGCGGCAGGCGAGGCGGGTCGAGCGGATCCGTGGGACGTCCGCGACGGCGTCGGCGGCCGGTCCGCGGGCGGCCCAGGGGGCGAGACGATCGAGCCCTCGGCGGGCGGATTCAAATGGCCCGACGAATCCGATCCGGTCTTTTGAACCGGCGGGCACCGAAGGGGCGGGGCGGCCCGGCTTCGGCCCCCGAAGGCGGGAAACGCGCCGCCGGGCGCAGACCTTGCTATGGTATCGGCACCATGCGCGGCGCCCTCGTCCTCGTCGCCCTTCTCGGAGCGCTCTCCGGCTGCACCCCGTACCAACCGTTCGACTCGGCGGCCGGCCTGCGCGAGGAGTATGCGGCTCACCTCGGGGCGCCCGCGGCGGCCGGCATCACCGTGCCGTTCGAGATCTCCCCCGAAATCACGGCGGACCTGGCCGCCAAGCTGCCGCCGGTGCCGAGCCAGCGGCGCAAGGTCAACCAGATCCTCGACTACATCTTTTCCCGGCTCGACCTGCACTACGAGCTGCAGCCGACCCGCGACGCGATCGAGGTCTTCCGCGACCGCAAGGGCAACTGCCTGTCGTTCGTCAACCTGTTCGTCGGGGTGGCGCGCCAGCAGGGGCTCGCCCCGTTCTACGTCGAGGTGGTCGACTATCAGAGGTGGAACCGGCGCGAGGGGATGGTCGTTTCGCAGGGACACATCGTGGCCGGCCTTTATTTGGAGGGCGAGCTCGCGACCTACGACTTCCTGCCCTACCGGCCGAAGGCCTATCGCGAATTCAAGCCGATCGACGACCGCACCGCCGCCGCGCACTATTTCAACAACCTGGGCGCCGAGGCGCTGCTCGGGGGCGATCCGGTCAAAGCGCAACGCCTGCTCACGATCGCCGCGGGCATCGCGCCGACGTTCGACAAGGCGCTCAACAACCTCGGCGTGCTCGAATCGCGCAAAGGCAATTACGACCGGGCCAAAGAGCTCTACGACCAGGCGCTCGCCAACTCGCCCGAGAACACCCTGGTGCTCACCAACCTCGCCCGCCTGTACCAGATCACCGGCCGGCAAGCCGAGGCGACCGAGATCCTCGGCCGGGTGGAGGCGGCGAACACGACGAATCCGTTCTTCTTCGTCTACGAGGCCGAGGTCGCCCTGTCGCGCGGCGACGAACAGAAGGCGATCGACTATCTGACCCGGGCCTTGCGCCAGGACAGCGAGGTCCCGGAAGTCCATGTCGGTTTCGTCAAGGTCTACGTCGCCCTCGGCGATCTCGAAAAAGCGCGCCACCACCTGGAGCGGGCGCTCAAGCTGGATGCCACGAACCCCGAGGCGCAGGAGCTTGCCCGCATGCTGGGCAAGGAGGCGAAGTGACGGCCCTCCGCAAGCCCCCCGCGCGGCGGCGGTCGGCTCTGGTTTCGATCCTGATCGCGGCGGGCGCGGTGCTCGGGCCCGGCGAGCCGGCGCGAGCCGAGGAGCTTTCCCCCGACCGCGGCTATGCGCTGCTCTCCGGCCTGATGTCCGAGCAGACGCGCGAGCGCAAAGACGCCGCCGAGGCGCTGATCGCGGCGGGCGACCGCTCGCTGATCCCCGGCCTGGTCGATGCGCTGTTCTTCATTCCGAAGACCCGGCGCGGCGAAGCGTTCGAGACGCTCTCCCGCCTCTCGGGCGAAACGGCGCCGCCGCTCTATCTCGATTGGGTGGAGAAGGTCGGCGCGCATCCGGAGTGGAGCCCCAAGTCCGGATACGCCACCTGGAAGGCGAGCCTGCTCGCGCGCATCCACCCGACGTACTCGAAGGTCTTCTACAAGGGCGCGCCGGCCCGCATCCGCCTGGAGGAGATCGTCTCGGGCGGCGTCGGCTTCGAGGGGATTCCGGCGCTCGACAACCCGGCGGCGATTCCGGCGGCCAAGGCGGGCTACCTTCACGACGGCGAAAAGGTCTTCGGCGTGCTGCTCGGA
>DATMZU010000399.1:0-6537 GCA_035607435.1 Thermoanaerobaculia bacterium | reverse complement strand
CAAGTGCAATCGCGTTGCCCAAGCTTTTCGACATCTTTTCTGTACCATCCGTGCCCACCAGGTGCGGCACGGTGAGCGCCACCTGCGGTTCCATCCCCTCTTCCTTCATCAGGTCGCGGCCGACCAGCAGATTGAAGATCTGATCGTGGCCGCCCAGCTCGACGTCGGCTTTGAGCGCCACCGAGTCGTACCCCTGGGCGAGCGGATAGAGCAGCTCGTGAAGATAGATCGGTTGACGGCTCTGGTAGCGGGTGCGGAAGTCGTCCCGTTCCATCATCCGGGCGAGCGTGTACCGTCCGGCCAGGCGGACCATGCCGTCGGCGCCGAGCGCGTCGAGCCAGCTGCCGTTCTCTTCCACCACGGTGAGATCGCGATCCAAGATGCGGTAGACCTGTTCGAGATAGGTCTGGGCGTTGGCCGCCACCTGCTCCCCGGTGAGCTGCGGCCGGGTGGTTTTCTTGCCCGTCGGATCGCCGATCCGCGCGGTGAACGTGCCGATCAAGAACACCACCCGATGCCCGAGCCGCTGGAAGTGGCGCATCTTGCGCAGCAGCACGGTATGGCCGAGATGGAGATCGGGGGACGAAGGATCGAACCCCGCCTTGATCGTCAGCGGCTGGCCCGACTTGCGCGAGCGTTCGAGCTTCGACCGGAGCTGCGCCTCGTCGATCAGATCGACGGTGCCGCGCACCAGCAGCTCCATCTGCTCGTCGACGGGCAGGAACGATTGAGACGGGGTAGAGGCGATGTCGGTCATCGGCCGGTTCCCCACGGCGGAGCGGGGGGCGAGGCGTCGGCGTCGGGCAACAGCTCCCCCCGGGCGACGATGCGCGCATCGCCGATCAGCGACCAGCTTTTCGGTGAGGTATCCGCCGCGCCGCCCTCCGGGGGCGAACCGCTCACTTCGAGCTCGAAACCGCTTTGGGTCGAAACGGTGAGCGGCAGCTCGGCCAGCCCGAGCGCCAAGCCCACGGCGGCCGAAGCGAGCACTCCCGTGCCACAGGAGAGCGTCTCCCCTTCGACGCCGCGCTCGAAGGTGCGGATCTCCATCCGGTGGCGCCCTCCCTCGGCGGGAAAGCGGACGAAATCGACGTTCGCGCCCGGGGCGCCCAGGGCGGGATGCCGGCGCAGCGGCGGTCCCAGCCTTTCGATCGGCACGGTCGCGAGGCTCTCCGGCCAGAGCAGCACGAGGTGAGGCACGCCGACCGTGATCGACCACGCTTCGTACGGCGCACCGAGCGCTTCGAGGGTCAGCGCCCGCGGTGGGGCCTCGGGAAACGGCAGGTCGAGCGCGATCCGGGAGCCGGGCAGGAGCCGCGCCGTCCAGGTCCCCGCGTCGGTGCGGATCGCGAGCGGGATGTCTGAAGCGGCGGACGCGGCGGGAGCGCCCCAGCCGAGATCGAACGCCAGGCGCGCGGCGCAGCGGGTGCCGTTCAAACAGAGATCGGCCGGATAGCCGTCGGCGTTCCAATAAGTCATCTCGACTTCGCTCCCGGGGCGGATCACGATCAGCCCGTCCGCGCCGAGCGAGATCCCGCGCCGGCACCAGGCGCGGATCTCCTCGGGTGACGGGACGGTCTCCGGTTCGGGCAGGGCGAGAAAATCGTTGCCGCTGCCCGAAAGCTTGTAGAACCTCATCGCCCCTCGCCGGCCGGCCCTCAACGGGTGGTCGCCGGGACCTCCTGCGGAGTGCTCTCGTTGCCCGACTTGTCGACCGCGACGACCCGGTAGACGTACGTCCGGCCGGAGGCGACGTTCGTATCGGTGAATTCCGTGGCGGTGACTGGCTCGACGTTCAGGCGGCGCAGCTCACCCCCTTCGCGGCGATAGATCCGGTAGCCCGCGAGGTCCGGGGCTTCGCTGCCGGTCCAGATCAACCGCACCTGGCCCTGCTCGGCGAGCGCCACCAGCTCCGAGACCGGCGGCGGGGCGTAGCGATCCGCGTAGCGCACCTCGCGCTCGCTCTGGATCGCGCTTTCCACCAGCGGCGCCCGACGGCTCACCGTGGTCACCCCGTAGATGTAGCTCGCCCCGAGCTGCGCCGTCGAATCGGTCAGGCTCACCGCCGGAGCGACCACCGCTTGGAGCGGCTTGCCGTAGTTTTTGACCGCCGCGTCGCGCCGGTAGACCAGATAGCCGAGGGCGCCCTCGACCGGCTGCCACGACAGGTCGATGCCGGTCGCCTTGGGGGTCGCCACGATCTCGGCCGGAGGAGCCGGAGGCGTGCGCGGCAAGATCCGCGTCATGTTCGAAGGCTCCGACCGGTCCCCCAACGGACCCACCGTCCGCACTTGGAAATGGCGGACCGTCACCCCCGCTTCGGCCTCGACGATCGGCAGCATCAAGACCACCTTGTCGCCCAAGGTCGCCGCCCCGATGTCCGCCGTCGCGAGGGTCAGCACTTTTTTGCCCGCCAGGGCGAATTCCCGCGGATCGAGCGCCGGCGGCCCGGGGTCCACCACCGGAGCGGTCGGAGCGGCCGGGGCCGTTCCCGCCGGACCGGGAGGGACCGCCGTCCCGACCGATCCGGGAGCCACGATCGGTTCGGTGACCGTGGGAGTCGTAGGCGTCGTGTCGGTCGTTGCGGTCCCTGCGGTCGCTGGAGCCCCTTCCGCCGGAGCCTCCGCCTTGGGAGCTTCCGCGGTCGCGGGAGCGGTTCCCGCGCCAGCTGCTGGAACCGCCGGGGTCGCCCCGACCGGTCGATCCGCTTCCCACACCTCCACGCTCGTAATGCCGCCCAGCGCCTGTCCCCCGGGCGTCGCGGTCGGATAGGTGAATTCGAGCAGCAGTTGGGCGCCGCGCTGGCGGACCGAAAGGTCCGAAGTGGTCGCGGGGACCGAGCGAAGCGGCGGCAGCGGCGGACCCTTCTTGCCGCAGGCCGAAAGGGTCAAACTCACCGCGAGAAGCAGCGCCAAGGCCGGCAGCGCGAAACGATCGGCGGACCGAAGAGAGAGCCGGCTAGAGGACATAGCGCGAGAGATCCTGGTTCTTGACGATGTCGGAGAGCGTCGTGCGCACGTTCCCGCCGTCTAAAGTGAGCTGCTGTCCCGACATGGCCGGAGCCTCGAAGGAGATCTCGTCGAGCAGACGCTCCATCAAGGTCGCCAGGCGGCGGGCGCCGATGTTTTCGGTGCTCGCGTTGACCTCGACCGCCATCCGGGCGATCTCCGCCACCGCGTCTTCCGTGAAGCCGATGGTGAGGCCCTCGGCCGAGAGCAGCGCGATGTACTGCTTGGTGAGCGCCGCTTCGGGCTCGGTCAGAATGCGGACGAAATCGTTCTCGGACAGAGCGTGCAGCTCGACCCGGATCGGGAAGCGCCCTTGCAGCTCGGGAATCAGATCCGACGGCTTGCTGACGTGAAACGCCCCCGCCGCGATGAACAGGATGTGGTCGGTCTTCACCATCCCGTATTTCGACGAGACGGTCGTCCCTTCGACGATCGGCAGCAGGTCGCGCTGCACGCCTTCGCGCGAGATGTCCGGTCCCCGCCCGCCTTCGCGGCCGGCGATCTTGTCGATTTCGTCGAGGAAGATGATCCCACCCTGCTCCACGCGGTTGCGCGCCTCGCGCGACACCGCGGCGCGGTCGATCAGCTTTTCCGACTCCTGCTGCTCCAGGATCACCCGCGCCTCGGGCACCGCGAGCTGCGTCCGGCGCTTCTTGCCGAACAGACCGGGGAGCATTTCCTTCAAGTTGGCGCCGACCTCCTCCACCCCCTGCGGCCCGAACATGTCCATGCTGGGATAGGCCGATTCCTCGACTTCGACCTCGACCGTACGGGCATCGAGCTTGCCGGCGCGCAGCTTGGTGCGGAACTTCTCGCGCGTCTTGGCCATCTCGTCGTCGTCGTCATCGGTTTCGCGCGGATGGAGATAGGAAGAGACCGGCCGAGGGGGCACCAGCAATTGCAGCAGGCGATCCTCGGCCCGCACGATCGCCAGCTCGCGCACCGCTTCGCGCCGCTCCTCGCGGACCATCCCGACGGCGATCTCGACCAGGTCGCGCACCATCGACTCGACGTCGCGGCCGACATAGCCCACCTCGGTGAACTTGCTCGCCTCGACCTTCAAGAACGGCGCTTTGGCGAGCTTCGCCAGCCGCCGGGCGATCTCGGTCTTGCCGACGCCGGTCGGGCCGATCATCAGAATGTTCTTCGGCGCGATCTCGTCGGCAATCTCGGGCGCGAGCTGCTGCCGCCGCCAGCGATTGCGCAACGCGATCGCCACCGCGCGCTTGGCCGCCCGCTGGCCGACCACGTACTTGTCCAGCTCCACCACGATCTGCTGCGGCGTGAGGTTTTCGAGCGACTGGGCGAGCGGCCCGTCGGGAGGCGAGGGGGTAGCCATCTTGGGAGTCCTAGAGCTCTTCGAGCGTGAGGCGGTCATTGGTATACACGCAGATTTCGCTCGCGATTCGCATCGATTCGCGAACGATTTCGGTCGCCGAAAGGTCGGTCATACGAACCAACGCCCGGGCCGCGGCCAGAGCGTAGTTGGCACCGGAACCGATGGACAGAATCCCGTCCTCGTCGTCCGGCGACAGCAGCTCGCCGGTCCCCGAGATGAGAAAGCTCTTGTCCTTGTCGGTGACGATCATCACGGCCTGCAGCTGGCGCATGGCCCGATCGGTGCGCCAATCCTTGGCCAGCTCGACGACCGCGCGCTCCAGATTCGCGCCATGCTCGTCAAGCTTTTCTTCCAAGCGAAAGAACAGGGCGAGGGCATCCGCGGTACCGCCGGCAAAGCCGACCAGCACCTGACCCTTGCCCGTGCGGCGGATTTTCTTGGCGCCGGATTTGACGATGGTGCTGTTGTTCATCGTCACCTGCCCGTCGCTCGCCAAGCAGACGCGGCCGTTCCGTCGCACGAGGAGGACGGTGGTGGAAAGGAAGGTATCCATATCGAGGGCGGCATTGTAGCAGTCCTCGCGCCGGGGCTTCGGGTCGGGTGAAGATTGGGGAGAAGGAGGGGGGTGGCGGGCGGTTTCTCCACCCCCGAAGCCGCTTCACTCTGGGGGCGCCGAGCTCCAGCTCGGCCGCTTTTTGCCGGACCATAATTCACGCCGAGCGCAGCGTCCCTTCCCCCGGGGAGGGGGAGGGTTGGAGTCGGGGGAAGGCCAGGATGGGGGCGCTACAACCGGCAACCCGGCTCGACTTCGGCAAGTTCCCCAGCGATGCTCCTGTGGGCGACGGGTTCCTCCCGTCAATTCGCTACACTAGAGCGTCTTCGCGAGAAACGGTTTGGGGAGGAACGACGCTTGGCGGATCGAGTGCTGGGAGATGTCGATGACGTCGCAAGTCTGACCGCCTTCGATCCGAAGGCCTCGGCCGGCCTCTTCGTCGGGGTGTCGACGTTCGAAGACACGCGGATCCTCGGCGTCCCCTATGCGGTGGACGACGCCGTGGACCTCGCTCACCTGTTTACCCTGGAGCTTGGTCTCATCCCGCCGGAGCGCGCGGTACTGCTGCTCGCCGGGGAGCCTCGCAAATCAGCCAGCAGTGAGCGTCTCGCTCGCCTGATCGAGAAGGGCGCCAAGCGCGCGAACGCTCGGCAGCACGATATCTACCGCCAACTCGAAGAACTAACCCAGAGCACCGGCGATCGCAGCCTGTTCGTCCTTTCGGTGGCGACGCATGGCGTATCGGACCAGGGCGGGGACTTCTTCGTTGCGACGGATTCGGTGAAAGGTCGCACCCTCCGGTCGGGGATCGCGGTCGCCGAAGTGCTCGACGAGGTGGCGCGAGCCGATGCCGACTCCGGGGAGATGGGCCGACGGCTGGTACTTCTCGACGCCTGCCGCGAACGGCTCACGGAAGGGACTCGTGGGGAAGGCGACCCGGCGATGACGAAAAGCTTCGCTGACGCGATCGCCCGCGCCAAGGGTGTTGCCATCCTGTCCGGCTCGACCCTGGGCGGATTTGCTTACGACGATCCCGAGCGGAAGAACGGAGTGTTCACCGCCGCGGTGCTCGATGGCCTGACCGGCCAGGCTCCGGCCGGACCGGACGGCTGGATCACCGTTCGTACGCTCGCCGATTTCGTGCAGCAGCGGGTGGTGAACTGGGTTCGTCGCCGCCGTCCGGACCATGCCGCGAAATCCCTCGGTATTGGGCGGCAGATTGAGGCGACCGCCGAAGGTCTACCCCTCGCTCCCCACCCGGCGGCTACACAGCAGCGTCAGCGCTACCGCGCGCGGCGGGAAGCGGCGCTCGCCCGGGCACGGGAGAATCTCGGGAAGATTCTGACCGGGCAGCTTTGGGATCAGATCTTTGCGCTCTTGCCTGCCGAAGGGCGCCAAGGGCCGGAGGTTGAGCAGCTCCTTGAGGAAATCGAAGCCCTCGACGGGAAGGAGCGGTCACAGAGGGGGCTGCGGGATTTTCTGCGCGAGTTTTCGGGTGGCCCGAGCTTGCCGGTGGAGGAGCCCCTTGTGTCACCGACAAAGCCTTTAGGGCGGCCGGCCCCTTCGATCATCACCCCCGAACCCCCCGTCGATCCCCAAGCTGGCACCGCGATCGAAGGCCTTCTCGGCATGCGGAT
>DATMZU010000393.1:0-7900 GCA_035607435.1 Thermoanaerobaculia bacterium | reverse complement strand
GAGGCGGTCGCGGCAGGGGCGATGGCGCTTTTCGGCGAAAAGTACGGCGACACCGTGCGCACGGTCGAAGTGCAGGGGCTCTCGACCGAGCTGTGCGGCGGCTGCCATGTCAACAACTCCGGTGAGATCGGCCTGTTCCTGATCGAGTCGGAGCGGGGCATCGCCTCCGGCGTCCGGCGGATCGAGGCCGTTACAGGAGCCGGGGCGCTCGCCGCGGTCCGCGCGCAGCGCATCGCCTACGACGGGTTGATCGAAACGCTCGGCATCAAATCCGCCGATCCGGCCCAGCAGCGCGAGCGCGCCGGCCAGCTCAAGACCCGTATGGCGGAGCTGGAGAACGAGGTGAAGAAGCTCCGGCTCCAGCTGGTTTCCGGCGGCGGAAAGAGCGGCCCGGCGGCGGCCGACGACGAAACGATCGACGTGCTCGGAGTGAAAGTCCTCGCACGCGAAGTGCCCCACGCTCCGGCCGACGACCTGCGCGCGATGGCCGATGCATTGCGCGCGAAGCTCGGCTCGGGAGTCGTGATCCTCGGCGCCCGGGGCGACGGCAACGTGAGCCTGATCGCGGCGGTCACCAAAGATCTCGTCGAACGGGTGAAAGCGGGCGAGCTGGTGAAGAAACTCTCCGGAGTCATCGGCGGCCGAGGCGGCGGCCGCCCCGACTTCGCCCAAGCGGGCGGCAAGCAGCCTGAGAACCTACCTGCCGCGCTCGCCGCGGCGGGCGATGCGGTACGGGAGCAGTTGGGGGGCTGAGCGAGTAAACTTCGATCGGAGGTGCCTACTATGACGAAGCCTTACACTTTGGAGTACTGGCCCGACGAAGGAGGGTTGGTCGGGCGGCTGCGAGAGGTGCCGGGAGTGTTCAGCCAGGGAGAAAACCTGAGTGACCTGGAGGCGAACATTCGCGACGCATTTGAACTGCTGCTCGAGGATGAACGTGAATTGCTGCACCCGGGTGCACAGGTCAAGCAAATCGAGATTGAGGTTCCCGCTTGAAGCGAGGCGATCTCCTGCGCGAGCTTGCGCGGGCCGGTTGTGTTCTCAAGCGGCACGGCGGCAGTCACGACATCTATTGGAACCCTGCCACCGGTGCCCGGGCTCCGGTGCCTCGCCATCAAGAGATCAAGAACACCCTCTGCGATTTGATCCGGCGCCAGCTGGGTCTGCCCTAGAACCTTTCGCTCTCCCCACCGTAACCAGAAGCGAGAGGAGCCTAGGGCGCCAAGATTTTCGGCGCCGAAAGGATTCGGTTATGAAGTCCAAGAGCCGTAAGCTCGCGCTGCATCGCGAGACCCTCAAGCGGTTGGAGTTGCGGGAGGTAGGACACGCTCAGGGCGGGGGCGACGTTCAAGAGATCAGCCCTACGGCGGAGCTCCTTGGTACCTGCACCATCTGGACCGGCCCCTTCCGTTGCCAGCAACCGTAGGATCTTGCTAGAAGGCTTCTGATCAGTGTTCAGTTCGAGCGCTCGGCCTGGGAGGCGACTTCCGGGCCGTTTTTCGGTTTGAGGGTGTCGTATTTGCGCTCGGACCCGCGTTGACCCGCCCCCTGTCGCGGGATAGCGTCTCCTCCATATCTTCCGGGACCCCATCCAAACTCCGGCGTCGCCTGCTCCTCGCTGGGGCAGCCCGCGCCCGGACGAGTTGGGAGGAGGCCTCGGTCTACCTTCTTTTGGAGAGAGCAGCCATGGCGAACAGCGTTACCGTCACCAGCAATCAGTCCTGGGGTTCCCGGTTGGGCGATTCGATCAAGAGCGTGCTGTTCGGTCTCGTCCTGTTCGTCGCCGCGTTCCCGGTCCTGTTCTGGAACGAGAGCCGATCGGTGCGCACGGCGCGGAGCTTGTCCGAAGGACTGGGCGCGGTGGTGGACGTTCAGCCTGACGCGGTCGCCGCGGGCAACGAGGGCAAGCTGGTCCACGTCTCGGGCGCGGTCGATAGCGGCGAGGAGATTTCCGACGAGGAATGGAACGTCACGGCCAAGGCGGTCAAGCTGATCCGCACGGTCGAGATGTACCAGTGGAAAGAATCGGAGAAGAGCGAGAGCCGAAAGAAGCTGGGCGGCGGCACCGAGACCGTGAAGACCTACACGTATTCCAAGGAATGGTCCGATTCGTTGATCGACAGCTCGCAGTTCCAGGAGACCGAGGGGCACGAGAACCCCGGCGCCTTCCCGGTCGAATCGCAGACGCTGACCGCCGATCCGGTCAAAGTGGGAGCCTTTACCCTTTCCGCAGAGCAGCTCGATCAGCTGACGAACGCCACGGATCTGAAAGTCGATGCCGCCGCCGCCGACCAGCTGCCAGACGAGGTGAGGGACAAAGTGAAGGTGGCCGAGGGCCGCTACTACATGGGGGCGAATCCGGCCGCGCCGATCGTCGGCGATGCGCGGATCTCCTTTTCGACCGTCAACCCCTCGCAGGTGAGCCTGGTCGGCGTGCAGACCGGCGAGACGTTTGCCCCCTACCAGGCCAAGGCGGGGGACACCGTCCTCTTGGTGGAAGAGGGGATGCAGACCGCGGCGCAGATGTTCAAGACCGCCCAGGACAAGAACGCGGTCTTGACCTGGATTCTCCGCGCCGTCGGTTTCTTCATGTTCTTCCTCGGCACCTTCCTCGTTTTCCGGCCGCTTGCGGTTTTTGCCGATGTGTTGCCGCTGTTCGGCACGATGCTCGGTGCTGGGATAGGGTTTTTCGCCTTCCTGATCGCCGTGGTTTTCTCGTCCTTGACGATCGCGATCGCCTGGATCTTCGTCCGGCCGGTGCTCGGGATCACGCTCCTCGTGCTGGCCGCCGCCGCCATCTTCTGGTTGATCCGGAGAGGGCGCGCCAAGAAGGCGCAGAGGGCGGGAGTGACGCCGCCTCCCCTCTCTTCCATCCCGTCGCCTCCGCCCGCCTAGGCCGCCCAGGGAAAGGGCGGTCCGCCGTGGCGGATCGCCCTCGGGCCCGACACCTGGCACCGTTCCTGCTGATCTACCGCTGTGTTTGCAGGCGTGGACTTGCTCGAAGGAGGAGAACAGATGTCGAATTTCGGGATCTACATGATCGGCGTGGTGGTCGTGGTCGCCGCCCTCGGCTATGGAGCGCACTTGGCCGGCGTCGGCTCGACCTGGATTGTCGTCGGGGCGCTGGTGGTCATCGGTTTGAGCATCATGGGAGGCATCGTCAAGACCCGGCGACCGGAGCCCCCTGCCGGCGGATAGGTGCGCCCTAATACCCCGTCCTCGTTCCCGCGTCTGGGAGTGAGAGCCCGAACCGATTCCGCGTCGCGCGGAAGGGCGGGCTCGCTCAACTCGCGAGGAACGAACCCATGCTCAGATTTCGTGTCACGCCGCCGCTGCGTCTGGCGGCGTTCGCCGTCCTGCTCCTTTCGGTCTTCGGACTTCATGCCGCCACGGCCCAGAAGGTGACCGTGGTCGACATGATCCCGTTCTCCTTGAGCAAGGATCAGGATCATCAAAGCGAGCCCAACCTCGCGGTCGATCCCGCCAACCCGATGCGGATGGCGGCCTCGGCGTTCATCGCCACTCCCAACAAGCCGAACAAGGCGTCGATCTTCCTTTCGGTCGATGGCGGAAAGACCTGGACGCTCCAGCCGATCCTGCCGGGCTCGGCCGTTTTCTGCCCGACGTCGTTCTGCGACGTGACCCTCCGATTCGCCGGCAGCTCGGGCAAGCTCTACGTCGGCTCGTTGATCGCGAGCCCGAAGGGTGCGTCGGATTTCGAGATGACCTATGCGGTACACCGGTTCGACGACGTGTTCGGGAACCCTTCGCCGGTCAAAGTCGAAGAGCGGATCGGTGTCATCCCCGACGTTCCCGACCAGCCTTACGTTCAGGCGACCACCGTGCTGGGCGGCGAGGGAGCGGATCTCGACCGGATCTTCGTCGGCGTCAACGACATGCTGCCCGCGCAAGGAACGCAGACCGCCACAGTCGATGTGAATCTGAACGCCGGGGTGCCGTCGCCTCCGACGACTCTCTCGCAGCACGTGGAGAAGGCGACTCCCCCGGATCCGCCGGGCCGGGACGGCTCGGCGGTGCGGACGGCGTTTCATTCGAGCGGCGTGGTCTACGCGGCTTTTTACAGTCCGCTTTCGAAAATCAAAGCGAACCTGATGGTCGTGCGGGACGACCACTGGGGGGCGAGCGCCGATCCGTTCAAGGAGATCGAAACGGCAGGCGTCGCCGGGACGATCGTCGCGGCGTCGATCCCCTACGCCGGAAGCGGCAACGCCAAGCTCAACCAACAAAGGGTCGGCCTGTCCCAGATCTCGATCGCCGTCGATCCGAACGACGACCAGAGCGTCTGGCTGGCCTGGGGAGACGGCGCCGAAGGGGCGGGCCTTACCCTTCATCTGCGGCATTCGCCCGATGGCGGCAAGAACTGGGGCGACGACCTGCGGCAGATTCCGGCGGCGACCAATCCAGCGGTGGCGGTCAACAGCGTCGGTACGGTCGGGTTCATGTACCAGGCGGTCGATATTTCCAAGAGGTGGCGGACGAAGGTGGAAATCTCGGACGACGACTTCGCGAGCTCGCCTCCCGAGTCGATTTTCCTCTCCGACGCCGACAACAATTCGGTCGCGATCGGCGGCAATTTCCTCGGCGATTACGTCCATCTGATGGCGGTCGGAAAGGATTTCTACGGCGTCTTCTCAGCGCACAACAATCCCAATCCGGCGTTCTTCCCGGAGGTCGACGAGCTGGTCTTTCAGCGCGATCACAACGCGACTCAAATGCTGTCCGGCGGCAACTTCGTCCAGCCTTCGATCGACCCTTTCTTTTTCCACATCGAGACGGTGAAAGGGGAGAACGACTACTTCGTCCGCGATTGGACCGCAGCGCCGGGGAAAGATCCGGGCCTGGAGCCATCGACCCATTCCGTCTTCTACGAGACGAGCGACGTGTGGAACCGCGCGGACAACATCTCGGGGAATCCGGCCTCCTCCGCCGCTCCGCCGCACGTCGATCCGCAGCCGGGACAGAACTTCGCGTTCGTGCGCGTCGGGAGGAAGGCGCAAGCGGCTGGCGGAGCGCCGGACGTGGACGTAACGCCGCACTTCTACTACGCCGACTTCGGCGCCGGCTTGGCGTACAAAGACGCGGGGGTCGCGGCGCCGCTGCCTATCACTTTCCCGGCCAACCAGCAGGAGCTGATGCTGCCGAGCGGCCAAGGGTACGAATGGACGCTTCCCGACACCCACTCTTCGCACGTCTGCCTGGGAGTGGAGATCGAATCGGCCGGCGATCCATTTGCCCAGCCAACCTTGAAGAACCACGTGCCTGGCTGGCCGACGCTCGACACGGCGGTCCTTTATGACAACAACAAGGCGCAGCGGAACGTCATCTATCCCGAGATGCTCTTGAGCTCCAAGGCGCACTACTACGCCTTGGTGCGCAACGCCGCTTCGGTGACGAGAAGCGTCTGCCTGCGGCTGGACTCGGCCGCAAGCCGGGTGAGCCGCTACGCCTCGATCCGGATCGACGCCTGCGGCATCGCCACCACCTCCTACCGGCCGGGCTCGACGGTGTGCCTGCCCGGCATGGCGGCCGGCGAGGTGCGGGCGCTCCAAGTGACGGTGGACGTGCCGCAGAGCGCCCAAGGCGCCGATCTCGCGCTCGCTTTCACCGAGGTGACCCAGCCGGGGCCGGCGGGCAAACCGCGCGACGGATTCGCGATCTCCCCCGTGGCCACTTCGGTCGATGGCGCCGCGACGGCGAACCTCAAGTTCCAGGCGGCGGTGTTCGGCCGGCTGGCCGCCCTGTACAACGACCCGGCGGCCCAATTCTGGACCGGCAAGACGCGCGACCTGCTGGCTTCCGGCTTCTCGCTCTCCCAGTACCTCGCGTTCCTCCAGCAGGAAAGGCCGTACCTGTCCCGCCTGACCGGCCTCGTGCCGCGTTCGACCTCGACCTGCGCGCCGTCGCCGTACGGCGATCTCGACCGGCTGCTCGGCGCGATCCAAGGCGCCGATCCTCTGGGGATCGCCCCGGCGCACAACGATTTCCTCCAGACCCTCGACATCGCGATCACGCTGTCGCAGATCGCGGTGAACGGTCCGGGCGCGTAGGTCTAATACCCCGAGCCGGTTTCCCCGTCAGGTAGAGAGAGCCCGCCGACCCGCGATGGCGCGGACAGTTCGGCGGGCTCCACTTTCATCTACGAGGAAACCACCATGTTTACCCTTCGATCCGTTTCAGCTTTAAGCCCCCGGGCGGTGGTGCTTTGGACTCTGTGCCTTCTCGCCGCCTTGCCGGTTGCGGCCGCCGACACCGGCCTGGAGCCCGCGATCCGCAACTCGCACTTCATCTTCACCGGCACGTTCGAGCGGCTCGGCGCCTCGAACCTGTCGCTCCTCCCGGCCTCCGACGTCACCGCGATCGTGCGGGTGCGCGAGGTGGCCGACCAGCCGGGGACCTTCGGCGAGATGCGGGACGCTCAGGTGACCGTCCAGCTCGCCGATTCCTCCGGCGCGGTCGAAGGGGGGCAGGCGATCTTCTTTACCACCAGCTTGATGTGGGGCGAGCACCTGGGATTGAGCGAGATCCAGCGCCTCCCCAGCCGCTCGCCCGAGACGGAGGCGTCCGACCTGGAACAGGTGCGGCGCGAAGTGGGGCGGGTGCGCTCTCTCGAAGCCGACGAAGACCTCTCGGCGCGGCTGACGCGTGCCGCGGTGGTGGTTTTCGGTCGGGTCGGCGACGTTCGGGAGACGGAGCGCAGCGAAGAGGACTTCGGCGAGCACGCCGCCTCCTGGGCGCTGGCCAAGCTGGAGATCGAAGGGACCCTCAAAGGGCGCGAGACCCATGGGGTCTATTTCGCCCAAGACACCGATTTCTTCTGGGGCTCGACTCCGAAGCTCAGCGCCGGAGAGGACGGCATCTTCCTGCTTCAGCCATATCGAGGCCGCGATCTGCCGAAAGGCTCCTACGTCCTGGTGAACGCCTTGGACGTTCAACCCCGGAGCGAGCTCGAGCGGGTTCGCGGTCTGCTTCGGTGATCGGTTCGGAAGCGGAGAGTTGACATGAGATTGCTGAAATCTTTCTTTTCGGCGGGCGCGCTGGCGTTCGCCGTCCTGGGCCTTTCGGTCTTTGGCCCCCTGGCCGCGTCGGCCCAAAAGATTACCGTCGTCAACATGATCCCAAGCTCCATGAGCGACGACCAGGCCGAGCAGGCCGAGGCCAACCTTGCCATCGATCCCGCCTCGCCTGCCAAGCTGGCGGCGTCGGCTTTCATCACCAACCCGGCCAAGCCGAACAAGGCCTCGATCTTCCTGTCGAGCAACAGCGGTTTGTCCTGGAGCCTCAAGCCGATTCTGCCGGGTTCGGTCGGCGTCTGTCCATCCTCCTTTTGCGACGTGACGCTGCGCTTCGGCGGTTCGTCGGGCAAGCTCTACGTGGGCGCTTTGACCGGAAAACCGGACCCCGACGGCGACATCATGGTGTACCAGATCCACCGCATCGACGACTTGTTCGGTAGCCCGGCCCCGGTCCTTCTGGAGGAACGAACCGGAGTGATCCCCGATTGCCCCGATCAGCCGTACGTCCAGGCGACGACCACGCTCGGCGGCGAAGGGGCTGACCTCGACCGGGTTTTCGTCGGCGTCAACGACGCGCGCCCCTCCCGGGCGCCGCAGACCGCGACGGTGGACGTCAATCCGAACGCCGCGGCCGTGGCGCCCGCTGCGAATCTGGAGCAGGAAATCGAAGCGGCGATGCCGCCGGACCCGCCCGGCCGCGATGGCTCCGGCGTGCGCACGGCGTTTCATTCGAGCGGCGTCGTCTACGCGGCGTTCTACAGCCCGACCTCTACGGACAAAGCCAATATCGTGGTGGTCAAAGACAACCACTGGGGGACGAGCTCGCCGCCGTTTGCGGATCTGGGGGGCGCGGCCGGCGTTTCCGT
>DATMZU010000372.1:0-28401 GCA_035607435.1 Thermoanaerobaculia bacterium | reverse complement strand
TCGAACCGGCCGATCGGCCCCGCCGCCGAGAAAAGGGCTGTTACTTCTTGTCCTTCTTCTCTTCCGGCTTCTTCTTCTTGATCACCTCGGGCTCGGCCTTGGCCGCTTCGAGGAGACCTTCGGCGCCGGCCGTCGCCTGCTCGGCGTGGGTGTGCGAGCAGGAGACGATCACCCGATCGTCATCCTCCAACAGCTCGACTCCCTTGGGCAGCTCCAGCTCGCGCGCCTCGATGTGCTGGCCGATGTGGAGCGCGGTCACGTCCACCGAGATCTTCTTCGGGATGTCGGCCGGCAGGCACTCGACCTGCACCTCGCGGGTGACGAAGTCGATCAGGCCGCCCTCGGTCTTCACGCCGTAGGCGATGCCGGTCACCTCGATCGGCACGGAGGTGCGCAGCTTCTCGGTCATCAGGATGCGCTGGAAATCGATGTGCTGAAGAATCCGGGTGATCGGATGGACTTTCAGCTCGCGCACCATCGCGTGGCGCTCCTGGCCGCCGGAATCGGCGAGCTTCAGGAGGAAGATCGGGTGCTCGCTGCCGGCCTTCTTGAGCAGCTCGATCATGTCCTTCCTCACCACCTGGATCGAAACGGTATCGCGCTCGCCACCGTACAGGACGGCCGGCACCAATCCGGACGCCCGCAGCCGTCGGTTGACGTTTTTGCCGGTTCCTTCGCGCTTCTGGACTTCCACGGTCAATTCGTTCATCGCCTTGCCCTCTTTGGCAGCCGCCGTCAGACGAACAGCGAGCTTACGGAGCTGTTTTCGTGAATCCGGCGGATCGCCTCGCCGAGCAGCGGGGCGACCGACAGCGTGCGCAGCTTCGCCGAACGGGCGAGCTTGGCTTCCACCGGGATGGTATTCGTGATCAGTACCGATTCGAGCGGGGACTCGTTGATCCGGTCGAGCGCCGGACCGGAGAGCACGCCGTGGACTCCGGCGGCCAGGATGCGCTCGGCGCCTTTCCGCTTGAGCGCTTCGACGGTCTTGGTGAGCGTCCCCGCGGTATCGATGATGTCGTCCACAATCAGGGCGTTTTTCCCTTCGACGTCGCCGATGACGTGCATGACCTCCGCCTCGTTCGGCGCGGTCCGCCGCTTATCGACGATCGCGAGACCTACCCCGAGGCGCTTGGCGATCGCCCGCGCGCGTTCGACGCCCCCCGCATCCGGCGAGACGATCACCAGGTCGGGCACGGGAAACGCCTTCATCGCTTCGAGCAGGACGGGCGCCGCGAAAAGGTGGTCCACCGGCACGTCGAAGAAGCCCTGGATCTGGTCGGCGTGAAGGTCGAGGGTGAGCACCCGGTCGGCGCCCGCGCGGGAGATCAGATCGGCCACCAGCTTGGCGGTGATCGGCACCCGCGGCATGTCTTTCTTGTCCTGGCGGGCATAGCCGTAATAGGGGATCACCGCGGTCACACGCGAGGCGGACGAGCGCTTGAACGTATCGAGCAGGATCAACAGCTCCATCAGGTTCTCGTTGACCGGCTCGCAGGTGGGCTGGACCACGAAGACGTCCGAGCCGCGCACGTTCTCGGTGACCTGGCAGAAGATCTCGCCATCCGAGAAGTTCAGGGCCTTGACGTGCCCCGACTCGAGATGGAGGTATTCGCAGATCTCCTGTACCAGCGCCGGGTGGGCGCGCCCCCCGAAAATCTTCAACTCTCCTGCCATGTACGTCCTCGCTCCTGTTGGCGTGGGGACTCGCCGACGAATTTGGTTGGGGCGGGAGGATTCGAACCTCCGTATGCCAGAGCCAAAGTCTGGTGCCTTACCGCTTGGCGACGCCCCAAGGTTGCTTCGCCGTCTCTACGTGCCTACGGTTCCTTCTCCTGCTCTCGCCCCCGCCTAGGTGACGCTCCAGAACGAGTCGCTCAAGTGTAGCTCTTCGAGCTCTTCGAGCGTCTTCGGCTCCGGCGCCCGGGGCTCCGACGCCACGGCGGCCGGACCCACCACATCGCGCGGTTCGAGAAGGCTCGGCGGCGTTTCCGCCCGCATCTCCTGTCCGTCCGACCCGCCCAGGCCGTTCGATCCCACCGCCCCCAGGGCTCCCATCGCCGCCATCGAAGCGCCGTTCGAGCTCATCGGGCCATTGCTCGCCAGACCCGCCGAAGGATGGATCGAAGGCGCGCCCGGTCGGCTCGGCTCGGCGGTCTGACTGAACGCGGCCAGGATTCGATCCTCGATCGTGCGCCGCGCCTCGTTGTTCAGCGGGTGCGCAATGTCCTTGAACTCCCCGTTCTTCTTCTTGCGGCTCGGCATGCTGATGAACAGGCCGTCCCGCCCTTGAATGACCTTGATGTCGTTGACCATGAAGCAGTGATCGAAGACGATCGAAACGAAGGCCCTCAGCTTCTCTTCATGGATCGGAAAGACCTTGACCTCCGTGATCTCCATGATCGCATCCCCTCTTCGCCCTACGAGCCGCCGCACTGAACGTCCGAGCCTTTTCGAACCCCGAAGGCCTCGAACCGAAACGGCGATCGCGACGAAAGAATCTCGGGAAATTCCCGAGGCACCGCCGGTTGAGCGGCGACACAAACACCCCGCACGGAGCCCTGCGGTCCGGTGGGGTTGATCGGAAGCAATCTTGGAGGCGGGGCAAGGGTCTCCCCTCTTTCCGCGGCCCGCAATCCTAGAGGCGAGGGGCCGGACTGTCAAACGGAGGGGAATTCGTTTCCCGCGCGAGTCTCGCCGTCGCCGTGCCTATGCACCTGATCTTAATGGAGCCTATACACACTCAAAGGAGAATCTCAAGTGAGAATCCGAGGTCTGGCTTTCGTCCTCTTCGCCCTGTTCTCCGCCCCCACCTTCGCCCAGAACCTGCCCCAGGTATCTCCGGCGAACCCTGGAACCCCCGCCGAGGCGCCGTTCCTATCGCCCGGGGAACAGGGCGCGGCTCCCGTCTGGCTGACCGTCACCTGGTGCTCCCAGTTCGACCACGACCTCTGCCACTACATCCCGCACCCCGCGTTCCCCGACGAATGCTGCATCCCCTCGCCGCAGAGGGTCGGTTGTTTCAACTACTGCGTGGCACCGCCGATCGAATAATCCGGCGGCTCCGGTCACTGTAGACGTCGGGCGCAGGCCACGCGGTCCGCGCCCACGCCCTCCCCGGTGAACCGGGCGTAAAGGCGGCGGCTATCCGCCGATCCTCAGCTCTTCAATCGACTGGACCTCTAGGATCCGATCGGCGATCACGCCGAGCTCGTCGATCGAGCGGATTGCCGCCAAACGCTTCGCGAGCCGTGGGGGTACCGTCCCGAAACGCCGGGCCAGAAGGCGGATCACCGTGCTGCGCAGGCGGTCCGCCACCTTCGCCGTGACCTTCACCTCCATTTTTGCAATCTCTCTGTCAGCCCAGGTCATTTGCATCGCTCGGATCTCCGGAGATTCTTGGGCGCCCGCGAGAGAAGCGTACTCCTCCGCGTCACGTCCCTTCAAGGGTAGGTAGGTCTCGACGCAATTCATCAACAGGAACCGCTGGTGCTGGCGGAGCTCGGCGTTCGCGATCTTCCGCAGCGCCTCGAATTTGACCCGGGCGCGGCCGAGAGCGCCGGGTTTGGCCAAGGCCGCGAGCCCCCAGGCGAGCGGCTCCGGGCGAGCGAGCAGCTTTTCGGCCGGAAACCTCGACAGACCGAAAGAGAGATAACGGAAGCGTACGACCTCGTGCCCTCCCGTCTCTTCCGTGTAGACCTGCCAAGCCGGCCCCGGCGGGCCGCCGCGAAGAAAGACGACCAGAGAGACCGACGGCTCTGGCGAGTGGCCGCGCAGGCGAATCGAGTACTCCCAAAGGCGCCGGCCGATCTCCTTGCCTGCCTTCCTCTCGATCTCGACGTGAACCAGGAACGTGCTTCCTCCGGCCGGGTCCGGGATCGCGGCGAGGAGATCGACGGTGCGGTGCTCGGCCTCGGGAGAGTGCAGGATCAGCTCCTTGTCGAGAAACTCCACCTCCGCATCCGGCGAGAGCCATGCGGCGAGCTTGGCGTCCATCAGGAGGAGGAGATCCCGGAAGAACGCGCGGAACAGCGATTTGAACAGGTTGTCGTGTGGGGGCACGGCGAATTTCTCCTTTCGCCGTGCTAAGACGCCAATGACCCCTTTTGATCTTGCAATTCGCGTCGATTCCGCGAAATCCCCTCCCGCTCCGCACCGTGGATGCGTTCGCGTTTGTGCTCGCTGCGGTATTGCAACGCAAACCACCGGTCCCGAACCTTGAGACTCGAGATTCTCGGGACGACGCACTCCTTTTCGGGCACCCCGCAGTCCTTTTCGAGCGCCCCGATCCGGTTTGGCGACACGAGGAAGCGGTTCGCGGACGCTACGAACCGCTCCGCGAACGTTGGAAACCACTCGACGGATGCTACGGAGAGGTCAGTCAAGGCTCGAAAGCGGTGCGCGGACACTACGAAGCGGTGCACGGACACTACGAAGTGGTGAGCGAACGCAACGGAGTGGTGCGCGGAACCTGGAAAGTAGTGGGCGAACACCGCGAAGTGATGCGCGGACGCTGCAGAGTGGTGCTCCGCCTCGGTAAATCACTTCGTAGCGTCCGCACATCACCCTGGAGAGTCCGCGAAGGTGTCTATGGCGTCCCCGAAGCGGTTCGGAACGTTCGCGAACCCCCTCCTGATGTCGCCACACCAGGTTCCGGAGCCCGCGAGGAGGGTTCTTGTCATCGCACCGTGGTGCCTGTGCTCGCTCCACCGGTCTCGGGTCGCCGCGAAGTCCGCTCGCGATGCCGAACCGCACCGATCCCGCGGGAAACACCCTAATTCTCGCATCCGATCACCGGAGCGCCGTGCTCGGAATCCCTCTACCGCCCCTCGCCCAGCTTGAGCGCGGGGCAGCCCCCCGAGGCGTAGTCGGCGGGCACCTTGAGCGGCACCAGCGCCCCCCCGAGCGGCTCGGCGACCGATGCGCGCCAGCGGAGTTTTCCACCTGCCCGATCGGAGAGGACCGCTTCGCCTTGTTCAGTCGCCCAAGAAGCGGCACGCTCCCCCGTGCGGAGCAGCGTCCAGCGCACCGGCCGGCCGTGGAGGAGCTTCACCTTCCAGACTTCTCCCGCGGATCCCGCAAGATCGATCTCTTCGGCGGCTTCAGCGATCGTCGTTTCGCTCGGCGTGACCGGAACCCGGCCGAGCAGCAGCTTGGGCAGGTCGGATAGCTCGATGCGGTCGAGCGGCGCGCCGACGAGGGAAAGGGCGCCGTCCAGTGGGCAGGCGGCGTGCGCGCGGTGATCGAGAAACAGGCCGCGGCCCGCCGTGACGTCGAGGCTCCAGAGCGCGCGGCCGAGGGGGTCGGCGGCGGAGACCTGGTAGCGGGCGGCCGATTCTATTTTCAGCGCCAGACGGAAGGAGCCTTCACCGCGCGGGCCGGAGTAGGACATTCGGAACAGTTGCTGCGTGCCGATCGCCGAGGCCGGGACCTCCCAGGGGAGACCTTCCGGCTCGGGGCTGGACGGCGGCGCGGGCGGGGCCGACGCGCAAGCGTGCAGCCAACAGAGAAAGAGCGCCGCGAGGGGGCGGCTAGCGGCGCGGCAGCTCGGCCAGTTTGCGCTTGACCTGATCGGCATTTTCGCTTTCGAGCGCCAGGGCTCGCCGGTAGGCGTCGCGCGCCCGCGCCACTTCGCCGGTGGACTTGTACAGGTCGCCCAGATGCTCCTGCACCGATGCGTCTTTCGGCATCAGCCGCGCCGCCCGTTCGAGCAGGCCGCGCGCCAGGGCGTACTCCTTCAGGCGGAAGCGGACCCAGCCGAGCGAATCGACATAGGCGCCGTTTTCCGGATCGAGCGCCACGGCACGAAGGATCAGCGCGAGCGCCTCGTCGAGGTTTTCGCCCCGATCGGCCCAGAGATAGCCGAGATAGTTGAGCGCCGAGTGGAAGTCCGGCTCCAGCTCCAGCGCTTTGCGAAACGCCGCGACCGCTCTCTCGTGGTCTCCGGTGCGTTCGAGCGCCGCGCCCAGCAGGAACCAGCCCGCCGCGAGATCCGGCTTGGCCGTCGTCAGGCGCGTGAGGATCGGCACCCCATCGGCGTAGCGCTCCAACCGCTGATAGACCTGCGCCGCAGCGAAGGCCGACCCCGGCCCCGCCGCTTCCAGCTTGTCGAGCTCGGCGCGCGCCTCCGCGTCGTGCCCTTGGCGAAGCAGCAGCTCGGCCCGCTTCGCCGCGAGGGTCGGCGACGACGCGCCGTCCGCGCCGGCCAGCGTCGCGAGCTGAGCCAGGCCCGCGGCCGGATCTTGGGTTTGGGTCGTGGCATCCACGGTAAACAGAATCGCCCGGTCGCGCGCCTCCTTGTCGGTCGAAGCGAGCAGCGGCTTGGCCGCTTCGGCCACCCGCGGCCAGGCCTTGGCGTCGGCGAGCAGACCGATCAGCTCCAGCCGCGCTTCGATCGCTTCGTCCGCCTTGCCAGCTTTGGCGAGGGCTTCGCCGGTGGCGAGCAGGGTGGTCTCGGCCTCCGCCAACTGCCCCGCGCGATCGAGACAGCGCGCCAAGGCGAGCGCCACCGGCAGGTCGTCCGGCGCGGCGTGGGCGAGGCGAGAGAGCACCTCGATCGCCTCCGGGGTGCGCCCCAGGGCGGCGAGGATCATGCCGCGCAGGCGGAGCAGGTAGTTGGTCGCCTCGGCGGCGCTCGCCGCATCGTTCGCCCCGGCGTCCGGCGCGGTTTGGGGCGGCGGCGATTTGAGCAACTCATCGACCAGGGCGAGCGCCGCATCGAGCTCGCCGGAGAAATAGAGCGTCGAAGCGAGCTGGCGCCGCAGCTGCGGGTCGGCGCGCACGCTTTCGGGCGCCGATTCGAGGGTTTTCCTCGCGGCGGCGATGTCGCCCCGGTGCTCTTCGAGATCCGCGAGCGTCGAGCGCGCTTCGATCGACTCGGGGTCGGCCGCCAGCAGATCGACGAGCGCCCGCTCGGCCTCCGCGTTCTGCTGGGAGCGCAGCAGCGACTCGACCAGCAACCCGGCGGCCATCCGGTTGTTCGGCACGAACTTGACCAGGTCGGAAAACACCTCCGCGGCCTTCTTCGCATCGCCTCGATCGAGGTAGATCCGGCCGAGCGGCAGGAGCGACGGCAGATCCGAAGGGTCTTTGGCGCGCACCGCTTCGAGCACCGCGACGGCGGAATCGAGCGCCGCGGGCGAGCGGGCGGCGAGCGTCAGGTAGACCTGCCCCGCGGTGCGCAGGAGATCGAGATCGTCAGGGGAGAAGGCGCGCGCCTGATCGATCAAGGCCTTCGCCCGGTCGGCGCCGCCGGCCGACGCCACCGGCGATTGCGCCAGGCGGGCGAGGAGCAGCGCGTGCTCGGCGCGGATATAGGGATCCGCCGGGGCGAGCGTCTCCGCCTCGTCGTAAGCGGCGAGCGCTTCGGCCCAGGAGCCTTCGGCGGCCAGCGACTTGGCGACCGCGAAGCGAAACGAGGCGGCGGCGAGATCCGGAGCGGCGACCGCGACCGGCTGCGAGGCGGCCTCCGGGCTCGCTCCCTGCGGAGCGGCGGCCACCGGGGTCGCCGGGAGGGCGAGCGCCCCCAAGAGACAGAAAAGAGGGACGGTGGGGCCGAAGATCCGCGCAAGCCGCATGTCCGCCAGAGTAGCAGCGCCCCCGCCGCTTGCCAAGCCGAAGAGGTCCCCCTATGATCTTGTCCTCTGCGCTTAACTAAAGCGCACTCTAGGACTTAAGTGGCCTCCGCGGGACCGCCCCCCGAGATTCGCCGGTCGAGGATGTCGAAGCGGCGGCAATGTCGGCGCGAGAAATCGTGCCGGATCGAACCCTGAGGATCGACGTCGAGCAACGGATCGCAGTGGCCAAGCTAGGACAGCTCCTCATCTCGCGCGGCTGGATCAACCTGCCGCAGCTGACCCGTGCGCTCAAAACCCAGAGCGTGGTGGGCGGTCGTTTGGGCACCTGCCTGCTGGAGATGGACGTCCTCACCGAGGAGCAACTGGCCAAAGGGCTCGCCGAACAGCTCGGCCTGCCGGGGGCCACGATCGAGCAGCTTCGCTCGGTGCCCGAAGAGGTGCGCGGCGTGCTGCCCGCCAAGGTCGCCCGCCGCTGCCATGCCGTGCCGTTCCAGCTGATCGGCAACCGGCTCGACGTTGCGATGCTCGATCCGCGCAACCTGACCGGCCATGACGAGGTCGCGTTCGCCTCGGGCCGCAGAGTGCGGGTCCACGTGGCGCCCGAGCTGCGGATCTTCGAGGCGCTGGAGCGCTATTACAACGAAGAGTGCCCTTCGCGTTTCACCCTCCTGCTCGATCGGCTGAACCGCGCGCGCTACCTTTGGAACGAGGAGAAAGGGCGCGAAGCGGAGGAACCGCAGCCGGCGCCCGAACCGGTTCCCAACCGCCGTCGCTCGGCGCTCGGGCTCGACCGTTTTCCCGATCTGCCGATCCCCGGTCCGGAGCGCCATCCCCGACCGCTGCTCGATCTGCCGGTGACCCCGCCGACCCTTCCGAGGGTGGCAACCGACATCTTTCCCTTGGTCCGCCCTCTCGGCTCGGTACCGCCTCCGGGACCCCGGCCCACGGAGCCCCCCGCCGCCCCCGCCGCGAAGCCCGCCGCGCCTCGGGAGCCCGAACGGCCCGCCGCCAAGCCCGCGGCCAGCCCGCAGCCGGCGCGACCCGCCCCGCCGCAGCGCCCGGCCGCGATCCCCGCTCCGGCTTCAGCGCCTCCGGCCCAGGTTCCGCCGCCGACCGTCGCGAAGCTGATCCCGCTGACCGCCGAGGAGCGCGCCGATCTTGCGAAAGCCGAAAGCACCGCGAGTGACGAGGCGCCGCCGCCCTCGCCTCAGGTCCCCGTCCCCGCTCCGGCGCGGCCCCCCAGCCCGCCGAGCTCGCTCGACGAGCTGACCCGGGCGCTCGAAGCGACGACCGATCGCGACGATCTGGCGCACCTAATGCTCGCCTTCCTGGTGCGCCGGTTCGATCGCGCGGCGCTGTTCCAGGTCGCGCGCGGCCTGGTCGCGGGCTGGCTCGCCTCGGGCAAGAACGTGGACCCGGAAGCCTTCGGCAAATATCGGGTGGCGCTCGATCAGCCGTCGGTGTTTCTCAACCTCGATCGGGGCAGCAGCCTCTACCTCGGACCGCTGCCGCCGATGCCCGCGCACCGCGAGCTGGCCAAGTCCTGGGGCGGCGCCTTGCCGCAGCGCGCCTGCATGCTGCCGATCCGCCTCGGCGACCGCCTGGTCGCGGTAATTTACGCCGACGGCAACGACGCGAGTTGGAACGGATTCGGGATCGACGTGCTGAACCGCCTGCGCGTCGATTTCGCGGCGGCGCTCGAACGTTGCATTCGACAGCGACGCGGCAAGAGCGCGTGAGGTAGAGTCCACACCGTGAGAGCCACAAGTGCATCCTTTTCCGTGACTTCGTTGACACCCCCGGGGGCCGTTGTTATCCTGGCCCAAGCTTCGGAGCAGCGATGATCAAGTCGGACATCGTCGAGAAAATCGCCGAATCCTCGGACGTTCCACGCGTCAAGGCCGCGCAGGCCGTGGACACGATCATTGAGGCGATGAAGAACGCCCTGTTCGAGGGCAAGCGGATCGAGCTGCGCGGATTCGGGGTGTTTCAGGTCCGCGACCGCAAGAAGGGCGTCGGGCGCAATCCGAAGACCGGCGTCGAGGTCGCGATCAGCCCCGGCAAGACCGTGCGCTTCAAGCCGGGCAAGGACCTCAAGAACCTTTGAACGAGGCCTCGAGCCCGCCGCTCGAACCCGCGGAGTTTCGGCGTCCCCTGATCGAGCTGCTGCCGCCGCTCGGCGCGACGCTTCCCCCCACGCCGCCGCGTTACCTCCGGGCGTTCCTGTTGTTCCTGGTTTCGCTGTTCTGTACCACCACCTTGGGCGCGGTGTACGTGCTGCAGACCCGCACCGACGTGATCAGCCCGTTCGACCTGCTGCTCACCCCGGGAGCGATCCGCGCCGTCTGGAGCGACCCCGGCCTGCTCCACCAAGGGCTCTGGTTCGCTCTCACCGCGCTCGGCATCCTGCTGGTCCACGAGCTGGGGCATTACTTCGCCTGCCGTTGGTACCGCCTACCCGTCACCCTCCCCTATTTCCTGCCCAGCCCGATCGCTCTGGGATCGTTCGGCGCCTTCATTCGCATCCGCGCGCCGCTCTCCGACAAACGGCAGCTGTTCGACGTCGGCGTCGCGGGGCCGATCGCCGGCTTCGTCGCCCTGATCCCGGTCTTGGTTTGGGGCGCGGCCCATTCGCGTATCGTGGCGCTGGGTTCGATCGTCGGCGGCCCCGGAGCGGGCCTCTACCTGCCCGGGCACCCGTTGGTCATGCAGCTCGCGCTCTACGTTTTCCACGGACCGGTGCCGGCCGGCTCGGTGGTCGAGCTGCACCCGGCCGCCCTCGGCGCCTGGTTCGGCCTGCTCGCGACGGCGATCAACCTGCTGCCGTTCGGTCAGCTGGACGGCGGCCACGTGCTCTACGCGACGTTCGGCCGGCTCCAGCGGCGGCTCGCCCGGCCGCTTTGGATCGCGCTCGCCGCCCTGTCGTTCTGGTCGCCGAGCTGGATTCTCTGGACCTTGATCACGCTGGCGATCGGCCTGCGCCACCCTCCCGTGCGCGACGAGGAGACGACGCTCGACACGCCGCGCAAGGTGCTCGCGGCGGTCGCCCTTTTGATTCTGATCCTGTCGTTCACCCCGATGCCGATGCGGGTGATCCCCCTACCCGCGCGGTAGGGGGCCCGGACCCCAAGGCCTGCCTCTACGATCCGGAATTACCGCCCGACCGGCTGCGGCGCCCGACGCGGCGCTTCCACGGTCGCCGGTTGATCCGCCTGGGCCGCGCGCTTCGCTTCGAGCGTCTTGAACACTCCGATGCCGCCCTCTTCGAGCCAGGCGTGGCGACCGTCGAGGATCGCGAGAGCGAGCTTGTACTTCCGCACGTCGTCGTTCGACCAGAGGTCGCGCAGAAGGCGGGTCACCTTGCGCCGCGCCCCGCGGCAGAACAGGTCGGCCAGCTCGACCGCGCTCTCGCCCTGGGGAAGGTTCGCTTCGCGCATCGCGTGAGCCCGGGCGACCGCGGCGGTCATCGCGAACATTTCGTTCGCGATATCGACGATCCGGAACAGGAATGCCTGCTTGTGCTGGAGCTTGGCCTGGTGGACCAGCATGCCGTGGAAGATCTGGCGCGACAGGCGGCGGGTATTGCGCTCGACGAAGCGCATGTGACCGGCCAGCTCGCCGAATTCGCCGAAGCGCGGCCAGAGGCCCCAGCCGAGCCAGCGGGTGGGATACCAGCCGGCGTAGAAGCCGGCGATCTTCGGCAGCTCGGCAAGCTTTTCGGCCGCCTTCTTTTCCGGATCGATCATCGCGCCCGCGACTTCGAGGTGCTTGTCCACCGCCTCGCGGGCCATGAACAGATGCATGATCTCGCTCGATCCCTCGAAGATCTTGTTGATCCGGTAGTCGCGCATCATGCGCTCGACACCTACCGGATCTTCGCCGCGCGCTTGGAGCGACAGCTCGGTCTCGTAGCCGCGGCCGCCGCGGATCTGCATCGTCTCATCGACGATCTCCCAGGTGCGGCAGGAGTTCCATTCCTTGCAGGCCGCCGCTTCGAGGCGGATGTCGTAGCCCCCCTGGTCGGTCATCTGGGTGGCGAGCGTGGCGATCGATTCCATCGCGAACGTCACGGACGCCATGTCGGCGATCTTGTGCGAGATCGCCTCGTGCCGGCCGACCGGCTTGCCCCACTGGACGCGCTCGTTGCCCCACTTGCGGACGATCTCCAGGCAGGCTTTCGCGGTGCCGACGGAGCCGTTCGGAATCGACAGGCGGCCGTCGTTCAGGGTGGTGAGGGCGATCTTCAACCCCTTACCCTCGGCGCCGATCAGGTTTTCCGCCGGGACCTGCACGTCGGTAAACGAGATCACCGCGTTCGCCAGCGCCCGGAGCCCCATGAAGTGGCAGCGGTGCTCGATTTTGACCCCCGGCCAATCGGCTTCGACGACGAAGGCGCTGATCTTCTTGGTTTTCGGATCGACCGCCATCACCACCAGGAGCTTGGCGATCGTACCGTTCGTGCACCAGAGCTTTTCGCCGTTCACCACGTAGTGCGAGCCGTCGGCGCTTTTCACCGCCGTGGTTCCCACGCGGGCCGGATCGGAGCCGACGTTCGGCTCGGTGAGCGCGAAGGCGGAGATTTCGCCTGCGGCGCAGCGCGGCAGATATTTTTCCTTGAGCGCCTCGGTGCCGAAGGTCTTGAGCGGCTGCGGCACGCCGATCGACTGGTGGGCGGAGAGCAGCGCCGAGAGGTTGCCGTCCACGCTGCCGAACAGCTGCATGACCTTTTGATATTCGAGGTTCGAGAAGCCGAGGCCGCCGTATTTCTTCGGGATCTTCATGCCGAAGGCGCCGAGCTTGCGCAGGCCGTCCACCACGTGCTCCGGATATTCGCCGGTGGCGTCGATCTGGACCGAGTCCACCTCGGTGCGGATCAACTCTTCGAGCGCGCCGTAAAACGCCGCGAACTCCGGGCGCTCCGGCGCGGGCAGCGGGTAGGGATGGACCAGGTCGAGACGGAAATTGCCGAGAAACATCTCCTTCATGAAGCTCGGCCGGTCCCACTGCTCGCGGGACGCCTCGGCGACCTTGCGGGATTCCTGCTCGCTGACGTGGGGGTGTTTCTGATCCTGGGTCGACATGGCGTTCTCCCGTGGGGCTACGAAACCGGCCGGCTCGGCGGCGGCAATGCCGCACTGCGACGTGAGTTTACCAGAGCGGCGACAGGGATCAAGAGGGGAATTTGCCCAAATCTTGCCGCAGAGCGGCAGAACTCGCCGCAGCGCGCCTTACTTCACCCGCCGCCACCGGGCGACGAAAGGGCGGCCGCTCGAAAATCGGATCTCCGCTTCGATCTCCCGCGCCTTGCCTCCGAGCGTCGCCCGAGCCCGGACGAGCCGGCCGGTTCCGACGCTTTGAACGTTGCTCTCGATCGTGCCGTCCGCGAACTCCTGCGCCGCGAACCCGGGATAGTCGGGCGACGCCGCGAGCCCCGCGAGGCTCTCAGCCAGGGCGGCATCGCAGGCGGCGGAAAGGCGCACCGACTGCGACTCGCGCTGCTCTTCGCGCATCCGGGCGACGATCCCTTCCGACAGGACGGCGAGCGCCAAACCGAGCACCAGGAGCAGCATCAGGGCAAGCGCCACGGCGGAGCCGCTTTCCGAAGGTCGCCGTCGCCGCATCACCAGCCCCACCTTCCCGGCGCTCCCCGGAGCGCCAGGCGTAGCGTCTCGCGGCGAACCGCCTTGCCCACCGCACCGGGCGCGCCCGGTTCGGCGAGATAGGCGATCGAGATCTCCACCAAGCCGACATCGACCGGCCGCCAGCGCCAGGCCGCGCCGTCGCGCACCAAGGGGAGGATGGCGGTCTCGCGCCCAGCGTCGTCGAGCACGACTCGATCGAGGGAACGGGATTCCTTCCGGTAGATGACGGTCCCGCGGGCGCTTTGCAGCACGAGCGGCTCTTCGGTCCACCCCGAGGGGACCGCGAATCCGGGAGGGGTGAACCGATCGGCCCCCTGAACGTCGGTGCGCAGCCGGGCGAGCACCGCGGCGATCGGCGGGCGGAGCGCGTCGCGCACCGAACGGGCGAGGATCGCCCGGGCGCGCATGCCGATCTCGGCGGCGAGGGCCAGACCGATCAGCAGAATCGCCAAGGCGACCAGCAGCTCGACGAGCGAGAAACCCCGGCGGGAGTTTCCGCGTCTCATGGCCGATAAATCATCGTTTCGATCACGCTCTGTTGCGGCCGGCCGCGCAGCGACCAGCGCGCGGTGGCCGCCACCCGGTAAAGGTTCGGCGTGCCGCTCGGCTCGACCTCCAGGAAGACCACCAGCCCGCGCTCGCGGCCTGCCGTCGCGTCGAGGCTCGGGCCGACGATGCCCGAAGCGAGCGGCAGCGTTCCGGTGCGGGCCGCTTCGAGCGCGGCTTCGATTTCCGCCAGCGCCCGATGGCGGGCGTCCAGCCGCTCGATCGACAGCTGCGTCTGGCTGATCGCTGCCAGGCCGACGAGCGTCGCGACCGCGAGCAGGGCGAGGCCCACGATCACCTCGATCAGGGTAAATCCCGAACGGCGAGCCCGGCTTACTCCTTCAACCATTCGAACATCTCGTAGTGCTCGCGGGTCATGCCGGCCCGCTCGTAGACCGCGGCCGCCGCCCGGTTGCGGCGATCGACGTAGAGGCGGAGGCCGCAGAGGTCCGGATCGCCCTCCACCCGGGTTTTCTGGGCGGCGTACAGGTCGCGAAAAACGCCCCGCCCGCGCGCCTCGGGAATCACGTAGACCGACTGAATCCAGAGCACCCAGCCGGCCCGCCAGTCGCTCCATTCGGGCGTGGTGAGCAGCATGCCGAGGATCTGCCCCGCCTCTTCGGCCACCCAATAGGCGCCGCGCGAGGGATCGGAGAACACCGCGCGGACGCCGCGCCCGATCCGCTCCGGGTCGAGCGCCAGCCCTTCGGTCTCGTCGGCCATGCGGAGCTGAAAATCGATCAGCCGGTCCGCTTCGTCCGGCCGCGCCGGGCGGACGTCGATCCGTGGAATCATCGAGAGGATCCCCTCCTTTTTCGGTAGAAATCGCCCGCACGCCGGGTCTCAGGGCGTTGCCGTGCGGCAGCTTAGACCCGGGATGATAAGATTTGGCCGGTTTTCCCCCTGACAAATTATTTGCATCTATCGTGGGTTCGAAATCCGTAGCTTCCGGTCGAAGGAGAGAAATGAGCGACAGCCCCACCTCGCCCGAGGCCGTTCCAGGGCCGGCTCCTGCAGCCGTGCCGCGGCGGCGCATCCGGGATCGCCTGGTGCTGGAGTCGATCCTCTGGCTGATCGTCCTGTTCGCGCTCCTGCTCGGCAGCATCGTCCTGATCATGAACACCTACGGCAAACGCCTGGTGATCGCGGAGACGAAGCGCCGGATCGAAGAGGCGGGAGATCGCCGGGTGGCCGAGCTGGAGCAGCGCTCGCATGAGATCTCGACCCTCGCCCGGACGATCGCCAAGGTGGCCGAAGGGCTGCCCAAGGACGAGGCGACGTTCGGCCGGGATTTGCCGCCGCTGCTCGACCTGGGGGGAGACCGAGGCATCGCGGGGGGCGGCTATTGGCCCGAGCCGCAGACCTTTACCGTGGGAATCGATCGCCGAAGCTTCTTTTGGGGGCGCGACGGGCAGGGCCACCTGCAGTTTTCCAACGGCTACAACGAGACGTTCGGTCCCGGGTACCACAACGAGGAATGGTACGTGCCGCTCAAGTTCCGGGCGCCCGGCAGCGTCTTTTGGAGCGGCGCCTACACCGACCCCTACACCTTGACGCCGAAGGTCACCTGCTCCTCCGGCGTGTTCGAGGGCGGCCGGTTCGTCGGCGCGGCGACGGTCGATCTGGAGCTTTCGGGGCTCTCCAACCTGGTCGCGACCTGGCAGCAGGCGGGGGGCGGCTACGTCTTCCTGCTCGACCGCAACGGCAAATTCCTGACCTTCCCGGACATCGAGAGGGTCACCACCCGCGGCATCGACGAAAAAGGCAACCGGCCGGAGAACTTCATCACCGCCGAGGCCCTGGCGAAGAAAGACCCGCGTTTCCTGCCCGTCGCGAACGCCCTGGCGGCGATGGACCAGGACATCCTCACCCGCGCCAAGACCACCCGGGGATTCAATCCGTCGGCCGCCGCCAAGATCGACCAGGGGAGCTACGCGATCGACCGGCCGGAAGCCGAAACCATCTCGGCGATCCAGGTCGATCCGCTCGCCCGCCAACGCCAGGACCGGGGCAACCTCTACTCGACCGTCGAGGTGGCGGAAGATCCGGTCGGCGGCCGGCGTGCGCTGGCGTTCCTGTTCCACGTTCCCGACTCCTACTGGAAACTGGTCTACGTCATCCCGGTCGCCGAGGCCGAAGGGGTGGCGACCACCATCTCGCGCCTGCTCGTTCTGGCTCTCGCCGGCATCATCCTGCCGGTGCTCGCCTTGGCCTACCTGTTCCTCCGCCGCCGGCTGATCCGGCCGGTGACCGATCTGTCCGCCACCGCGACGAGGGTCCGCGACGGCGACCTCCTCGCCCAAGCGCCGGTCTCCGGCCGCGACGAGCTGGGCGTGCTCGCCGATTCGTTCAACCAGATGGTCGGCCGCCTGCGGAACAACGCGATGAGCCTGGAGGCGTCCAACGCCGAGCTGGGCCGCAGCCTCCAGATGACCGACACGATCATGGGCAGCGTGGCCGAAGGCCTGTTCCTGCTCGACCCGGACTTGCGGATCGCGCCCAAATATTCGGCCGCCCTGCGCGGGATTCTGGGCGAAGCGGAGCTCGGCGGCGGCGATTTCCTGGAACTGCTCAAGCGCATCACGCCGGCCAAGACCCACGACCTCACGGTGCGGTTCTTGAAACTCCTGTTCAATCCGGCGAAGACCGACAGCGTGGTCGGGAAGATCAACCCCTTGAAGGAGATCGAGGCGGCATTTCCGGACGAGCACGGCCAGCTCCAGCCGAAGTTTCTCGCCTTCTCTTTCGAGCGCATCCGCGAGGGGGACGAGATCCGCCAGGCGATGGTCACGGTCTCCGACGTCACCTCGAAGGTGGAGCTGGCCCGCGAGCTGGCCGAGTCCAAACAGCGGATGGAGCGCCAGGCCGAGCTGCTGCTCTCGATCATGCACGTCGAACCCGAGATGCTGCGCGATTTCATCGAGGGCGCCCACGCCGAGCTGGAGCGGGCCAACTCGATCCTGCGCGCCGGACGCGCCGAGGGACAAGGCCCGGCGGAACGGCAGGCGGTCTACCGGCGGCTGGCCGACCAGGTGTTCCAGAGCGTCCACACGATCAAGGGCACTGCAGCGATGCTGCGGATCGACTACTTCGCCCAGAGCGCCCATCGCTTCGAAGGCAAGCTCGCCGAGCTGCGCCGCCGGCCGGTGCTCGAAGGCAGCGACTTCGTGCCGGTGGTGCTCGATCTCTCGGAACTGGTGGACAGCCTGGCCGAGGTCCGCGGCGTGATCCAACGGTTCAGCGAGGTGCAGAAGACGGGAGAACCCGGCAAGAGCGACGGCGAGGCGCTCGCCGGAGTGGCCGAGCGGTTCATCGCGGAGCTGGCCAAGAAAGAGGGCAAAAGAGTCGCCCTGCACGCGGAGACCGACGGCGTGCGCATGCCGTTCCGGGTCAAGGCGACGCTCAAGAACGCGCTCGCCCAGCTGGTGCGGAACTCGCTCGTCCACGGCTTGGAAACGCCGGCCGAGCGCAAAGCGGCCGGCAAACCGGAGGAGGGTGAGATCCACCTCACCGCCAAATCCCTGGAGGACCACCGGATCGAGGTCGTGTTCCGCGATGATGGCCGCGGGCTCGATTACCGCAAGATCGCCGACCGGGCCAAGGAATTGGCGAAACAGGAGCCCGGCCTGCTCGATCGTCTGATCGACCGCGAGCAGAACCGCTGGAAGGCCGAAGAGCTGGATGCCCTGGTCTTCCATCCCGGATTTTCGACCGCGACGGAAGTGACCGAGGACGCCGGCCGGGGCTTCGGCCTCTCCGCGGTCAAGGATCAGATCGAGAGCCTCGGCGGTGAAATCCGCATCCGCCAGCGTCCCGGGCATTTCTGCGAGATGCGGATCGTTGTTCCGGCCACATGACCGACGGCACCTCGGAGACCTCACTCTTGAAACTATTGATCGTGGACGATTCGAGCGTGGTCCGCCGATCGATCGAACGGCAGCTCAAAATGCCGAAGATCTCGACGATCCTGCAGGCCGCCAACGGACGCGAGGCGATCGAGATGTTTCTTGAGCACCGCCCGGATTTCGTGACCATGGACATCACGATGCCCGAGATGGACGGCCTCACCTGCGTCTCGAAGATCATGGCGATTCAACCGGAGACGCGGATCATGGTGATCTCGGCGCTGGGCGACGCGGAGACCGCGATCGAGGCGGTCGAGCGCGGCGCGAACGAATACGTCTTCAAGCCGTTTTCGGAATCGGAGCTGAATCAGGCGCTGCGCAATCTGATCGAGGCCCCGCAATGACCGACGACGAGATCCAGGTTTTCATCGAAGGCGCCCTGCACTATTTCGAACGGGTGACCGGCACGGCCGCCGCGGTCGATGCGCCGTACTTGAAAGGCGACGAGTCGGTGGCGCTCGAATACACCGGAGTGATCGGCATCTCGGGTCGCCACCGAGGAGCCGTCTACTTCACCGCCGCGTCCGAGCCGCTGATCGGACTTCTCCAAACCTTCGGCGAGACCGACCACGGCACGCCGAACCAAGCCGACCTGGTAGGCGAAATCGCCAACACCATCGCCGGAAACGCGCGGAAATTCTTCGGCTCCGAGTTCCTGATCTCCGTCCCGATCGTCCTGCGCGGCCAACTCGACGAAATCACGCTCCCCCGCCACATGAAGACCGTCGTCATCCCGATCCAATGGCGCACCTGGCGGTGCTACCTGCTGGTCTCCCTGCACAAGAATCCGGGGCTGTTGGATGAGGTGCTGCACCGGCGGCGGGGGTAGGGGAACCTAGGCGAGTGTGACCCATCCCGGAATGGCCAGTTTTACGCGAGCTCGCATCACGGCCGCATCGACTTCGCCTTCGCCGATGTAATTAGGTACAGACTGTCTTTCCTCGGGGAACGGTGAGTACCAGATTACGCGGTCGAACAGTTCGGCGAGCGCCTCGTACTCAACGGGGCTCACTTCATCTTTCCCCAGTTCCAGGTTAAAGAGTTGCTCGAAGCGGCTTCGGAATTCTTCGTGCGAGATCTCGTCGCCGATTCGAAGGCTTAGCAACCGGAAGATGAATGCCCGGGGCGATTCGTGCTCGGACACGGCTACGCTCCTAATGAATCCCCGGCGACCTGAACGAGTAGTGAGTTGGGTTCTCCAGCCGGCGAGAACCCAAAGGATCGACCTCTCAAGTCTCGGAGGTGCAGCATTCCACCCTCCCACCAGTTCTCCAGGATGATCTCTGAGGGATCGAATTCTTGAAGGATGGACCGTAGGCCGTGGTCACGAACTTCGAGAAGAGTCTCAAAAACGAGGCACCAGCTCGTGCCCAGGGGATAGATCGCGAGGAGCTCGTTGTCGAAATCTATCATCTGCAAGGTGCTGTCCTTCTCTAGCCGCTGGCGATAAAGACGGCTACCTGCCCAAGCGAAGACTTCGGGTAGATGCAGCGCCACAGAGGGTATGTAGCACTCGATGAACTCGAGACGGCAGCTGGGAAGCCGACCCAGTTTGAGCTCATAGATTCGGTTCGCAGGAAGCTCATCGGTATTCTCTCGCCCAACTGGCACCAATTCGACTTTCTCCAAGCCGCACTGAGCCCGGATCCCACTCCTCGTGGCCATCCCACGATCACGAGTATCGGCAACCACGGCAGGAACACTCACGCCAGCCTGGATCTCAGTTGCTGAGCGATATACCCTACGAGATATCTCCTATCGGTGGTCTCCTCCAGATCCTGATTGTCGATCAGATCCTGGAGGGCATGATCAAGCACCTTCCACCGGGGAGTACCTTCCAGATCCTCGTAGGGGAATAGCATAAGTAAGATCTCCGATTTTACCAGTTCACTCCTGCCGATCCTACCCTATCGGGCTCCTGTGAAGAGGTATTGCGGGCACACGCCAAAATTGCACGCATTTCAGCGGTCGCCAAAGGTAGAGACGAAAAAGCAAGCGAAGCCGAGGAGAACGAAGAGGAACGAACAAACGACGATCATTCCTCGATGAAATCGGGGCCGCGAGGCGAGCCAGTGTCCGGCAAGGAACACCTCGTGCAGGCGAGGGAACTTCTTGAAGGACGCGACATATTTCATCCGGTGCTTCTCCGGATTGAGAACACCCTGAAGACCTATCCAAAGCAGGATAAATGAAAGAATCAAGCCGATCGAATTGATGTGAATATGCATCGATTCACCGCTTTGCTCATTTACTCGCGAGCATCCCCTTCACTCCTGCCGGGCCTGCGCGAGAAGTACGAATCCGTTCTTGTCGGCGATAACTATAGCTTCCTTATACGAGGCGCCCCATCGGGCGCCTGCGAAGAAATATTTCGTACAGTCCCCAGTGAAACACGGATCATGAGGATCGGACGTCAACACTTCAATCTTCACGGGGCCCCGAACAGGCTTCCCGAGGAAAGCGACGACCCTATCGATGTCATCTCCCTTCTTCACGGAGGAAAACTTCTCCCACGTGAAATGCTCTGATTGCACCAACCCCCATTCGAAGGGGTCGAATATAACGAAGGCGTAGATCACCACAAGGAGCGCGGACCCTAGGACTGCACCTAGTGCCAGGCGGACTATCAGGATTATCTTTGCTTGCGTCGTCATTGCTTGGGGAGGTCTAAGGAGGTCTTGAACAATGGCGTAGCTGCGGTGTCACCTGCCGGTCTCGTTGCACTAGAACCCGGGGCTGCTGGACGAGATGCTACACCGGCGGCGGGGTAGAAAATCGTCGGCGAGACGCCGGCGGTCCCAGGGGGCGTGCTGGCAACGGCTGAAGAAACCTCACCGACTCTTCCGTTCCAGGGGCGTGCTGGCAATCGGCTGAAGAAGCCTGACTGACTCTCCTGTTTCAGGGGGCGTGCTGGCGAACGACTGAAGAAACCTGACTGACTCTCGTGTTCCAGAGGGCGTGCTGGCGACCGGCTGAAGAAACCTCACCGACTCTCCTGTCCCAGGGGGCGTGCTGGAAAACCGGCGGTAGGAAACTTAACCGAGTCCTACCACCGTCTAGCAGCCTCTCTCAGGAGCGTGTGCTCGAATCGGCGGAGGCAAACCCGGTCCAACCTCACAGGCGCTCCGGGAACTCACCCCCTGGGACCGCCGGCGTCTCGCCGGCGCTCCTCAGCGCCCGTACCCGGCACTGCTCCTAGGCCAAGCTTCCGCCACCGGAACCAGTCCGGCGTTCACTGGATTGTTTTCAATGTATCGAATGGCCTTTTTCAGATGATCGTCGTCCCGAACGAATCGATCGTGGTATTCGCGGGCCCAGAATTGACCTGTCCTCCCAAGGACCCGGTTCGCCTCGTGAGCGGTATACGACTTCCAGCCGTGAACCACACGGTCGAGGGTCCACTCGCCCAACGTCTCGATCAGCGCATGGACGTGATTCGGCATGATGCACCAAGCGATGATCCGATACCGATCGTCGTCGAACTCCAAGAGTGCCCGTTCTACCAGGGCCGCGATGGGATCTTTGCGCAACCAGCAGACGCCCTGCCCTTGGTCTTCGTAACGCGCGAGGTGCTTTCGGAGCTTCCCTTCCAGCTCGGACGGCAAGGTAGACCGAGACAGCTCGCTCTTCCACTGCTCAATGACGCGGGCCGGCACGGAATCGGAGAGACGGAAGGTCAGTGCTTGAACCAGGCCGGGGCGCTCGAAGTGCGGTAGGTAACCGCGCGAACGCCAGGGGCTCGAATCGGAGTCCGACGAAAGGCGCCGGCGAGACGCCGGCGGTCCCAGGGGCGTGCTGGATTCCTCGGTGGACATGGCAACGATTAGGAATCCGGCTTGGTGCTCTCGCGGGACCGCCTCCTCCCTCCCCCTACTTCTTCCCACCCACGATCTCCGCCCAGTACTTCTCCAGCTTCGCCGTGTCCGCTCCCAGGTACTTGACGACATGGAACGGCCGATCCTCCGGCAGCTGGTAGGAGGGGCTGTCGAGGACTTGTCGGTCGATCATCGGCCGGGCGGCGGGGACGGTGGTGGGGTTTCGGTTGGCGTTGGTCAGCTTGGCCGAGACTTCGGGGCGGAGGAGGTAGTCGATCAGCACCGCGGCGGTGGCTTTCTTGGTGCTCGCGGCGGGGATCGCCAGGTTGTCCACCCAGAGCATGAAGCCCTCTTTGGGCAAGGCGAAGCCTTTGGTGGGGTCTTCGGCGACGATTTGCGAGAGATCGCCGCTCCAGCCGTGGGTGAGGACCACTTTGCCGGCTCCTAGGTTGTCTTCGTAGGTCTCGCTGTCGAATCCGGAGAGGCTCGGCTTGGTGGCGAGCAGCAGGTCGCGGGCTTTCGCCAGGGCCGCGGGATCTGTGCTGTTCGGGTCGTAGCCCAGATAGATCAAGGCGATCGAAAACGCCTCGCGCATGTCGTCGAGCATGCTGATCCGGCCGGCGGCTTTGGCCCGCCGCTTGGGATCGAAGAGATAGCCCCAGCTCTCGGGGGGTGTGGGATAGACCTTCTTGTCGTAGCCGAGCCCCGTGGTGCCCCAGTAGAACGGCACCGAGAAGCGAAATTCCCGGTCGTAGATCGCGTTCTGAAACCGTCGGCCGACGTTGGCCAGGTTGGGGATCGCCGCCTTGTCGAGCGGCGCGAGCAGGTTCTTCTCGGCCGCCGCCTGGACCGCGTAATCGCTCGGCGTCCAGACGTCCCACACCTCCCCTTTCCCCAAACGATCGAGCACTTCCTCGTTGTTGTTGACGAACTCGATGTCCAGCCGGACGCCGAATTCCTTCTGGAAGTCCTGGGCGACGGGCGGGGTGATGTAGTCGTCCCAGCAGACCACCTTCAGCGAATCGGCGAGCTTCGCCGCGGCGGGCGCCGGGGCGGGAGCGGCGGCGTTCGGAGGAGGCGGCGGCACCTTGGGACCGCAGGAGGCGGCGAGGAAAACGAAGGCCGGTACGGCCAAAACGCGGCCGAGAACGAATCTACGCACGGCGAAACCTCCTTCTGGATGGGATCGACGTCAGAGAGGCTAGCACGAGGCCTGAGCCGCAAATAAGCGCCGACCGCGTAGGAAACCGCCGCGTCGCGGGTTCCTCCCTCGTCGATCCTGCTACGGACGAGACATCGGAGGACAGATTCATGGCACTAGAAGAGGTTTCCCGCCGAGGGATCTTGGCGACCGCGGGCGCCGGCGCGGCGCTCTCGCTTCTCGGGGTACGTCCCGGCGCGGGAGGTTTCCTCCGCCAAGCAGCCTCCAACCCGACATTGCCGCCGAGCCCTTCGCGCGAGGTGCTGTTCCTCACCCGCACCAGCTTCGGTCCGCGCCCGGAGGATCTCGCGCGGGTTCGGGCGATCGGCATCGAGGCCTACCTGGACGAGCAGCTCCAGCCCGAGCGGATCGACGATTCGGCCGTCGATCGCGAGGTGGCGCGCGCTTTCCCCACGGTCGTCCGACTACCCGCCGGGCCGTTCGAGGGGGACGCGCGGCACGAGATCGCGATCGACCTCAAATCGGCGACCCTCTACCGGGCGGTCGCGAGCCGCCGCCAACTGTTCGAGGTGCTGGTAGATTTCTGGTCGAACCACTTCAACATCTACCACCAGGACGGTCCGACCTCGGTGCTCAAAACCGCCGACGACCGCGAGGTCATTCGGCGTCATGCGCTCGGCCGGTTTCGCGATCTGCTGGGCGCTTCGGCCAGGAGCCCGGCGATGCTCGTTTTCCTGGACAATTTCACCAACGTCGCGGGCGGACCGAACGAGAACTACGCCCGCGAGCTGATGGAGCTCCACACCTTGGGGGTCGAGGGGGGCTATACCCAGGCCGACGTCCAGGACGTGGCCCGGGCGTTCACCGGTTGGACGATCGAGCGCCGGGACGGGCGGCAATTTCGCTTCGATGCGCGCAGCCACGATCAGGGCGCCAAGAGGGTGCTTGGCGTAGCGATCCCGGCAGGCGGCGGACAGCGCGACGGCGAAATCGTTCTCGATCGGCTCGCCGCCCACCC
Source organism: Thermoanaerobaculia bacterium (assembly GCA_035607435.1). Taxonomy (GTDB): domain Bacteria; phylum Acidobacteriota; class Thermoanaerobaculia; order Multivoradales; family UBA5704; genus DASYKS01. The sequence goes on along the minus strand of DATMZU010000372.1, from coordinate 4,736 downwards.
CTCGACCGCCCGGTTCATCGCGGTCAAGCTCTGTCGCCGCTTTCTGGCCGACACTCCGCCGGCCGCGGCGGTCGATGCCGCGGCGTTGACATTCACCACGACCGGCGGCGACCTCCGCGAAACGGTGCGGACGATTCTCCTGTCAACCCAGCTGTTCGAGTCCGCCGACGCGAAGGTGAGGCGACCGTTCGAGCTGCTCGCCGCGGCGGTTCGCGCGCTGCCGACCTCCGCCTCGACCGATGCCGCGCGTCTCCTTCTCCACGGCACGAAGCTGCTCGGCCAGGCGCCCTTCAATTGGCCGGCGCCGAACGGCTACCCGGATGCCGCGGGCGCCTGGGTCAACACCAACGGCCTGCTCGGGCGCTGGAATCTCCTGCTCCGGCTGGCCGGGGGTCGCGCGCCCGGCGTGCGCATCGATTGGCCGGCATGGATCCGCGCCTCGGCCGTGGCGACCCCCGCCCAGCTGGTCGACGCCCTGACCGACCGGTTGCTTCACCGCGCGCTCCTGGCTGCCGATCGGACCGCTCTGATCGCCCATGCCGCCTTGGCCGGCCCGAGCGGTGCGCACCTGCCGGTCCCAACACTCGCCGCCCGAGCGCCCGAGATTGCGGCTCTGCTCCTCGATTCTCCCTATTTCCAGTGGCGCTGACTTTTCGGAGATCGCAACCATGAACGCCACGACCCGACGCTCCTTCCTCCGCACCTTGACCGGAGCGCTCGCGCTGCCCGCCATCGTGCCGCACGGCCTCGCCCGGATGGCGTTCGCCGCCCACCCGGAGAACCGGGCCGCCAACGGCGACGTGCTGGTCTGCCTGTTCCAGCGCGGCGGTTCCGACGGCCTGCATTTGATCGTTCCCTATGGCGACGCGCACTACCGCTCCCTGCGTCCCACCCTCGCGCTCGGCGAGCCGGGTTCGCCGAAAGGGGCGCTCGACCTCGACGGATTCTTCGGCCTCCATCCGGCGCTGGCGCCGCTCGCCGAGCTCTGGCAGGAGGGGCTGCTCGCTCCCGTCCATGCGGTCGGCTCGCCCGACGCGAGCCATTCTCATTTCGACGCCATGGCTTCGATCGAGCGGGGCACGCCGGACAACAAGACCCAGCCGGACGGCTGGATCGGCCGCCATCTCGCATCTCTGGTCAACCATAACGACTCGCCGTTTCGCGGCGTGGGCATCGGCCCGATTCTGCAGGCCTCCCTGCGCGGCTCCGTGCCGGCCACCGCGCTCGCTTCGATCGCCGATTTCCACCTGGAGGGCCGGCCGGGCCAGGGCGCCGCGGAGATCGCCCGCTTCCAGGCCTCCCTCGCCAAACTCTACGACGGCGACGGTTTCCTCGACCGCCAGGGTCAGCTCACCTTCGAGGCGATCGCCCGGCTCGCCGCGGCCGACCCGGGGAAGAATCCCCCCGCCAACGGTGCCAAGTACCCCGCCTCCGAGTTGGGGCTCGCGCTCCAACAGGTGGGGCAGATGATCAAGGCCGACCTCGGGATGGAAGTGGCCTGCCTCGACGCGGGCGGCTGGGACACCCACGCCTCCCAAGGGGGCTCCGAGGGGCAAATGGCCGGTCTGCTGGGCGACCTGGCCGCCAGCCTCCAGGCGTTCGCGACCGACCTCGCCGACCGGATCGGCCGAATCACGGTCGTTGTGATGAGCGAGTTCGGTCGCCGGGCGCACGAGAACGCCTCCAGAGGAACCGATCACGGCGAGGGAAACTGCATGCTGCTGTTGGGCGGGGGGATCGTCGGCGGCAGAGTCCATGGCCGCTGGCCGGGGCTCGCGCCGGCCGCCCTCTCGGGACCGGGCGATCTGGCGGCGACGACCGATTTCCGCACCGTCCTCGCCGAGATCGTCGAGCGCCGCCTGGGCAACCCGGCGATCGGCGAGATCTTCCCCGGGTTTACCTCTCCCGGGTACCTAGGGGTCGCCCGCGCCTGAGGGCGCCTGTCCCCGCCGCTGCGATAAGATCTCGGCCGTTCCTCAAGGCTGGCCGCTCTACCCGGAGCGACCGGCCTTCCTCTATTCATTTGCCTACCACTTGGGGATTCTGATGGGCCTTCTCTACGGTGCCGTCGCCTGCACCCGTTTCAATGCCGCGGTTCCGCCGGATGGGCCGGACTTCGAAGCCGCGCCGTTTCGCGAGATCGAACCGGGTTCCGAGGTGCGCGAGCGGATCGGCTTCGTGCCGTTCGAGCCCGACGCTCCGTACGAGGTGGGGGTCCGGCGCTGGGCGTTCCGCATCCGGATCGACAAGCGAACCCCGGACGCCACGGCGGTCCGCGAGCGGGTGGCCGGCCTGGTGAAAACCGAGATCGAGCTGACCGGCCGGCCGTACGTCGGCGGCAAACGGCGGAAGGAGCTTCGCGCCCTCGCCGAGCACGAGCTGCTGATCGGCCAACGGCCGCGGACGCGAATCCTCGAATGCGTGCTGGACAACTCGCTGCTGTTCGTGGGGAGCGCCACCAAGACCGCCCTTGGCACGGTGCTCGCCCTACTGCGCCAGGCAGGAGTGGCGACCGAGTTCAAGGCCCCTTGGCTCGACAACGCGCCTGAAGCCGACGAGTCGAGCGACATCGTGATCCCGAAGGAGCCCGGTCAATCGGTGCTCGGCTGCCGGTTCCTGCGCGCGCTGCTCGAAGATCCCGAAGTGTTGATCGAGCCGGAGACCGGTTCGGTGCGGCTCGCCACCCGCGAAGCGAAGATCACCCTCGCGGGCGGCGTGTTGAACGAGCTGCATCGCCTGGTCGCCGACGGCGCCGAGATGCTCGCGGCGAAAATCCTGGTCGGCACCGTGCCCTTGCGATTCGACGCCCTGTCGTACCGGCTCGCGGGCGTAAAGCTCGAACCGGTCAAGGCCGAGCATTGGACCGAAGAGCTGGGCCTGCGCCTCGATCAGATCGCGGCGCTCTGGGACACCCTCGACACCAAGTACGCGGCGGTCGCCTCCCGTCTTGGGCCGGTGGCGGCCGCAGGCAGCGCAGAGGAAAGCGCAGAGATCATCGAGCGCGCCGAGCCGGCCCACCGCGCCGGAGCTTGAGGCGCCCTCCCCCGACGATCGAAGCTCTCCGGCAGATGGCCCGAGTGGGCGATCTGCTGCACCTGCGACGGAGTGAGACCGAACTCCTGGCCGAAGCTCGCCGAGAAGTGGCTGTGGCTTGAAAACCCGAGGTCGAAGGCGAGGCTGGTCAGGTCGCGGCCGCATTCCGGCAGCCCTTCGAGCGCGCAGCGGAGGCGGAGGCGGTTCAGGTAGCGATGGATCGGCAGGCCGGTCTCGCGCTTGAACAGGCGCGCCAGATGGCAGGACGAAACGTTCAACTGAAGCGCAAGATCGTCCAGCCGGAGCGGCTCGCGGAAGCGCTCCACCAGCAGCCCCTTGGCCGCCTCGACGCACTCGCGATGCTGGCGCACGGTGGCCGCCCGCGCCTGCCGCTTGACCGGCACGACCCGGCGGAAGCACTCGCGGATCGCGGACTCCGCGAGCGACAGGCCGGTCTCCTCGATGCGCATCAGGTCCGCGCCGTTCGGCCGCGAGAGCAACTCGAACAACAGCCGCTGCAAGAGGTAGCCCTTCGGCGGGCAGATCGCATGGGGCGCCGGGAAGCGGAACGTCTCGGGGGCGCTCTCGACCCGCGCCGGGTCATATCGGGCGACCATCTCGCGCAAGACGCCCGGGCGCAGGACCAGCGAGCTGCCGCGATCGCCACCGCCGAACGGATGAGCCGTGCGGTACGGAATCCCCGGACTGTGCAACATCACGGTGTTGGCATCGACCACGAGGCTCCGCCCCTCGGTCTGCATCACGAAGGCCCCGACGTGGGTGAAACCGAGGACGTGCCAAGGCTGGCACCGATCGCCGGAAAGCTCGGGACTCTGCGCCTGGCAGCGCCAGCGGGAGATCCGCAAGCTGCTGGAAACAAAAAGCCAATCGATATCGATACCGGGGACGAAGCGGGCGGACTCGCGGGGCTCGGTGTCAAGGTCGTTCATGCTGCGAAAGCATAAGGCCACAAAATGCCCCTCACTATCAAAATCCTGATCATTTGGCGTCGGATGGGGTGAAACCCGATCAAGCAGGGAGGAAACGCCGGTTTCGAGGGCCGATTCCGAGGGACCGGTCGGGGGGATGTCACGCTCTCGTCAGGGGCCATGAACGGTGTACGCAGCGGCCCGGCGAACGTTTCGGCGGAGACAAAAACGCCCCCGGCGAACAGACGCCGGGGGCGGAAAGGACGGAGAGAAATGGACGGCCGGAGCCGGTTACTCGACGGAGAACCCGGTCAACGCGACCGGCATGGCGCAGACGCTCGCCGTACCGGCGTTGGTGAGGGTCACCGAATCGACGAACCAGCCGATCCGGGCCACGCTTGAGTCGTCACCCTCGCGCCAGCGCAGCTTCACGGTCTGGCCCGCGAAGCTGGCAAGGTTGGCCGTCACCTGGGTAAAGGGACCGATTGTCGTGTTGCCGCACCAGGCCCGCTTGCCGGCGATCGGGCTGGCGAACGAGCTCGAGACCGTGCCGACGAACGGACCGGCGGTGATCAACGCATCGGGGATGGTGACCCAGGTCGTGCCGCCGTCGATCGAGGATTCGAGCGTTCCGCCGTCAAAGCAGGTGGTCGGCGTGGTGCTCTGCTCCAAGGCGAACGTGTGCCAGAACGACAGCGTCGTGGTCGCCGAGGCGATGAACGCCGGCGAGGTCAGGACGCGCTGCGCGACCGTGGTGATGCTGGTCGAGTTCCA
>DATMZU010000370.1:0-9566 GCA_035607435.1 Thermoanaerobaculia bacterium | reverse complement strand
TCGAACCGGCGTCCGGCGGGCTGGTCCAGAGCACCATGCGTGGCCGGCCGAGCAGCGGCAACGCCATGCCGTTCGGCTCGGCGACCGGATCGGAGACGAACACGTCGACGATCTGCGGCGGCTCGTAGCCCACCTCGGCGATCACCGCCGCGCGGATCGACTCCAACCGCGAGGCGGCGCGCAGCGCCCAGGCCTCGGACTCCGCCGGGTAATGGACGCGGAAGTGCTCGGTGGACGCCGTGCGCCAATCGGCCGCGGGGCTCTGAGCCCTCGCCGGTCCGGCGCCCACTACGGCGCCCACTACGGCGAACACCGCGGCGCACGCCAAGGCGCCCGCGATCGCCGGGATCGCCGAGCCGGGCCGCGGCGCACGCATCGACCTCCGGGGCATCACGGCGGGTCTACACCTTGGGCGGCAGGTCGCGGACCTTGGGCTCGTCCTCGAAGGAGTGGTGGTTGTGCGAGCCGTCGCAGAACGGCTTGTTCGACGAGTGGCCGCAGCGGCAGAGCGAGATCGTGGTGCGCCCGCCCAGGCCGAACGCGGTGCCGGCGGGGTCGAGCAGTTGAATGCCGTCGCCGGTGACGCGGAACGGACCGTTCCGGAGCACCGTGACTTTGATGGGATTGGCTGGGATGGGATTGGCCGGGATCGGATCGACTGGACCGGCCGGGTTTTCGGATTCGCTCATCGAGACCTCCAAGGACCTGCGTCGGCCTCACAGCTTCCCGCGGACCGCGAAGGGCGTCAAGCGTGAAGTAAGATCGGTGGCCCTCGCGTCCGATTTCTGTCGTCGCGCGGAAGAGCTTCCTCATGGGTTTCCTCGCCTCGATCCGCCGCTTCGACTTCTCGCGCTTCCGGCGCCCGCTGGTGGTTGCGTTGCTTTTGGCCGCGCTCTGGTTCACCTGGCGGCTGGTCGCGAACCTCGATTGGCGCGACCTGGTCCACCGCGCGGCGACCGCGAATTGGGCCTTGCTGGGCCTGGCGTTCGCCGGGCTGGTCGGCCAGTACGTTTTCTGGGATCGCCGCCTTGCGATCGCCACCGAGCGCGCGGTCGAGGTCCGGCCCCGGTTCGGACTCGGCTTTTTCGTCCTCCTCGCTTCGGCCGCGTTCAATCTGATCACCCCCTCGGCCCGGGTGGTGGGCGGCCCGCTGCGCGCCCGCTACTTCGCGCGCGCAATCGGACGGCCGTTTGCGCCGCTCTATGGCGTGACCCTCTACGACCAGCTGGCGCACTACGTGGTGATGACCACCTGGACGGGTCTCGCGCTGGTTTCCGCCGCGTGGATGCTCGGGCGGCCTTGGCTGGTCGTCGGAACGCTCGTGGCCTTCGCGGTGCTCGCGTTCGCCGCCTTCGGCCTGGGATCGCGAGCCGGGAACGGATCGCTGGCAGGATTCTTCGCCCGCCGCGCCGAGCGGGCCGGTGAACGAGGGGGTCGGGGGGAGCGGCTCTACGGCCAGGGTCGCGAGGCGGCGCAAACGCTCGAAACGCTGGTCGGCGAGCGGCGCCTGCGTCTCCCGGTCGCGGCGCTCGGCAGCGGGTACTTTCTCATCTCGGTTCTCGCCCAGTGGCTGATCTTTGCCGCGCTCGGCCGGCCGGAGAACCCCCTCGTGGTGATGGCGGTGGTGGCACTCGGCGCCTCGGCCGGAATGCTCACCGGAACGCCCGGCGGGGTCGGCACCACGGAGGCCGCCATGGTGGCGTTGTACGGCGCGCTCGACGTCGGGCCGGGAGAGGCCGCGGCGGCGACCCTGTTGTTCCGCGGTCTGCACTACGTGAGCGTGCTGGCCCTCGGCGTGCCGGCGCTGGTGATTCTGGAGCTGCGATACGGCGCGCGCTTCGGCACGCGGCTCGCCGCTCCCGAAGCGCCCAATGCTCCCGATACTCCCGCGGTGGAAACCTCCATGGAGCCCGCGGCGTGAGCGGCGCCGGACCCGAAAAGCCGGGGGAGACCGAGGTTCCGGCCGGGCCGGACCCGCTGCTCCGGTTTCGCGCCGAAATGCCGATCGTCGGCCGCTATCTCTATTTGAATCACGCCGCGATCGGACCGCTGCCGCGCCGGTCCGCCGAGCGAATGGCCGCCCTCGCCCGGGTGGTCTCCGAGACCGGCGACCGCCGCTGGCCGGAGCGCAACGCCGAGGTCGAGCGCGTCCGCGCCTTGGCGGCTCGGCTGATCGGCGCGACCGACCCCCACGAGGTCGCGTTCGTCGAGAACACCTCGGTGGGGCTCTCCGCCGTGGCCGAGGGGATCGATTGGCGGCCCGGCGACAACATGGTCGGCGCCGAAGGGGAGTTTCCTTCGAACGCCTACCCTTGGATGAACGTCGCGGCGCGGGCGGGAAACGAGGTGGAGTATCGCCTCGCGCCCGAGCGCGACGGCCGCATCGAGCCCGAGGATCTGCTCGCCCGGATCGACGGTCGGACCCGCCTGCTCGCGCTCTCCTGGGTGCAGTACGCCACGGGCTTCCGCTCCGATCTCGCGCGCCTAGGGGCGGCCTGCCGGGAGCGCGGCGCGCTGTTCGTGGTCGATGCCATTCAGGGTCTCGGCGCCCTGGCGGTGGACGTCGAGGCGCTGGGGATCGACGTCCTCGCCGCAGCGACCCACAAATGGCTGCTCGGACCGGAAGGGATCGGCCTGCTCTACGTCTCGGATCGGGTGATCGACCGGTTGCGCCCCACCCGGGCCGGCTGGCGCTCCACGCGGACACCCTACGACTGGAGCCGTCTCGATCTCACGTTCGCCGAGGGCGCAAAGCGCTTCGAGTGCGGCACGCTCAACGTTTACGGCCTCGCGGGCCTCGGAGGCAGCCTGGAGATCCTGCTCGAAGCCGGGCCCGAAGCGATCGAGCGCCGAGTCCTGGCGCTCGCCGAACGCACGGCGGCGGGTTTCGAGGCGGCCGGCCTGACGCTCGCGGCCCCCCGGGACGGCGCCTTCCGCGGCGAAACCTCGGGAATCGTCGCCGGAGCCCACCCCACACGGACCCCGGAAGAGCTGGCGGAAGCCCTCGCCGGGCGCGGCGTCGTGGTCTCGGCGCGGGCCGGCCGGCTGCGCGCGGCACCCCATTTTTACAATTCCGAGGCAGAGATCGACCGGTTCGTGGCGATTCTCGCCGAGCTTGCCGGTTCGTAGCGCCACGGTTTGGTAGAGTCCCGCCGCCCATGAGAAAGCGCCTTTCCGGCTGCGCCGTCCTCGCCCTCTCCTGCCTCCTCGCGCTGGTCGCCGCCGAGGGGCTGCTGCGTTTCCTCTCGGCCCACTGGCTGCACGTGCTGGACGTCGAAATGTGGCGCTACGCGCGCTTCGTCAAGACGCCTTCGGCGATCCCCGGCGCGGTCGAGGAGCACCAACCGAACGCGGACGAATTACTGATGGGCATGCGGGTGCGGACCGACGAACGCGGCTTCCGCAAGAACGCGCCCGAGGTCGAAGCCGCCCGGCAGCCGAACGACTGGCTGGTGATGGCGGTCGGCGATTCGCTCACCTTCGGCTGGGGAGCGGGCGAAGCGGACACCTGGCCGAGCCAGCTCGAAGAGCTGCTGCGCCAACGCGGAGCGCCCTCCCGGGTGATGAACTTCGGCATCGGCAACTCGAACACCTCGATGCAGCTCGCCCGCTACCGGGCGCTCGCCCGAAATCCGAAACCGGGCTGGGTGATCCTCGGCTTCTTCATCAACGACGCCGAGCCCGACCCGAAACCGTCCGAAAGCCCCCTGGTCTGGCGCTCCGCGCTCGCCGGCCTGCTTTCCACCCGCCTGCGCCAAAGCTCAGAAGTGAAGCTGCGCGACTACAAGTCCTACTACCGCTCGCTCTACGGCGACGACCAGCCCGGCTGGGCACGAATGAAACAATCCCTCGCCGAGTTGGGAGGCCTGCTCCGCCAGGACGGCGTTCCCTACACGCTCCTGCTCTGCCCCGAACTGCACGAACCGAAGAACTTCGGAAGCTTCGCCGACATCTACGCCAAAGTCGCCGAAGCAGGCCGGGCCAGCGGCTGGGAAGTCATCGACCCCTCGGCCCGCTTCCCCCAAAACGCCGGCCCCGAATACTGGGCGACCCTCGGCGACGCCCACCCTAATCGGAAAGCCCAAAGGATCTACGCCGAGGCGCTGTTGGGATCGAAGTACGCGCTGCCGGGCCGCTAGCCCCATGGAAGTCCCCGAACTTTGCCCGCAAGCGTCCGGGCCATCAGCCGGCGAATCGGGGGAATCGCCGTAAGGATCGGCAGAGCGACGTCGCGGCCCAGCCCCAGGATGCGGCTTCCGGATTGGAAGAACGGCGTCAGCAGATAGGACAGGTGGGAGAGGTACAACGCGGGCGGGCGACGTTCGGCCTCGAAGCGAGTGCAGGCTTCCGAAAAATCCCCCGTTTGGGCGAGCAGCCGGGCAAACATTTCGGCGTCGGCGAGCGCCAGGTTCGCCCCTTGGCCGAGGTGGGGGCTCATCGCATGTGCCGCATCTCCGATCAAGAGCAGCCGTTCGGCGGACCAGCGCGGGCAGGCGACGTGGACGTAGGTGGTGAAGGCCGCCTGATCGAAACTTTGAAACTCGCTGAAGATTTCTTCGGCCTTTGGGGCGAGCGCCAGCACCTTTTCGCGGAACGCCGCGAAGTTGCCCTTTCGGATGGCGTCGATGCCGTCTTTTCGATCGCCCCAGAACAGGCTCGCCCGGCCGCCTCCGAGGGGCAGAATTCCGATCAAGACTTTCGTGCCGCGCACCACCTGGTAGAGGTGGCCCGTAACCGCGGCGCACGGTCCCATCGCCCAGAGGGCGCCGAAGTCGTATTCGCGGCTTCCGCCGTCCAATCCGGAGGCGCGACGTAGCGCGGAGCGGGAACCGTCGGCGCCGATCACGAAATCGAACGGACCGTGGCGGACGCCGTCCCGGTCGATCAAAAATGACGACTCCGGTGTGTTTTCGCGCTTTTCGATCGCCACGCCGGTGACGATCTCGATACCCGCCGCGCGGCAAGCGTCGAGAAGCGTCCTAAACAGAAGCCCGCGGGCAACGCCATAGCCTGTCCATGCCGGATCGGCCGCTCGATAGGGCAAGCGGATCAGCCGCCGCCCGGAGACCTGATCGGCCCGCAGCTCGGCGATCGGTTCGCTCTTTGCCGTCACCGCTTCGAGCAGGCCGAGCGTCGCCAGGGCCTCCTGACCGGAAGGCTGGAGGAGGATTCCCGCCCCGACCGGCCCGAGCACCGGCGCGCGCTCGAACAGGGTGACGCGGTGGCCCCCGCGCGCGAGATGCACGGCCGCCGCGGTTCCGGCGATTCCTCCGCCGACGATGCCGATTTGGTACATTGCGGCGGAGGCTATCTCAGAGCCAGGCCGGCTCGACCGAATGGCCGGGGAGGAAGATTCGATTGAGCGAACCCGCCGGACTCCACGTCGCGGGCCTCTGGCGCTATCCCGTCAAGTCTCTCGCGGGCGAGGCGCTCACAACGGCGGAGGTCACGGAGAACGGGATCGTCGGCGATCGGATCGTCCACGTGCGCGGCCCGGAAGGGGTGCGGACCTCCCGCAAGCAGTACCGGCTGCTGGGCCTCTCCGGCACCCTCGGTTCCGACGGCCGGCCTCTGGTGGATGAACTTCCTTGGGATCACGAAGCGGTTCTGGAGCTGGTGCGGGAGGCTGCGGGAGACGATGCCTGGCTCGAAGAGTTCGACGGCCCCGAGCGGTTCGACGTTCTGCCGTTGCTCGTCGCGACCGACGGCGCGGTGGCCGAGTTCGGCCGCGACGTTCGGCGCCTGCGCCCCAATTTGTTGATCGGTGGCGTCCACGGGATGGACGAGACCTCTTGGGCCGGCGCCGAGCTTCATGTCGGAGAATCGGACAAGGCGGGAGAGGCCGGCGGCGTGATCATCCGGCTCGATTCGCTCCGTGGCCGCTGCCCCATGACCACCGTCGATCCGGACACCCTGGAGCGCGATCCGGAAGTCCTGCGCGACATTGGCCGCCGCTTCGGCGGACGGCTGGCGTTGAACGCCGAGGTCGTCAAGCCGGGTGTGGTGAGCGTGGGCGACCCGGTCCGCCTGGTTCGTAAAGCCTGATTATCTCGATCCGGAAAACCGCTTCTGCAGCCAGGCGATCGGGATGCCGATCAGGAGCGCGTGGGAGATGAAGCCCTTGGCGAGCACCTTCGCGGTGAACGGGATCGTGAACGGGCAGGCCGCGAGCGGGATCACCACCCAGTTCATGAACAGGAAGACCAGGATGCCGAAGATCGCGCCGGAGAGGATCGGCCGCTCGGACAGGAGCCGGATCTTGCGGCTCGCGAAATAGAACGTGAAGGACGCGCCGAAGGCGATCACGAAGTGGCAGAAGAGGCCGAGCAGGCCGGCGGGAACGCCGCCGTCGAACGACTTCGCCCCGAGCAGACCCGTCGCCACCGACTGCAGGACCCAGAGGGGCGACCGCGGGGGATCGTGGAGCGTCCAGCTGATGATCGCGTAGAGGATGTCGAAGCAGCCGGCGACGAAGCCGCCGAGGAGAACGCCGAACCATGGGGAGCGGGGCGTATCGGGCGCGAGAGAGGCGGTGGCCATGGCGAGATCTCCTCAGTCGTTCGTTGCGGTCCTACCGCCCCCCGAGGCCGAGGCTCGGGCCGTAGAGCGCCGCGTTGAGCAGCAGCGGCATCGTGCCGCGCCAGAACAGTCGATACGAAGGCTCCTGGGCGAACAGGACGATGGCGCCGTGCCCATGGCTTTCGACGCTCGCGAGCAGGCTTCCCGCCAGCCGCTGCTCCGCTTCCGGGAAAGCGAATCCGGAGAGCAGCGGGGCTTCGGGCGCCACGGTCAACACGTCCTGCTGCGGATCGCCGGTCGTCTGCAGCACGAGGTCGCCGTCGATCAGCACGGGAGGCGCTTTCGGGATTCCGATCGCGAGCGGGTGGCCGGGCGTCATCCGGGTGGCGAACGCGGCGCCCGGGGTCGAGATCGCCCGGTCGGCGGGGGTCGATGCGGGTTTCGCGCTGGCGTCCGGCGCGCTCTCCGAGGCGCCGCCGCTCTTCTCCGAGGTCGAAGGAGGGCCGGTCTCTCCAGCCGGGTCGGAGGCCGCGGTCGCCGCGTTCGCGGGATCGCCGGGGCTCTCCGGATCGTCCGGCGCCTTCCAGTTTTCCACCGTGGTGAGCTCCGCGTCCTGAAGCCAGGAGATCGCACCGGCGATGCCGATCAGCACGCCGCCGCTTTTCACCCAAGCGTCGAGGCGCTCTTTTCTCTTCTCCGTGATCCGATCCCCGTAGGAGCCGTCGGGCAGGATCAGCGCGTCGTAGGCCGCGAGGTCGAGATCGCCCAGGCGATCGAGGTCGAGCCGATCGACCGGCGCTTCGAGCGCGTGGTCGAACAGGAACCAGAGCGCGCCGAACGAGGTCGTATCGACCCCATCGCCGCCGATCAGGCCGAGCCGCACCGGCCGCAACGTCGGCATGTCGCGCGAGCCGAGCGAGAGGCCCTCGATGTCGAACGACGTGGCGAGGCGCGAGGCGGAGAGCCCGAGATCCTGAAGCGCCGCGCCCGCGCGCGCCTCGAAGTCGGGCGGATTGCCGTAGCGGGGAACGAACAGCGTGCCCGAGGGATAGCCGTGGTCTCCGGCGCGGAAATCGCGCAGCGCCACGCGCAGGGCGAGCCCTTGCGCGCGCAGGCGCATCGCGAGCTGGTACGAGGCGAGGCCGCGCGGCTCGATCAGCAGGCCGAGCGTCCCTTCGCCCGAGAGGGCGCCCGGCACCGGGGCGAGCGGTTCGAGCCCGGCGAGGCCCGGCGCTCCCGGCGCCGCGATCCAGACCTCCAGGTTGAAGGCGAGCGGCAGCGACCAGGCGGTGATGTCGTAGAACTCGCTGTCGAGGTTCCGGCTCTGGCGCTCTTTCTGGCGGTCGATGAAACGATCCGAAAGCTGGGTCCGGCGTTCGAGCAGCGCCTCGACCAGCGGCCCGAGCGGCTGGCCGGAGGTGACGACGAAGGTCCCCGCGGGGAACCGGCGCGGCGACTCGTCGCCCCCTTCCGGGGCACGGACTCGGAGCTCCGTGGCGCGCTTGAGCTGGGAGACGCGGATGCCGTGGAGGGCGAAAAGGTCGGCGAGCGCCCGCGCTTCCGGCTGTTCGGGCGACCAGGCGTAGAGCCGGCCCGGTCCGACCGCGGACTCCAGCCGGTTGGCGACGAAATCTTCGAGCAGGCGGCGGGAGCTTCCTGCCGCCGTGGCGAACGTCGCGAGCGAGGTGGCGAGGTGATGGGCAACCCGGTCGGCGAGCGCGATCCGCGTGCCGTCCGAGCGGGTCAACAGCTCGCCCGCCCGCCCGCCGCCCGCCATTTCATAGGTCATGCCGACGGCGCCGCGCAGGCTCGGATAGGAATCGCCGTAGCCGGGATAGAGCAGGTCGTAGTTCTCCTGCTTGAAGTAGACCCAGCCGAGGCGGTCGAACGTCGCGGCGTTGGCGCGGCCGAAGGTTTCGAGCCAGGAGAGGGTGCGGTGGGGGATCCGGGAAAGGATCGGCTCGGCCGCGGGCGGAAAGAAATAGGTCGAATCCGTGCCCATCTCGTGAAAATCAACGAACACCTGCGGCTCCCACGAGCGGTAGGCGGCGAGCCGGGCGCGCGTCTCGGGCTGGGTCGCCCAGGCCCAGTCGCGGTTCAGGTCGATCAGGTAATGGTTCACCCGGCCGGACGGCCAGGGCTCGGTGTGCTCCGCCGCCTCCCGGCGCGGGTTCGGCTCGGCGCCCCGGCGCTGCTCGTAGGTCGAAAGGTACCGCTCGCGCCCGTCGGGATTCATCAGCGGGTCGATCAGCACCACCGTGCGCTCGAGCTGCCGGGCGACGTCGCCTTCGCCGGCCGCGAGCACGTAGGCCGCGCCCATCGCGGCCTCCGCGGAAGAGGATTCGTTGCCATGCACCCCGTAGGCGAGCCAAACGACCGAAGGCGTTCTCGCGATCAGCCGTTCGCGCTCGGCCGCGGTGAGAGAGCCGGGGTCCGCCAGGCGCTGGTGGTCGCGCTGGATCTCTTCGAGCTTCGCCAGGTTGCCCGGGGTCGAGATCGCGAGCAGCACCAGTCGGCGACCCTCCGCGGTGCGGCCGTAGTCGGAGAGCACGACCCGATCGGAGGCGGCGTCCAGGGCGGTCAGGTAGTCGAGAATCCGCTCCCAATGGTTGAACTGGGCACCCAGCGGGGCGCCGAGGATCGCTTCCGGGCGCGGGACCTGTGGGTCGAGCGACGGCAGGTCGAGCCGCTTTCCCTGGCTGAGCGGCGCCAGGAGCGACGCGGTGGAGACCGAGCCCCCCGAACCACTGTCTTTGGCATCGACTTTTTCGTTGACGTCCTCGGCGGCTCCGAGGGCGGAGCACCAGAGGACCGACAAAAGCGCAAGGAGCGCAACGGGCGCAAACCGGCGAGAGGGCATGAGGGGTCTTTCAGTTTTGATCAGGAGAACTGGGTTTCGGCCGAGATGTTCAGCCGTTTCATCATTTCGTGGAGCGTCGTCGGCTTGACCTGGAGCAGCTCGGCCGCCCGCTTCTGCACGCCGCCGGCCGTCTGGAGCGCTTTGACGATCAGCTGGCGCTCGAAATCCGAAACCGCCTCTTTGAACG
>DATMZU010000365.1:0-6669 GCA_035607435.1 Thermoanaerobaculia bacterium | reverse complement strand
CTTCGCGAGCGTATCGGATTTCGGCAGCGCCGCGCCGCGCACCGGATAGAGATCCGGCTTGGGAACGTCCGGGAACGCCGCGCTTAGCCGCTCGGGCCATTTCGGCGCACGGTAGGCACGGCTGAACGCGAGCAGCGACGTGGGTACCCCGAGGCGCGCCAGGAGCGGGCGATTCGACGCGGCGAGGGCCTCCTCGCCGTGGCGCGCGACGAGGATCTCGGTGACGAGTTGCTCGGGATCCTCGGAGCCCACGACCGACTTTGCGAGCCGCGCCTGGACGATTACCGGCGGCTCGATCCGCTCCGTGCGCGGCGAGACCGCCACGGCGTACCCGATCGGGCGCTTCTCCGCTTTCTCCAAGATCTCCGCCCGCTCCTCGGCCTCGATGCCGATGCCGGCGAGCACCTCGTGATAACGGCCGGCCGGCCGCACCGCGTAGGCGCGCGCGTGCGCCCAGCGATCGGAGTGGAGGAATGTCAGCGTCAGGTAACCCTCGCCGTCGGCGGCGAGCTTCCAGGGCGACGCCTTGGTGGGCGCGGCGATGGCGAGGCACGGCTCGTCGAGCCGCTCACCTTCGGTCTGGCTGGACGCGTGATCGAGGAAGCGCTGCGTCCACGTCAGATAGGTGGCGGCGATCATCGCCGGCGGGGGGATGATGAAGTCCGCGGGGAACGCCGTGCCCACGAGAGCGCGCAGCGATTGGAACGCTTTTTCCGCAACCTTGTTCGTACCGGCCATCGCCGCCGCCCACTTTTCCGCGGAGATCGCTGGGAAACGGTCGAAGGGATCGAGCAACTCCGTGCCCGGAGTCTCGACCGGCTGCCACTCCGGCGCTTCGATGGGCGCGTCGGCATTGGGGAGGAGGAACGTCTGCACCTGGCGTTTGCCGTCGGAGCGATTCTCCAACTCGAGCACGAGTTGCATTTCCGGCCGCGAGGCGAGCGCGGTATCGCCCGCGAGACGGAAGTAGAGAGTGACCTTCTCGTTGACCTCGCGGGGGGCCGGAATCGGGATGAGCGCGATCTGTCCCCCACCCGGCACCTCCGCGACCGATCCTGTGCGATCACACAGGACGTCCACGTCTTCCGTTCTCGAAGCGATGCGGATCGCCACGCTGAGAAGACGGGCGTCCTTCTCCGGCGGCAGGCGCTTCCACACCAGCTCCTGCTTCATGTAATTCCACGCCCTGGCGGGGCGCGGGCGCAGCGAGAGCTGCAAGAACGCGAGCCCCTGATCGTCGAGCGCGAGGCACGGCGGCTCCTCGGCTTCGCTCTCTTTTTTGAGCACCGCGTCGAACGGCCCGGCCAGACGGTCCGCGCCCGGCCGGAGGAACACCTCGGCGAACGGCTGTCCGAAGACGGCGTCACCCTCTTCGCCATACGCCTTACGCCACCGCTCGATGGCCGCGGAAAAGGCTTCATCCACCCGCGTCTTCACCTTCTCCGGCGCCACGAAGGCTTCCTCGGCGCCGTCGTACAGCCGCACCGTCACCGCCGTGCCGAGCGTCTGCAACACCTTCCAGCCGTAGGGATCGGTTTCGGGCGCCGTGGCGGCCATGAAGCCGGAGAAGTCCTTGGCCGCGACCGGCGTCACCGGCTGCGGCATCACCGTGTAGCGGCGGTAGACCGCGGCCTTGACCGTGTCGCGGACGTCGAGAGCCAGCTCGGCGATAACCTCTTCAAGCAACGGATGGAGCGGCGAGCGGAAGTCGAGCGGAATCTCGACGCGTCCGATCGTCGTCTGATCCTTCGCGAATTCGGCCTTCGCCTCGACGACGAGCGTGAGCCCGTCGAATGCGGCTGGATTCTTCGAATCGAACGGTTTCCATCCGAGACAGAGGAGCAGGTTGCGCAAGTCATGCGCTTCGAATGCGCTCCCATCTCTCTTTTTGATCTCTCCCCCTTCAGGGTCTTTGAAGCCCTGGAGGCTCACACCGTTGATGGTGACGTCGTACAGTACGAGCGTCCGTCCGGCGAACTCCGAAAGGCCGGACAGCGACACGATCACCCGGTCGGGCCTGCCGCCGCGCATCAGCTCCGCGATCGCGGTCTCGGGAACGAGTGGCAGCAGCCGCAGCCGCGGACGGCGCTCCGCGAAATGCGGTGTCGTCTCGCGGTCGGAGTACCAGGCGGCGCGGATCGGCTTCGATTCGCCAGGGCGGCCCTCGCGCGCGGACTGGAGCCGCTGTGTTTCGCTCGGGTAGTGCGCCTGCCACCCCTGCCAGTCGGCGTTGCCGGCCGGCACGAGCCGCGCATCTTCTCTGGACAGGTGCTCGATCCGCGCCACGCGGCGCGCCCGCCGCCACACCGAAGCATCGTCCGCCAGCTTCAGGTGTTCCGGCTCGGTGGTGACGTCGAGCGGCGCGAGATCGTCGAGGTCGAGCTCGTAAAGATCGAAGCCCGCGATCGAAGAGCCATGCAATGGCTTCGGCGCGTTTGCGACGGTACCGCCCGCCCAGTCCGGTACCGCTGCGAAGCGCACCGTGGTGAGCACCCGCCGCTCTGGATCGCGCGCGATGTCGAGCGCCGCTTCGCCGCAGTTTTTTAGATCGCCGAGGCGGACTCCGGGCTTGGGCACGCGGAAGCGCGCGAAGCCGCTCTCCGTATGCACCTGCCCCTCGCCGAGCGGCGGCAGCACGAGCGGCACCGCCCACTCGAACGCCTCGGGACGCAGCGTCGCGATGGTCTGCCCGACCTCCTCCGGTTTCTCCCCGGTCTGCAACGGCCGTTCGATCACGTGCTCGACCGGCAGCGCCACGCGCTTCGATACGTGCTCGACCGTCCCCTTCCTCGGATCGTCTGGCGTGAAGATGACCAGCGTCTCGAGGAAGAAGCGGGACGCCACGCGCACCTTTGGGTCCGGCCGCTGCCACAACAGATCGAGCAGATCCTTGTTCTTGCTCAGATCCGCCCAGATCGGCAGGTTCTTTCGCTCCTCGTCGTTCGGCTCGACCGCCTTGATCTTCGGATCCTCGGAGGACAAGGTCTCCGACCGCTTGACGACGAACGAGCGCTCGTCCGCCGTCTTCTTCGGCGCGAACGCGCCGGGGCCGCGCACGCGCGACGTCGCGGCGTCCGATCCATAGTGGCCCGCGGGCTCGACGTCCTCCGGATCGACCACGAGCCGGTAACTGCGCTCGACCTTGTACTTCACACCCTTGAGAGTCAGCTCGCGTTCGGCCTGAGTGGCCGGCTCCTTCCATGCGCGGTCGTTCAGGGCCAGGAAGACCTGGAGGTTTTCCGGCCGTTTCTCCTCGTTCTGCGCGCCCGGCGTATCCCGAGGGATCGTTTGCACCATCCGCAGCTCGCCGATCGCCGGCCGGATAGGCGGCTGCGGCCGCCGCACGTCCACCGTGAAGCTGCGCGGCAGGCCACGCACGCCGGCGCAGTCCACCGGCGTCACCGAGTAGGTGACCGTCACCTCTTCGACGCCACCGAAGACTTCGAGCCAGGCCTTCGCCGCGTCGAGCCCCTCGGCCTCGCCATACGCCGGCAGGAGCGCGCGCCGCATCGCCGGCGACACGCCGGTGTCCTGGTCGAGCGTGTCGACGAATTGCCAATCCGGGGGAACGAGAGCGATCGTGTCATCCTTGCGCGCGCCAATGGTCGGCGAAGGCTTCACCCGCATGGGCTGCCGCGCGGCGCCCAGCTCGAAACCCTCGATGGTGCGCAGGACTTCGTAATGATCAATGAAATGATCGGGATGGGCCGTGGCCTTCGGCATCGAGAGGCGCCAGTCCAGCTTGATCCCGTCCGTTTCGACGGCTGAGCGGTCGTCGGCGAGGATCGGGTCCTGCGCGTCGAACCAGACCTCGTGCGGATTGAAGACCTCGATCGTACCGTGCTGCTCCTTGTCGTCCTTGTCGTACTTGACGAGATGGTCCTCGTGGAGCTTTTCGAGCTCCGCCACCGGTCCGAACAACACGAGCCCGAGGTCAGTGACGTGCGCCTCGGGAAGCCCGTCGACGAGCACGGCGCTGCGCTTGCCGGTCGCGGCGAGGGAAAGGAACTGATCGACGAACATCGTCAAAACGGTCGAGCGGGCCTGATACGCGCGCTCGTCGTACGGCCGCTCGACGGCTTCGGCGGCGTGCGCCTTCTGATTCCGCTCGCGCTCCTGGTTGCGTTCTTCGCGCGAGCCGGTCAGCGGTTGGATGGTCTGATGAAAACGAAGCTCCTTGGGCTCGTTCCAGTTTGACGCATTCCGGACCGGCTTGTCCGCTTCCTTGACCCACTCGGTATCGGCGAGGAAGCACTCGTCGAAGAAGTGGCCGAGCGTGAACGTATCGCGATTGCCGCCCGGTACGGCGATCGGCGCGTCCCAACTCGGCAGGATGTCCACGTTTGCGGCGAAGGGGATGAACTTGTGATCCTCGGGCTTCCAGATCTGAACGTCTTGCACGCTGTGGGCCGTCTCGATCTTGTGCGCGCGCCGCTTCCTTGCCGGCACCGCGTAGAAACCGCCCTTCTCGATCGCCTGCGCTTCCTTGGGAACCAGCATCCCAAAGGCAAAAACCTGGTCCGGCGGGAGCGGCGTGCCGTCCGGACCGACCGTCGCCCTGCGCAGCACGAGATAGAAATCGGTCGGACCCGGAGGACGCCCGAAGCCGGACTTCTTGATCGACGGCTTCAGCTCCGGATCGGTGTTCGGTTGCGGCTTGATCGGTTCCGGCGCCTTGTGCACCGCTTCGGCGCTCTTCGCGGTCTCGCCGATCGCCTTGTCGCCGGTCGTCGCCGCGAGCACCGGGGGCGAGGCGGGCTCCTCGGCCGTGATCGACATGGCGAGGAACCGCTCCACTTGGGCGCGCGCCGCTTCGAGCTGCCGGTCGTTGAACGAGAACCCGACGCCGACGCCGAGCGAGCAGCCGAAAACCTGTACGGCGACGCGCGCGGCCACGCGGCCGCCGACCCCGCTGTCCGAGATCGCCAGCTCGACGGCTGCCGTGAGCTGGAGTGAGAACGAGAAACCGATGCGCAGCGTGAAGCTCGTGAAGCCGAGGTCGACCTCCATCCACGCTTCGACCGAGAAGCTGACCCGAGCGTCGAGCGCGATGAGGCCGTAGACGAGCGAGCCGCGGAAGCCCGGGGTGGTGAACGAGAGCACCCGCGCGACGAACGTCGCGTTGAGCTCGGCCACGAGCGCCACACCGATCGAGCTGCCGGCGCGCCCTTCGAAACGGAGAAACGCCTCCGCGCCGATGTTGAAGCCGAACAGCAACCCGTCTTCCGCGGCGCGGAAGATCATGCCGCCGCGCACGATGACGCGCATGTTCTTCTCGTCCACGAGACGGACCATGAGCTGGTCGGGCCAACCCATCTCGAAGTGGAAGAGACCCGGGCGGATGTATAGCGTCGTCGTCCAGTCGACCGACTCGGCCGCGCGGCGCAGGATCATCCCCTTGGCGAAGAGCGGGAAGTCCTCGCCGATGAAACCTTTCGAATCGGCGATCGCGCGCAGCAGAAGCTCCGAGCGAGGCACCGAGATATAGAGGAAACCGCGGATGCCCGGGCGCTCGCGGAAGTTGTCCTTGTTGGCGAGGAACGTCGCGTAGTTGACGCCGAGCCAGGCGCGCGCGCTCATCAGGAACGTGAAGTCCGAGCGCAGCGCCGCGACGATGTCGAAGAAGAACGGGCTGACCGCTTTGAGCTCCGTAGCCTCGTCGTACGTCGACTGCGCCACCATCGGCTGGAACGCGGCCCGCATCGCCAGCGTGAAGTTGTCCTTCTCCGGGTCGGCCTTCCAGGCCGAATAACGCGCCAGGTCCCCTTGCCGCCGCGACACGTCGTCGAGCGTCTTCACCAGTTGTGCGACCGACTTCGCCTTCTCCGCGTCCGCGATTCCCGCGAGCGTATAGCGGTAGCCGAACCCGAAGCCGGCCTCGCGGAGATAGAACGTCCAGATCCCCGTAGGAATCTCGACGGCCAGCTTGTCTTTCTGCAGGTAGAGGAAGAACGCCGTCTTCCGCTCGCCGGGCGCGTCTTTCTTCTCCACTTCCAGGAAGCCCAGGCTCGCTTCCATCGTCCCCCAGCCCGGAATGTCCAAAGCGCCCTCGCCGAGGAAGCCGTAGGTGTTGTAGCCATCGGGCGCCACCTCGCGCCCTTCGACCGTGCGGGTGTCGGGATCGACGGCCAGCACCGAGCCGCGGACCTTCACTGCGCCGGCCAGTTGCAGATCGACGCCCAGGCCATCGGCCTTGATCCGAGGGAGGCTCTCGCCCTTCTTCGGCGGCGCGATCCAGAGCCCGTGAAAGTCGATCTTCGGCTGCATCACGTCGCCGATCTGGGCGAAGCGGATCTGCCCAGAGACGTTCACCGCCGCCGGGCGGCCCTCGAACTTTGGCGACGCGGGATGGAAGCCGAAGCCGCGCAGCTCGAACGTGAAGAGATTGAAGAGCGAGAACGTCTTTTTCGGATTGAGCGCTTTTTGGAACGAGATGTGGTTCAGCAGAACGCGCGGGTCGGCGGTGAGGGGCGCACGTTCGAGCGAGATCTCGATCTCGCCCAGGTGCTTGAGCAGGCCATCCTCGAATTCGCCCGATTTCGGCGTGAAGCGCAGCGAGCCGGTAACCAGGAAATAGAAGTGATAGCCGTTGTCGCGGACGAACGCGATGTCCAGGTCCGTCACGGTGAGCGTGAAGCGCGTCGAGTGGCAGACGATCGGCTCGCCCTT
>DATMZU010000209.1:0-14962 GCA_035607435.1 Thermoanaerobaculia bacterium | reverse complement strand
CCGACGTCGGAGTTGAAATCGCCTTTTAGGAGCTCGCTGCCCGGTTCGTCCGCGCGCGCCCAGGGCTGGTTCGCCGCCACGTACGGCGCCACCACGTAGTGCGCCCCCGTCGGCAGGCCGGCGAGGCCGGTGAGCGCATTCTCGTTGCAGACGAAGCAGCCGTTTCCCCGGGGGATCGGCGCGCTGAACATCTGATAGCGGAAGTCGCGCGGATAGTTGCGGTAGAGCAGGATGCCCCAGGTCTGGGGGTCGCCCTTGCCGTAGCGCAGAGAGGAGAACGGAATGCGCATCTCGACGTTCCAGCCGGTGGGGGTCGCTTTGGCCGCCGAATCCCAGAACAGATCGACCGAGGAGTTCTCGCCGGTGACGTCGGAGTTGATCGAGTCGTATTGGACGTTGTTCGGATTGGCCACGAACAGGTAGCCGGTTTTGCCGTCGTGCGCCGAGTCGATCAGGATGCCCGCGTAGTCGGTGTCCTGGGGCACCGCGTCGCGGTCCGAGAAGAACGCGCGAATGCTCTTCGGGTCCGGGTCGGTCATTTCGAGCGCAACGTAGAAATAGCGCTCGTCGTAGGCGATATGGCCGACGGTCTTCGCCGGCGGCTCGCCGTTCTCGTTCCGGTTGGTCTCCCAGAATCGATCGACCCGCGAAGCGTCCTGCCAGCCGGCATCGGTCAAATCGCCGTCGATCTCGATCTTGCCCGTCACCCGGGCGATGTGAAGCTCAGGGGTGTCGATTTTCGCCGCGGGAGCTTCTTGCGCCGGATAGGCCGTGGAGGAAACGAGGACGAACAGGCCGAGGCCCAAGACGGCGATGCGCATGCCGGGCTTCTACGCGGGAACGGGAGGAAGGTTGCGCGGCGACCGGACCCTCATAGAATGCCCCCGATTCGCCCCGCGATTCGCCCCGGAGGAATGACCCGATGCTCAAAGCTACAGCTCTCGCGCTCGCCTTGCTCGCCGCGCCCCTTGCGGCGGCGACGCCCGCGCCTCCCGTCTACGACACGATCCTCCGCGGCGGCATGATCTATGACGGTTCGGGCGGGAAACCCTACCGGGGCGACGTCGCCCTCCTCGGCGACCGGATCGCCAAAGTGGGCGATCTGGGGAAGGCCACGGCGAAGAGCGTGATCGACGCCAAAGGCCTCGCGGTCGCCCCCGGCTTCGTCAACATGCTCTCCTGGGCGACCGATTCGCTGCTGGTCGATGGCCGGGCGCAGAGCGACGTCCGCCAGGGGGTGACGCTCGAAGTCTTCGGCGAAGGGTGGTCGATGGGGCCGATCACCCCGGCAATGCGGAAAGAGATGCTCGACGATCAGGGGGATCTGAAATACGACATCCCCTGGACCACGCTGGGCGAGTACCTGGAGCACCTGGAGAAGAAAGGCATCGCCGAAAACGTCGCCTCGTTCGTCGGGGCCACCACCGTGCGCATCCATGAGATCGGCTACGCCGACCGCCCCCCCACCGCGGAGGAGCTGGAGCGGATGAAGGCTCTCGTCCGCCAAGGGATGGAAGAGGGCGGCCTGGGACTTGGCTCTTCCCTCATCTACGCCCCGGCGTTCTACGCCAAGACCGACGAGCTGGTCGCCCTGGCCGAGGTCGCCGGCTCCTACGGCGGACGCTACATCTCCCACATGCGGAGCGAAGGCAACCGCCTGCTCGAAGCGGTGGACGAGCTGATGGAGATCTCCCGCCGGGGCAAATTGCCCGCCGAGATCTACCATCTGAAAGCCGCCGGCAAGAACAATTGGCCGAAGATGGACGAGCTGATCCGAAAGGTCGAAGCGGCGCAGAAGGCGGGGCTCGACATCAGCGCCGACATGTACACCTACACCGCCGGAGCGACCGGCCTCGACGCCTCGATGCCGCCGTGGGTGCAGGAAGGCGGCTACGAAGCCTGGAAGAAGCGGCTGCAAGATCCGGAGATCCGAGCCCGCGTGTTGAAAGAGATGACGACCCCGACGGACGCCTGGGAGAACCTGTTCCTCGGCGCCGGGCCGGACGGCATCCTGCTCGCCGGGTTCAAGAACGACGCTCTCAAGCCGCTCACCGGCAAGACCCTCGCGGCGGTCGCCAAAGAGCGCGGCAAGAGCCCGGAAGAGACGGCGATGGACTTGGTGATCGAAGATGGCAGCCGCGTCGGCACGATCTACTTTCTGATGTCGGAAGAGAACGTCAAGAAAGAGGTGGCCCTCCCCTGGGTCGCGTTCGGCTCCGACGCGGGCGCGCCCTCCGCCGAAGGGGTGTTCCTGAAATCGAACGACCACCCGCGCGCCTACGGCAACGTCGCCCGGCTTCTCGGCCACTACGTCCGCGACGAGAAGGCGCTGCCGCTCGAAGAGGCGATCCGCAAATTGACCTCGCTGCCGTCCGAACGGCTGAAAATCCGCGAGCGCGGCCGCCTGAAAGAGGGTTACTTCGCCGATCTCGCGGTGTTCGACCCGGCAACCGTCGGGGACGTCGCGACCTACGACAAACCGCACCAATACGCGACCGGCATGAAACAGGTCTTCGTCAACGGCGTCCAGGTTCTAAAAGACGGCGAGCCGACGGGAGCCGCCGCCGGCCGCGTCGTGCGCGGACCGGGTTGGACCGGCTGGAAATCGAAATAACCGAGCTTGAAGATCGTCGGGCGCGCTCGGGAATTCGCTCGGCGCGTTGACGGATTCGGCGAGCGCACGCCGAAGATCGCTCGGCGCGCCCCAGAATTCGCTCTCCGGACTCCGAGATGCGATCAGCGCACGCGCTCGGGCGATCAAGTCACGCAGAAATTCCGTCGAAGCACCCAGAAAATGGGTGAAGTCCCCTAGAAATTCGCCGAAGTCCCCGAGAAAACCACTGAAGTCCTCCAGGAAATCGCCGAAGTCCCCTAGAAAACCACTGAAGTCCTCCAGGAAATCACTGAAGTCCCCTAGAAATTCGCCGAAGTCCCTCAGAAATTCACTGAAGTCCTCCAGAAATTCGCTGAAGTCCCCCAGGAAACCACTGAAGTCCCCTAGAAATTCGCCGAAGTCCCTCAGGAAATCGAATTTCTGGAGGACTTCAGCGAATTTCTGCGTGCGTTCACCGGTCGGCCGGGTTGGACGGGCGACGTCCGGATCGCGCGAACGACACGCCCGCTGGCGTCAAACGTCTTCTTGGGGGACTGCCGGGGCGAGCTTCCGATAAAGAAGGCGAAACCGGCCGTTCGTCGTCCCTTCCTTCCCCAGGATTTCCTCCTCGACCAGCAGCTGAAGATTTCGCCGCACCGCGCCGCGATCGAGCTCGGCGCCGAGCGCCCGGCAAAGATCGTTGTAGTCGAAGACCTCGGGGAGAGACGGCAAGACGGCCTCGATTTTTTCGAGCAGCTCGTAGACGCGGCGCCGTTTGGCCGGCTCGGGAGCGGGTTCCGGCTTCCCGGATCCCCGCTCGGTCTTCGTGACTCCCCCGTCCGTCTCGGCCTGCCACACCTGATCGAGCGCCCGTAGCTGCGCCAGCCGCCCCGCCTCGATCAGCTCGATCGTCGTCCGGTGCTGCTGCTCGATCAGCCGCTTCCGCTCGTCGTACTCCTCGCGCGTCATCATCGGACGCGGATTGCAGCACAAGCGAGAGAGGGGCGGCAAGTGGAAGAGGCGCCCCCGGTTTGGAGTGCGGCGACGTGTCGCCGCTTTCGCAAGCGCCGACGCGTCGGCGCGCGGTTCGGCCTGGCTGATCGACCGCTCTCACACCTTTTGTTGCGAGGGGTTTCCTCCTATGTGGAGCGGGACGAACCCCGGCCGCTTCCGTTTAATTCACGCAAGCTCTTCTATCGGAGGTAAGTCCTTGAAACGACCCCAGGCTCTGCTGATCCCGCTCTTCCTGCTCCTGTCCCATCCGGGCGGGATCAACGCATTAGAGCTGCAAATCCAAGGTCAGACCCTCATCGCCACCGGCTCGGAAGGGAGCGTCGCTTTCTTCGGCGTTTCGCGGGAGGTCGCGTTCGACGACGTGGTGACCCGCTCGCGGACGCTCGAAGTCGTTCCCCTCTTGAGCCGCACGGGTGTCGAGCTCGATCTCGGCAAGCCACCGGTCCCGGATTCCGTCTGGGTCGCGGTGGATCTCTTCACCGGGGAATTCGCGACCGCCGCGCCGAACGGACCTCCGGTCCAGAGCGACACCTTCCAAGGCGCCGGGGTCGGCCGCGGGGCCGGAGGGAACGGCACGATCTCCGATCTGCGAGCCCAGGGTGAGGTTCTGGTGGCCCGGCCCGGGGCGGGAGCCTGGACGCTGACGCTCGGCGACGGGAGCCCGGAAGACGGTGACGGCCTGGTCGATGGCCAGATCCAGGCCCCTCTCGACCAGATGGCGGGGCTGCCCGACAATCCGCCGCCGCCGTTGGATTTTATCGCCGGAGATACGGTCGTGCTGATCGATCCCCTGTCGCTTGAAATCGTCGTCACCCGCATTCCGGGAGGTGCCTAGTGAACCGCGGTTCGTTGCTTTCTCGCGCGCTCCCCGCGTTCTCTTTCGCGGGCGCCTGCGCCGTCCTCGGCCTTTTCACGGCGACGGCGGCCACCGCCCAAGAACACCCCAACGTCGCGCGCGGCTTCTCTTCCGCCATCACCCGAGGCGACACGGACAGCATCAATCCCTTCAATGGCAATCTCTCCGTGGCGATCCCCATCGGCCAGTCATTCCCCGTCAACGGCGGCCTGTCCTATGCGCTTTCTCTGGTCTACAACAGCCAGGTCTGGGAGTACGAAGAGCGCTCCGAAGGCGAGCAGACCTTCGTGCAGGCGCTCCCCTTGAAGGTCAACAACGCGGGCCTCGGCTGGATCGTCACGCTCGGTCAATTCAATCCGCCTCAAGCGGTCGGCTCTGCCTCCTTCCGGGATTCCTACTTGAGCCCGGACGGCTCGCGCCATACGTTCTATCCGAGCCTTCACGAGGGCGAACCGGTCGATGCCGATTTTGAATACACCCGCGACGGCGCCTACCTTCGCTACAAGAAGTCCACGCGCGAGCTGGAGTTTCCTGACGGCACGATCCACACCTTCGATACCAAAGGGAATCTCCTGCAGATTCGCGGCCGGGCGCTCGCGCCGACCCCGGGCAAGAAGGTCGATATCAGCTACCTCGGAACCGCCGGCACGCCGGTCGCCCCCGCGCAGGCGGTGACCTGGAAGATCTTCGACGGGACGAGGACCAGCTATGTCCGCTTCCGCACCGTCACGGGCCTGCCCTATCAGACGAAGCTGGTCGATCAGATCGATCTGCCGTCGTTCAACAACACGCGGGCCCTCTATACCTTTCGCTACAACCTCGACGACGCGACCCCCGTCAACCTCACCGGCTGCCGCAACACCGACCGCCTCACCCAGTCGATCGGCGTGGCGCTCCTCACCCAGGTGAGCCTGCCGGAAGGCACGACCTACAAAATGCCGGCGAGCGATTATTTCCCGACCACCCCGACCGGCCCGTGCAAGACCGGGATGCTCGCGAAACTCACCCTGCCGACGCTCGGCGCGATCGCCTGGGACTACATCGAGTATCAATTCCCGACCGAATCGACCCTGCGCGGCTATTGGCAGCGCACCACGGGGGTCGGCTCAAGGACTCTGTTCGACGCCGCGGGCGCCTCGATCGGCGCCTGGAGCTACACGACCGCGATGAGCGCGGTGCCCGCCGGCCAAACGCGGAAAGAGCTGGTCAACACGACGACCGATCCGCTCAGCCACAAGACGCTCCGCTACTTCTCGATCTGCGCCAAGAACTGCACGGCCGTCGAACGGCTCTACGAATACGGTCTCCCCTTCACCCGGGAGCAAACCGGCGACGGCACGGGCCGTCTGCTGTCCAGCCAGATCCTGGAAGGCGGCGTTACGCCCCGCCGAACCTTTTACGTCCGCTTCGAGCGGGACAACGATCTCGGCCTCGCGGCCGAGCTGGAGGACAGGACCCGGCTCAATCAGCGGGTCGTCTCGCAACGCACGACGTTTCACGAGTCCGGCGGCGCCACGACGGTCGCCGACAACGATCGTTCCGACTTCGACGGCTATGGCCATTACCGCGGCACCACCACCGGCGGCACGCTTCCGGGGAACAACACCCGCACGGCCGTGATGGGCTACAACACGGCGCGGGGAACCCTGGGGACCCCCGGTTTCTCGCGCTGGCCGACCTCGGCGCCGTGGATCTTGGGCACTTACGCCTTCTCCTGGGAAAGCGAGGGGGCGCAGTTGTTTTTCCGTTCGTTCTGCTTCGAACCGAACACCGGGTTCCTGCTCGGCCGCCGGGTTCACGCCGCGAACGACAGCACCTATCTCGCCAACGACATGGTCGAAACGTACGGCTTCGACGGCGCGGGGAACGTGACCTCCCAGCAGGCGTTCGGCGGCGATCCCCAGGTGCTCTCGACCGACCCGGCCACCGCCTACGGCTTCACCTGCGGGCAGACGGCGGGGACCTCACCGGTCTATCAAACGACCCATACCTACTCCGCGGGGGTGCGCGCCACCTCCACGGTCGGCGGCGTCAACTTGAAGGTCCTCGACCAGACGATCGATCCTTCGACCGGCATGCCGAGCTCCAGCCGCGACGCCGCGACGGTGAAGACGACCTATTCCTACGACGGCCTGGGCCGGCCGACCGTGATCACCCCGCCGCAGACCGGCCGCACCCAATACACCTACCGCAACGCGACGAGCGCCGCTTCGCTCGCCCGGGTGACCGTCACGCAGCTTTCCCCGACCAACGTCACGCTGGCCGAGCGGCGAACGACCTTCGACGCCCTGGGCCGCGCGACGCTCGAAGAGGAGCGGATGCCCAACGGCAACTTCGCGGGGCGCCGCACCAACTTGAACGCGCTCGGCTGGAGGACATTCGTCTCCGAGCAGGGCTCATTGACCGTCGGCACGACCTACATGAACTTCGATGCCTTCGGGCGCCCCGGCACGATCCGGCCGCCGGACGACAACGCGCACGACGTGGTGCTGACCTATGAAGGGGTTCGCCAGGTGACCCGCCAGGTCAAGGTGGCGACCAGCGCCGCGGCCGAAACCACCGCCTCGACGGTCGAGCTGTACGACCGGTTCGGCCGGCTGGTCGAGGTGAGCGAGCCCAACCTGACCAAGACCTGCTACGAATACGACGCGGGCGATCGACTGCGCCGCGCCTGCCAGGGGGCTAGCGGCCCGCTCGGGACGTCTTGCTCCGCGCGCTCCTGCGCCCAGGAGCGGCAGTTCGGCTACGACAACCGCGGCTTCCTCATCTGGGAGAACGATCCGGAAAAGACCGCCAACTCGTTCGGTCTGGGGCACGATCTCGATTACCCGTCCTACGATGCGGGCGGCAACCTCATCCGCAAGGTCGATGGCGAAATCGGCGTCAACATGCCGCGAGACCTGACGTTCAAGTACGACGGCGCGGCCCGCCTGACGATCGTTCGCGAGACCGGCGGCGGCTTTACCAACTGCACCACCAACGGCGGCCACCGCTGCTTGAAGAGCTTCACCTACTCGGGCGCCAACGGCACGACGCTCTCGGGCGACCCGGACTACAGCAAGGGCAAGCTGGTCGCGGCCTCGCGGTTCAACTTCATCGGCGCGCCGTTCAGCGCGACCGACGAGGTCAAGACGGCCTATGAGTACGGCGGCAAAGACG
The DNA here is from genome assembly GCA_035607435.1 of Thermoanaerobaculia bacterium. Classification (GTDB taxonomy): domain Bacteria; phylum Acidobacteriota; class Thermoanaerobaculia; order Multivoradales; family UBA5704; genus DASYKS01. The sequence goes on along the minus strand of DATMZU010000209.1, from coordinate 7,340 downwards.
GCCGAATCTCCCGGCGCGACACGTCGCACGTCTTCGCCGGCACCGCCAAAGAAGGCTTCCGCCAGACCTTCACCTGGGGCGAAAACGGCCTCCTCGAAAGCGAAACCTACCCGGACTGCATCACGCCGGCTCTTTGCGGCGCCTCCTCCCCGCGGACGGTCAGCTACGGCTTCCTGAACGGCCGGGTCTCTTCGATTCCCAACTTCGCCTCGTCGATCACCTACCACGCCAACGGCATGGTGGCGACCATCGTCCATACCAACGGCACGACCGACGTCTACGACCGCGACCCGAACTGGATGGGCCGGCCGCTCGCGATCTCGACCCAGAAGACGAGCGACGGCACCGTCCTGTGGACGACCGGCAACTATCTCTACGACGGCTCCGGCAACGTGAAGAAGATGGGCGCCGGGAGCTTCGTCTATGACTCCCTCTCCCGCCTCACCTCGGGAACCGTGTTCCCGGGCCGGCTGGGCGACGGCACGTCGCAGAGCCAGACCCAGACCTACGATGCGTATGGCAACATCACGACCCTGACGACGGCCGGCTTGCTGCGCAACACGCCGACGTCCACCTCGACGAACCGCCTGACCACCGCCGGCACGGGCTACGACGCGGCGGGAAACCTGACCGCCTGGAGCGGCAACAGCTACGAATACGACGCCTTCAACCAGATGACCCGGATGGTCTCGGGCGGCGAAGATTGGCGCTATATGTACGACGCCACCGATCAGCGGCTCTGGAGCTACCGGATCGGCGGCAACGGCTCGCTCTGGACGCTTCGCGGGCTCAACAGCCAAGTGCTCCGCGAAGTTCGCTCCCACATCGCTTGGACGAACTACGTCGATTCGATTTTCCGCGGCACCACCCTGCTCGCCACGGTGCCCTCGGTCGCCGCGGGCGGCGGCGTCAACCATCTCCACACCGATCTGCTCGGCACGCCCCGCCTGATCACCAATTCCGTCGGTTCGATCGCCGGATTCCACGCCTACTACCCCTTCGGCGAGGAGATGGCGAGCACCTTCAGCTCGACCTATACCGACCGCCAGCGCTTCACCGGACACGAACGCGATCTGGCAAATGCCTCCGGGCAGGCGGACGACCTGGACTACATGCATGCGCGCCATTTCTCGGCGATGACGGGGCGATTCTTAAGTCTGGATCGCTTGCTCGGCAGACCCAGAAAACCCCAGACGTGGAATCGGTTCAACTATGCCATGAACAACCCGATGAGCTACTCCGATCCGGACGGAAGATGCCCCTTCCCGATAGACTTTCATGTCGATTCCGGTTATGTCTTGGGAGTGATCTTCGACTTCCTCAAAGAGCATGGAAGCGTTACGGTCAGCGCCGATGTCGGCAACGGCGTACTGGGCGCCTCGGGTTCGCTGGAGATCCTCCCCCAACCCGGCAATTTCGACGTCTCCATCGGCTCCGGCATCGGCACGGGCGCCGCTTTGACCGGGAACCTTACCTTCGGAGACACCCCGCACCCCGACATCGTGTACTCGCTGAGCGGCGGCGACGTTTGGGGCGGTCACTTCGATCTCGCGACCTCTCACGACGGGCCTTCCTCGATCACGATCGGCGGCGGGTTGGGTGTCGGAGCGGGGGGATCCGTCACGACCTCGTTGGGTTCCGGCAACCTCTTCGGCAGCCAGCTGTCCTACTCGCGAACGACCGTCAAGACCTGCGATGAGGAGATGAATTGCTTTACGAGCGAGAGCTGGTATTCCGATAGGATTCTAAGTCCCTCGTCCGCTTCGAACCTTTTGGCCGATCCTGCCAACGGGCGCGACTCGGGGCTGTACGACTACTTCTTCTCGGGAGCGCTCTGCATCGAGGGGATCTGCGCCTACTAAGATCGGGTAGAACAGCGGCCCGCGGCGCACCGCCGCGGGCCGCCTCTCTCTGAAGAGGACTGAATCGCATGAGCGGCCTTGAGATGTTTTATAGCTATTCGATCCTCGCAATCCCCGTCCTCTTCGTCGCGACCTTCCTGGTGGATCGAGCCTTTCGCCGGGACCTGCGAAATCGGCATCCGGAGACCTGGGCCTCGCTCAGAAGCTCCCGCCCGCTTTCCGTGCGGCCGATGGCGAACTCCCTCGGCTTCCAGCGTTACCTTTGGACCTCCCGGTATCGGGATCTCGACGACCCCGCATTGAACCAGATGGCCTCATGGCTCAAAGGGTTGTCCGTCGTGTATGTCGTTTCCTTCCTCCTGGTGCTCGTCGTTCTGATGACCCATCAGGGTCAGTTGAAACCGCACCCTTGAGTTTTGGGGCGGACCGCTCCGGGGTATCCTCTCAGCACTTTTCGAGGAGCACGCCATGCGCCGCCGGGACGCCCACCCGTTCGTCTTCACTCTAGCTCTCACCGCCCTGGCCACCTTCGCCACCGGCTGCCGCTCGACCCGCTTCGCCTGCCCGACCGCCGGGGCACCCCCGCCGGTCGCGGCACCGTCCGACTGCCCTCCCCCGCGGGAGTATCCGTGGAAGAACCTGGTGTTCGAGGGAGGCGGCATCAAGGGGCTCGCCTACGGCGGCGCTCTCGAAGTCCTCTCAGAGCAGAAGATCCTGCCGAACATCACGAGCGTCGCGGGCACGTCGGCCGGGTCGATCACCGCGATGCTCGTCGCGTTGCGCTACTCGCCGGAGCAGATCCGCCAACTGCTGGTGGCGCTCAACTTCGGTGAGTTGGAGGATGGCGGTTCGACCGGCATTTTCCGCCTGTTCCGGCGCTATGGCTTCTATCGCGGCGATACCTATCTCGATCTGATGCGCTGCCTGGTGGAAGGCAAGACCGGCCAGAAGCGCGCGACGTTCCGGTATCTCCACGATCACGGCTTTCTCGACCTGCGGGTTTTTTCGGCCGATTTGAACGTGGGCAACGTTCGCGAGCTGTCGTTCCGGAAGAGCCCCGATTTCGAGGTGGCGCTCGCGGTGCGGATGTCGGGCTCGTTTCCGCTCTTCTTCGCCTCGATCGAAGACCAGCGGAAGACCTTCGTCGATGGCGGCGTGGTCTTGAACTACCCCGTGAACGCGTTCGACCAAGGCAGCACCTTGAACCCCGAAACGCTCGGCTTCGTGCTCGCCAATACCAGCACGCCGCCCCCGGTGCGCAAGATCGACGACCTCCTCACCTACGGCAAAGGGCTGTTCGAGACGCTGCTCGCGTCCCAGGTGGTCGGCTTGGAGCACGATCCGGCGAATCTGGAACGGACGGCGATCTTGAACGACCTCGGGATCTCCACCCTCGACTTCAATCTCACGCCGAAACAGAAGCAGGAGCTGATCGACCAGGGCGCCGAATGCACCTGCCTCTACCTGCGCGACTATGCGAAGTGGACCGACGCCCGCCGCCACCCGGGCCACGAGGTCCTGTTGGGCGCCCCGCCCGGAACGGCGGTCGTGCCGATCCGCGAGACGGGGCACTGCGGCTCGGCGTTCCCTACGCCTCCCGCCCCGTAAGCCAACCCAGCGCCTGATCTTCGAGGCGAGCCTCCCGGTCGGCGCTGAAGGTCAGCTCAAACGGTTCGGGAAAGCCGCAGTGCCCCGCGCGGCGGAGCCAGCGGACTTCGAGGTTTGGATAGGCGCGGGAGAGCGCGGGGCGGACGGTCGCCGCCGGGACCATCGGATCGCCTTCGGCCTGGAGCAGCAGCGCCGGCACGCGCAATTTGTCGAGATGCGGCGCCACGCTCGCCTTCGCGTAGTAGTCGGCGCCGCTCGCGAAACCGTGGCGGGGGGCGACGACCGCGTCATCCCACGCGCGCAGCGAGCGGATGCCGCGCACCCGTTCGAACGGGGTCAACTCCGGGTGGCGCGCGGCGACCGGCTGGTAGATCTCTTTGAGGTGCCGCACCAGATAGGTTTTATAGATGGCGAGCGCGGGCCGGTCGATCGCGGCGGCCGAGAGCGCCAGATCGAGCGGAGCGCAGACGGCGACCACGCCGGAGAGGCGCGGCTCGGGTTCGAGTGCCGCGAAGCGGAGCGCGACATGGCCACCGAGCGAGTAGCCGAGCAGGTGGATTCGCTTGAAACCGGCCAGCTCGGGGCTGCCGAGAGCCGAGGCGAGATCGGCGGTCAGCCCGGCGTGGTAGAAGTCGGTGCCGCTCCGGTCCGAGCCGCGCAGGTTCAGACGCAGAACGGAGAGCCCCGCGCGCTCGACCGCCGCGGCGGCGAGCCGGACGTATCGGCTCTCGCAAGAGCCGCCGAGACCATGGACGATCACCACGAGATCGCCGCCCTGCCCTCCCTCTCGCCGATCGTGGAGCCGGCCGGTCAAGACCACCGGCCCCATTTTCGGGTCCTCAATCTCGAGAGACCAGGGCTCGCCCGGCAGGCATTGAAAGGGCCGGAACGAGTGCGCGATCCGCGGCGCGATCGTCCAGTAGTGGTGGCGGAGGCCCATGGCGGGCGGATGGTATCGTGCCCTTTGCCCTAATGATCCGGCAATGAATTCCGGATCAGTCACTCTCGCCGAGCGTAGGGTCCCTTCCCCCGGGGCGGGGGCGGGTTGGAGCCGGGGGAAGGACAGGATGGGGGTCGCCCGCAGGGCAATCCCGCGCCGAACCGAGCCCCCCTCCTGTCCTCCCCCCGATTCCCCCACGCGCCCTCCCCGGGGGGAGGGACCCTACGCCGAATGTGTTCCTACACCCTCCCCTTATGACCTTACGCCAGAGAAAAACCCGCGAGCTTGCAGCCGACCGCGAGCTGTTGCGGGTGATCCAAGACGCCTGGGAGGAGGCGGGGCGGCTTGCAGGTTCCCATCTCGCCTGCCGGCCCGGCTGCACCGCCTGCTGCCATGGGCCGTTTCCGATCAGCGCCCTCGATGCGCGGCGGCTGCGGCGGGGGTTGGCCGAGCTGGTCCGGACGGCTCCCGAGCGGGCGGCCGGGGTGATCGAAAGGGCTCGGGCGCAGGCCCGGCTATTCATGGGCAAGGACGTAAAGGACCTACAGGACGAAGATCTGGCGGAGATTTGCGAGCGGTTCGGGGAGATGCCTTGCCCGGTGTTGGAGGTGTCTACGGGCCGATGCGAGCTGTACGACCATCGGCCGTTGACCTGCCGGACGTTCGGACCGCCGACCCGCTTCGGGGAGGAGCGGCTGGCGCCTTGCGATCTCTGTTTCGTGGGCGCTTCGGAAGCGGAGATCGAAGCGGCTCGCATCGAGCCCGATCCGGAGGACCTGGAAGGGCGGATTTTGGCGGGTCTTCCCGAGCGCGACCGCGAGACGTTGATCGCGTTTGCGCTCGGGAAGGATTGAGTCCTCAGCGCATCCGCGTGTTGACCCCGAATTCGACTTCGAGCGTGACGCGGCGGCCGTCGCGGACCACCACCACAGGCGCGCGCTGACCGGGGGTCGCGCGGCGCAACACGAACATGAAGTCCTGGATGTCGCGGATCTCGGTGCCGGCCAGTTCGACCAGCAGATCGCCGCGGCCGATCCCCGCTTTTTCGGCCGGGCTGCCGACGCGCGCTCCGGCGAGCAGCACGCCCGGCCTTCCGTCGCCCGCGTAGTCGGGAATCGTGCCGAGCGAGGCGCCGGAGCCGCGGACGTCTCCCGCCGGGGCGGGTGCGGGAGCCGACTTGTACGCCACCCGCTCGGGCCGGTTCGCGACCGTCCGCGCGAGATCCGCGGCGAGCGCCGCCACCTTCGCGCCGCCGAGCGCGTTGATCTTGTCGGAATCGTCGCTCGGCCGGTGGTAGTCGGAGTGGGTGCCGGTGAACAGATGGAGCACGGGCACGCCCGCGGCATAGAACGGGCTGTGATCCGACGGACCGTAGCCGTCGCCGTTGACGGTGCAGGTCAGGCCGGCGCGCCCGCAGGCCGGATCGACCAAGCCGGCCCACCCTTCGCCCGATTCGCCGCCCAGGACCGAGAGCTTGTTTTCGCGCAGCCGGCCGACCATGTCCATGTTGATCATCGCGTCCAGATCGGCGAGCGCGAGGCCCGGCGGCGGCTCGCGGGTGAACGCGGTCGAGCCGAGCACGCCGCGCTCTTCGCCGGAGAAGGCGACGAACCAGACGTCGCGGCGGAGGGAGTTCCGGTCTTCGGCCAGTTTGCGCGCCGCGAGCAGCAGCGCGGCGGTTCCCGAGGCGTTGTCGTCCGCGCCGTTGTGGGGGGCCTTCGAGTCGGGATCGAGCGAGCCGAACGGGCCGAAGCCGAGATGGTCGTAATGGGCGCCGATCAACACCGCGCCGGGAAGCCGGTCGGAGTCTTTGACGCCCTGGGCCCGCAGCACCCCCACGACGTTCATCGCGCGCTCGGTGCGGGTGACCAGCTCGACCGTGATCTCCGCGCGCGAGATCCGGTCGTCCCCGGTGGAAAACAGGCTCGCGCCCGCCTTCCGGGACACCGCGATCACCGGAATCCCCGCGTTTCCGGCGTCGGCGACGGAAAGCGCCGGCAGCGGCGCCTCGTCCGGCATCTGGCCGGGCAGCTCGGCGGTCGGCTTGATCGGTTGGCTCGGCGGCGGCAGGTCCACCACGATCATGCCCGTAGCGCCGTGCTGCTTGGCATTGAACGCCTTGTAGCGGAGGTCGGAGTCGCGCCGCTCGACATCGGCGGCCTGTTCGCGCGCTTCGCGCTGGGCGGGCGTCTCCTTTTCTCCCTCCTTGGGGGCCTCGACCGGCGCGGCAGCAGGTGCCACGAAACGGCGGACCGCGACGATTTTGCCTTTCGCGTCCACTCCCGCGTAGTCGTCGATCCCCCGCTCCGGCGCGGTGACGCCGTAGCCCGCGGCGACCACCTCGCCCGAAACCGAGCCGGAGGAGGAGAAACCGAGCGGCCGGAAGCTCTCGCCGTCCAGGGCGACGCCGTCGAGCGCCGCGCGCGTTTTCGGCCCCGCCTCGATCGAGAGGGGCACGTCGAACCGCTGGAAGTAGCTCGGCGTCTCCCCGTCGTTTTGAAACCCCGGCTCCAGGCCGGCCCCGCGGAAACGCGCGTCGAGCCATCGGCCCGCCACGGCGAGCCCTTCCGTGCCCACGCCGCGTCCCTCGCGCGCGTCGTCCGCGAGCCAGGCGACGTCCGCGGCGAACCAGTCGGCATCGGTCGTCATTTCAGGGACGACGGGAGAATCCACCCAGCGGGCGACGAAGACGTTCGTGTCCCCAGGCGCCTTCTGGTTGCGGTTCGAAGAGAAGGCCAGGCGCTTGCCGTCGGGCGAAAACAGCGGGAAGCCGTCGAAGCCGGCCGAGCGGGTGATCCGTTCGAGGCGCGTGCCGTCGAGGTCGATCGCCCAGAGGTCGAACTCCCGTCCTTTCGGGTCGCCGGTGTTGGAGGAGAACAGGAGCCGCTTCCCCGAGGGGAAAAACGACGGCGCGAACGACGCCGCGCCGA